>JAFRLO010000006.1 GCA_017431165.1 Eggerthellaceae bacterium
CAGTACGCCCTAGACGACCAAGAAGAACTTCACGAGGAAGATGAGCGCCAAGATATATGTGAGGATATATTGCTTGGACGCCTTGCCCGTCGTGATGTTGATGACGGAGAGGTGATCAACCCGATGCCGATGGCATGTCCGATGGAGCCGGAGATCGGCATGGCGATGAGCATGAGCGCCACAGGAACGACCTGCTCTAAGTTGCTCAGGTCGACGTTCTTCAGACCGGCGAGCATGATGACGCCGACGTAGATGAGCGCCGAAGAGGTTGCTGCAGCCGGGATGACCGCCGCAATCGGAGCGATGAACATGCAGAGCAAGAACACGATGCCGCACGTCAAAGCCGTCAGACCCGTACGTCCTCCCGCCTCAACACCCGAGGCAGATTCGACGAAGGTCGTAACGGTTGACGTACCGGTGCACGCACCCACCACGGTGCCAATCGAGTCAGAGAGCATGGCCTGCTTCATCTGGGGCATCTTGCCCTCTTCATCGAGCATGCCTGCACGGGCTGCAGTACCGACCAGTGTTCCGATGGTGTCGAACATATCGATCATGCAGAACGTGATGATCAACGTGATAACCGTGAACCATCCGAGCTCTAAAAAGCCCGCAAGATTGAACTTGAAGAACGTGAGATTCACCATATCGCTGAATGGCGGCAGCCAGCTCGCAGTAGCAAGTGCAGCGAACGGATCAGTGTCGAGGAAGAAGAACTGACCAGCCCAATACACGACCGATGCAACCAGCATGCCGATGATGACAGCACCACGTACTCCCTTTTGGGCGAGGAAGATGATCACGAACAGACCGACGAACATGGTCACAACGGTAAGCACCATGGGTGCATAGCCAGAGCCCATTGCAGTTGACGCGCTTGTTGCAGTGAGCGAGCCGAAGAAGTCGCGCATCACGTAGAAGGGACCGCCAGTCTCACTGAAGATGCCCGCATTGGAGCCAAGGCCGATGTTCAAGAGCATGATGCCGATTGCCGGCGCGATACCCATACGCACGCCATACGGAATGGCTTCGACAATCTTCTCGCGGATGTTGAGTATCGTCAAAATGAGGAAGACGATGCCCTCTGCGAGAATGATGATGAGTGCAGCTTGGAATGATGCCACATACGTCGCACCCGTAATGACTGCAATCTGACCGACGACGACAGCGAAGAAGCTGTTCAGGCCCATGCCAGGAGCCAAGCAGAACGGCTTATTGGCTAAGAACGCCATGCAGATCATGGCGATGCCGGAAGCCAAGCACGTGGCCAAGAAAACGGCATTCCAAAGGTCTTGCCCACCAGCACCGAAGTTGGTAAGCAGATTCGGGTTCAAGGCGATGATGTAGGCCATCGTCATGAACGTGGTGAGGCCGGCGATTATCTCGGTACGTACCGAGGTGCCGTTCTCCTTAAGTTTGAATAATTTTTCCACCTGCATCTCCTTTTCGCGAGCCTAAATATGCCCGCTTACATTGTAAGGAGTTTGGCTTCACAATTTGCACACAATTTTGCTCAGGGAGCAACTTTTTACCTCCATGCAACGCGCAGGAAAGCCCGCCTGATGGCGGGCTTTCCTGTATATGGAAAAAGATATGGTAACGCGGGTTTCACACCACGCGAAAACCTCTTATGCTTCGAGGATCCGCGCAGCAACTTGCTTCTTGCGTGAAAGCACTCCGGGCATCCATGTACCGCCCTCGCCCGTACATTCGATATCGAATGCGCGATTGATGATCTTACGGTTGCCTTCGCATAGAAACTGGCTGCCACCTGCGATGATGTCGGTCACCATGAGCAGCACGAACACATACCCGCCCGTTTCCACCAGACTGCGCATGTATGTGCGCATCTCCTGCTCGCGCATCATGACCGACTCAAGATTCGTCGTCTCGTGCTGCGCGATGAGCACCGTCCCATCGGAGATCTGGAACTCCTTGGAATCGGCTCCGACAAGCTTATCGATGGGCATGTCGTCATCGTCTCCCCTGAACGAGAAAACTTTGAGACCGTACTTGAATGGATCGGCGCCGATGATGTTTGCAAGATATCCCGCAATCTCTTCATCGATGGCGGTGGTCGTCGGCGATTTCAACACGACGGTGTCGGTCATCACAGCAGACAAAAGCACTCCTGCGATCGGTTTGGGAATCTCGATGCCATGCTTTCTGAACTCCAACGCGACGATGGTCGATGTGGAGCCGACCGGCATGTTCAAAAACTTGATGGGATTGACCGTGGAGACATCGCCGATGCGATGATGGTCGATGATCTCTACAACCTCGGCTTCCTTGATGCCGTTGACAGCTTGGCGCACCTCATTGTGATCCACGAGGATGACCTTGCGATGCGGATGGAACGCGAGGTCCGATCTCGTGACGATGCCGATGGGGCGACGCGCCTCATCGAGCACGACCGCCTCGCGCCACGGCTGAGCAAGGATATCGATGCGCGCCTCGGAAAGGCGGTCGTCTTTATCGACCGTGAGGATCTGCGCCTCCATGATGGAATCGACCGTTTGTTCGAGTGACGCGATCAAATCCGCCGCAACAGCCATATGGCTCGCACCTTCGTCAAGCACATCTGTTGCGGAGATATAGCGATTCGCTATCATGCGCGTCGAGACGATGCCCTGGTAGGTGCCTTCTTCGTCAGTCACAACCACAGCCTGGATGTTGTGCTTTCGGAGGATGCGACCGGCCTCGATGATCTTGGCATCGGGTGTCGTGCAGATGACATCCGAAGTCATGACGTCAGAGATGCGCGCGAAAACGTTGTTGATGACCACAGGCGCTTCAACACCCCATCTCTCGAGCACGCCGGCCGTCTCTGGAGGAAGAGGGCCTAGGCGAACCGCCTGATAGATTTGCGGCTCTTCGCCATCTTTGGCTTCGCGCTTTGCGAGCTCGTTTTTCAGATAGGCGTAGCCGATTGCTGAGCAGATGGCATCGTTATCTGGATTCTTGTGCCCGATTACAAGGATTGGTTGCGGTTCCGGCATGCGTCGATTCCCTTCGGCCGTTACATCATTTGCTCTCATAAACGAAAAACGACAATAGCCCTCTTGCTAGGTATGTCAACCCTCCAACAGCACCGAAAGCGCCAGGCACACGGCGCTTTCGGCGAAAATGGGGTTATGGCGAAAAGTAAGGGGTTAAGCCGTTAAATCAGCCCCGCTTTGTATGGCTTGTCGCATTGCGGTGCGCTCAGCGGGCAGCGCTTCTTGCATAGGTTGCAGGTTCCCGTCACAGTGCTGCTGGAAGATGAGCTTCCGCTCGAAGAGGCGCTTTGAGACTCGCTCGACGTGCTATCCGAATTACTATCCGATGCGCTTTTTGGAGCCTTGTCGTTTATCGTCGAGGCGTCAAGCCCCGCTGAAGGGCTTTCGGTCCCTCCGTCCGCATCGGCTGCCGGCAATGCGAATGCCCTCATCGCATTCACACCGGCAATGCCGATCGCGACGGTGGCGATTGTTGCAGTAACGCCCACGCACGTGCTGATCGCGGCACGTCTCGAAGGGTCGTACGGTACGTGGCAGGCTTTCGCGAAGCTCTTCCAATGCATCGCCAAATGCACGACCGTTAGCGCGCACAGCGCGTATGCCGAAAACGAGTGGATCATGCTCCAGGTCGTGTATGAGAACCAAAGCTCGAACGACAGTCCTGCTCCCGAAAGGATGTGGCTGATGGCGATCGAGCTTACAACTAATGGGACGAACACCAGCAAAAGCAAGGCGGCGAGGATCGCATGCACGATACCGCGTTTGCTTACGCGGCCTGCGCTGATTGAACGCGACATGCTTCGAGCCCATTTCGCGGAAAGCGCCAGATGCCCCGCGATGGTGACGAAGAAGGCGAAACCTACGATTTCATGGAGGGTGTCGCCTGTGAATTCGAAGAACATCTCGAACGCAAGCAGCACGGTCATGAGGATGTCGAGGCGCAATCGGTTTTTCAAAGCACGCATGGGGAACCTTCCATCTGCTTTCGGATACGTGATCTTGATTGGATGCGCCCATCCTAAAGACCGTTCCTGAAATTGCTCTGAAAGGCCGCACCTCCATCACAATTCCTCGACAAGTCCGCTTTCGCGTACGCTACCGTGCCGTTGATGTGCGTTTTTTCACGAAGAAACAAAAAGTTACATTCGAGACGCGTTTCTATACTAAAGTGTAGGGTGCTAACTACAAAAGCTTCGAACACCATACGATCTTAAAAGGAGATGAATGCTATGGCGAAGAAGGATATCGATTGGGGCAGCCTCGGCTTCGGATATATGAAGACCGACTATAGCTACGTCAGCAACTGGAAGGACGGCGAGTGGGATGAGGGCGCTCTTACCACCGACCACACGCTCACCTTGAGCGAATGCGCTGGCATCTTCCATTATTGCCAAGAGGTCTTCGAAGGCCTGAAAGCATACACGACCGAAGACGGCAGCATCGTCTGCTTCCGCCCCGACCTCAACGCCGAGCGCATGTATGACTCCGCAGCCCGTCTCGAGATGCCCTCCTTCCCGAAGGACCGCTTCGTGGAGGCCGTCAAGGCCGTCGTGAAGGCGAACGAGGATTGGGTTCCGCCATTCGGCAGCGGCGCCACGCTCTACATCCGCCCCTTCATGGTCGCAACCGGCGAAGTCATTGGCGTCGCCCCTGCACCGGAGTATCAGTTCCGTATCCTCGTCACGCCCGTCGGCCCGTATTATTCCGGCGGCGTGAAGCCTGTGAAGCTGCGCACCACCATGTATGACCGTGCAGCACCGCATGGCACGGGCAACATCAAGGCTGGCTTGAATTACGCGATGTCGATCAAGGCCGGTGTCGAGGCCCACAACGGCGGTTACGCCGATAACATGTATCTCGATCCTCAGACGCGCACCTACGTTGAGGAGGCCGGCGGCGCGAACTTCCTGTTCGTCGACAAGAATGGGGCCCTCGTCGTCCCGCAGTCCTTCACCGACTCGATCCTCCCCTCCATCACACGTCGTTCGCTCGTCGTGGTGGCGCAAGACATCCTTGGCATGGAGGTCATCGAGCGCCCGGTCAAGTTCGAGGAAGTCAAAGCCGGCGAATTCACCGAGTGCGGCATGTGCGGCACTGCAGCCGTCATCTCCCCTGTCGGCCAGGTCGATGACGATGGCACCGAATACGTTTTCGCAAGCGGCATGAAGGAAGTCGGTCCCGTCATGAAGAAGCTCCGCGAAACGCTCACGGGCATCCAAGAAGGCAAGATCGAAGGCCCCGAGGGTTGGGTCGTCAAAATCTCGTAGCGCTTCGTTTCATCAAAGTTATAGCGATACAAGAAAGCGCCCGCGTGATACGGGCGCTTTCCCTATATTGGATGAAGGAAGAGCTTGTTACAGCAGCGGCTGATCGAATTCGTAGAGCGCTTGGTTCACAGCCATCAGATCATGCTTGCCTGTTTCGAGGAAGTACTCCACCACCAAATCGCGCCTGTCAGAATGCGAGAGCGCGAAGCCGGCGCGCTCGAGCAGATCCCGCGCTTCGTCGGCATTCAGCCGAAGCGCCACCGCAAGCGCGAGCACGGTCTTTTTTGCGGGACGGTACTCCGCATCGCTTCGGATACGGCTGAACAACTGGCGACTCATGCCTGCACGTTTGTACACCTCCACATCGTCGAAGCCACGTTCATCGATTAAGCGCAGCAGAGTCGTCGAGAACGGCGCATCGACCGCATCGAGCCATTGCTTGAGGCCCGCTTGGTTAAAGCCCTCGTACGAAGACGCTCCAGCAATCGCTGGCTCAGCATCGCGGTAGATGCTCCTTTTTGCCGTCGAGGCGCCATATGCTGGATACGCCGCTCCAAAATCATACGAATCCTCAATGGCAGCCGGTGCTTCAAAGAACTCCATTTCCTCCAAGCATGGCTCGTCGTCCGCGAACTCCTCTTTGGAAGGCTTCGCATGCTTGCCTTTTTTCGCGAGGCCGCCTATCGCCTTGCCAAGTGAGCCGAGCACGCCGTCTCGGGAGCTCGACTTTGGCTCGGGAGGAGCAGTTTTAGTAAGCATGTTCCTAGCGAATACGGGTGCCGATGCCTGCGGCTTTAGTTGGGGTGTCGCAGCAGGTGCATATAAACCATACGCCTCTGGCGTTTCGATTCCCTCGGATGCCACGTATTCAAGATCGTCCTCTTCCACAAGGCGCACGTCTATGAAAGACTGGATTGCTTCTTTCAGCGCGGCATCAAGCCCGATACGGTAGCTCTCGGGCTCGACTGCGTTGTTCCTTATGTTCTCGTCAGCTGTCAACGAATCTCCTTTGCGAATATGCATGGCACTATTCTACCGTAAGTCTTACAAACCCGTTCGCTCTAGCCGCGAGCCTCATGGTCGGCTTCCACCGACTTCTTCCACAGCGAACCCAGCTTGCCGCGCTTAGCCTTCGGAGCGCGCATGGAGCAGCATGCCTGTGCCACCGCTTCGTACATCACAGCGCTGCCCGCGGAGTCGGGCACATACGTTGCCGCATAATCCTCTGCGATGCCGATACGCCCCGCCTCCTTCGCTGCATCGATGTTCGCACCGAGGAACAAGAACTCCCAACCCTCTTCCTTGTGCATCTCGATGGCCTTCCTTACGTCTTCGTAGGAAAAATGACGGCTTGCGTTCTCGTATCCATCGGTCGTGATGACGTAGATGACACGTTCGGCCTTGTATTCATCGGGCATATAGCCTTGCACGCGTGCCGTCTGACGCATCGCATCGCCAAGACAGTCGAGCAACGCCGTACAACCGCGCACGGAATAATCCTTCTCGGTAAGGTTTTCAACCTCAGCGATGGGCTTTCGGTCGACAAGCACTTCAGCGGTATTGTCGAACAAGATGATGGAGACGTTCGCCTCGCCCTCCGCTTCGCGGTTCTTCGCGAGCGTTGCGTTGATGCCGCCGATGGTGTCGGTCTCAAGTCCTCCCATAGAACCGCTGCGATCGACGATGAATACCAGTTCGGTCAGTCCCTTTTTCATGATGCATCCTTTCTGTCGAATTACTGTTTCTGGAAACAGCATAGGGAGAAAGGACTGACGATAGGTCAATCGCCGATTGACATTGAGCTTAAACGAACTTCGGGCGCTTCAATGAAGCGCCCGAAGCAATTGGACATGCTGTGTGATTGATTACACGCTCATGCAAGCACGTATCGCGACTCCCTTATTCTATCGGCAAGCCACCAGCTGCCTGGATGCCCGGAACAGCCGGGATCGTCGCGAAGCCGCGCTCGAGTTCCTCATCGGTCGGAACATGGTCGACCATCTCGCCTGCACGATGCGCCTCATACGCGGTCATATCGAAGTAACCCGTACCGGTCAAACCGAACAGGATGACCTTCTCCTCGCCCGTCTCGGCGCACTTCTTCGCCTCTTCGATGGCGACGAGGATAGCATGCGAGCTCTCCGGTGCGGGAAGGATCGTCTCGAGCTTGGCGAACATCTCCGCGGCATCGAACACAGCCGTCTGCTTCACGGCAACGGCATCCAGATAGCCGTCTGCCTTAAGCTTCGAGATGATCGGGCTCATGCCGTGGTAGCGAAGACCACCAGCATGATCGGGACTCGGGATGAAGCCGTTGCCGAGCGTGTACATCTTCACGAGCGGGCAGGTTTGGCCAGTATCTGCGAAGTCGTATGCGAAGCGACCACGCGTAAGCGAGGGGCAGCTCGCCGGCTCGACGGCGATGAACTGGGTATCGGTACGCTCACCCGTAAGCTTATCGCGCATGAATGGTGCGATAAGTCCGCCAAGGTTCGAACCGCCACCGGCGCAACCGATGACGATGTCCGGATAGTCGCCAAGCTCTTTGAGCGCCTCGTAGCTCTCAAGGCCGATGATCGATTGATGCAAAAGCACCTGGTTGAGCACGCTGCCAAGCTGGTAGCGACCCTTGTTCTCGGGTACATGAAGCGCGCGCTCGACTGCCTCGGAAATCGCGGTGCCAAGCGAACCGGAACGATTGGCTTCGTCAGCATACATCTTGCGGCCGATCTCGGTTTCCTGCGAGGGAGACGGTGTTACCTGAGCACCGAAGGTCTGCATGATCGTGCGGCGGAAGGGCTTCTGCTCGTAGCTTGCACGGACCATGAACACGTCGCACTCGAGTCCGTAATGAGGGGCTGCCTCGGAAAGGGCGGTGCCCCATTGGCCTGCACCCGTCTCGGTCGTGATCGTCGACAGTCCTTGCTGATGCGCGTAGTAAGCCTGCGCGAGCGCGGAATTGAGCTTGTGGGAACCACTCGTGTTGTTGCCTTCGAACTTGTAGTAGATCTTCGCGGGCGTGCCGAGTGCCTTCTCGAGATTGTAAGCACGGCACAACGGCGACGGACGATACACCTTGTACATCTCGCGGATGCCCTCGGGGATATCGAAATACTGCGTGTCATCATCGAGCTCTTGACGTACGAGCTCATCAGCGAACACGGGTGCGATGTGCTCGAACTCGGCGACAACGCCGTTCGGCAGACGCATGGGGTCGGGTTTCTCGGGCATATCTGCACGCAGGTTGTAATACTGCGTAGGGATCTGATCCTCTTTCAGATACACGCGATACGGATTCTTCTCGGCGTTCTTTGCTACCTCGTTCATCATCTCTCTGCTCTCCTTTCCGGGCGTCCTTTCGCCCAAACCGTTGGCGAGCCACTTGCAGGTGCGGCTCGGATCGAGAGAGGTGAGAGAATAAAAAAACCGCCCTCGATCCTTCTTTCGGATTCAAGGACGGGCTTCGAAATCGATGCTCGCGGTACCACCTTGATTCACGGATTTGACTCCGTGCACTTAGCGGAGATCCTGCAATCTCCCGGCAACTTACGTATGCCCCCACGTCGCAGCCTACTGGTTTCCACGTTCGGTGCGCCCTCAGCGGTCCACTCATCGCCTCGCATTTCGTCCTGGCTCACACCACCCCAGGCTCGCTGTGCGCGCGTTAGCGACTACTACTCCGCTTCAACGGTTTAATCAACCTTACGATTGATTGCCCGCACTGTATCGAAAAAAACGAATAGGTGCAAGGCTTAATTCACTTTGCTTCGCTAAAGCAACCATTCACCCGCGTTCAAACCGCCGTTCACCCCGCGATTACACGTGAGCGGCATTCTTTTCGGAAAAGCGGAAGCGGTTCACCTATAATCCCTGCCAACGGAAAGGACTATGACTTGGCAAAGACCGCTGGATACTTTTGGTTCGCGTTTAACTTCTTCTTTACGGAGGAGTAATTCGCGATGCCCGGTTTCAAGCAAGACATGGTTTAACGAAGAAATGAATCGCCAAAACCACCCGGGGTCGCAAGCCTCGGGTGGTTTTTTGTTGGGCTTGGCGACCTGGAACAGTTGCGGCAGAAGTTTCAAGACTCGAGCAGGCAATCGAAAGGAGCACCAGATGATCTACCAACCGGAGTTGGAATGCATGTCGCGTGATGAGCTTCGCGCGCTGCAAACAGAGCGTCTCAAGGAAACCGTGCGCTGGGAGTACGACCACGTCGCCCTCTATCGTGAGCGCATGGATGAAGCAGGAGTTTCGCCCGAGGACATTAAAACCTTCGACGACATCACCAAGCTTCCCTTCACAGAGAAAGAGGATCTGCGCAAGGAATTCCCTTTCGGCTTGCTCGCCGTTCCGCGTGAGGAAATCGTGCGCATCCAAGGTTCTTCGGGTACCACAGGTCATCCGATCGTCGTCGGCTACACGGAAGGCGACGTTGATGTGTGGAGCGAGATGGTGGCACGCGCAATGTGCGCCGCAGGTGCGACAAAAGAGGATATCGTCCAAGTTGCCTACGGCTATGGTCTGTTCACAGGCGGCCTCGGAGCGCATCAGGGTGCGACGGAAATTGGTGCCATGGTCATCCCGATGTCAAGCGGCAATACGCAGCGCCAGATCATGATGATGCGCGAGCTGGGCGCGACGATGCTGTGCTGCACTCCCTCCTATGCCATCTACTTAGGAGAGACCGCACGTGAAATGGGTCTTGTACCTGGAGTCGACCTCAAGCTCAAAAGCGGTGTGTTCGGCGCAGAGCCATGGACCGAAGAAATGCGTGCCAAGCTTGAGGATGTCTTGGGCATCGATGCCTACGACATCTACGGCCTTACCGAGATCGCGGGTCCCGGCGTTGCGTTCGAGTGCCCCGAAAAACACGGTATGCATGTGAATGAGGACCATGTCATCATCGAATGCATCGACCCTGTCACTGGTAAGCACCAGCCCGCAGGCACGCCTGGCGAGCTCGTATTCACGACGATCACGAAGAAGGGCCAGCCTGCGATCCGCTATCGCACCCACGACATCTGCACGCTCGACGATAGCCCCTGTGCATGCGGTCGCACCACCGTCCGCATGGGTAGGATCACTGGCCGCACGGACGACATGCTCGTCATCCGCGGCGTGAACGTCTTCCCGAGCCAGATCGAGTCCATACTCGTCGGCGTCAAGGGAGCGTCCCCGCATTATCTCCTCGAGGTCGACCGCATCAACTCCACGGATGCTTTGACCGTCAAAGTGGAGATGGCACCGGATATGGCCGTCGATGCTATTTCCAGCATCGAGAATTTGCGCAATACTATTGCTGACCAAATCAAGAGCGTCGTCGGCATCAAGGCGAAGGTCCAACTGGTTGCCCCGAAGAGCATCGCGCGCTCCGAAGGCAAGGCTAAGCGCGTCATCGACAAGCGTAAGCTCTAGGATTCGAGAGGATGGCTATCATGAGTGATTACAAGTACATTCAACAGGTTTCCGTGTATCTGGAAAACAAAGAGGGTACCCTTGTGAACTTGCTCGAGATCGTAGGAGCGAAGGGGGTCAATCTCTTGGCCATGAGCATCGCCGATACGACCGATTTCGGCATCGCGCGCCTAGTCGTCGCGACCGAGGATCAGGCGATTCTGATGGAGGAGCTTGATGCGCATGACATGTTCGCACGTATCAACGATGTCGTCGGCATCGGTGTCGAGCATAAGCCCGGCGGCCTTGCAAAGGTTCTTGCAACCGTCCGCGGAAGCGGTCAGCAAATCGAGTATGCGTACTCGATCATCAGCGGCAGCGAAGGTCAGGCGGCCATCGTTATGCAGACATCCGACAACGAAGCCTGCATGGAAGCACTCGCAAAAGCAGGTATCACGCTGCTTTCGAACGATGACTTGAAGTAAACCCCATTACACATACACGCAAAAGAAGGGCCCTTATTCAAGGGCCCTTCGCTATTACCTTGTTTTACCTTTGAGCTAGCCGTTGAATGCGGTAACCATGATCTGCTGCGAGGCATCCCAATTAACCCAACCATCGGGCAAGGCAACATCTTGATGCTGGTGGCACGCCGTGCACACGATAGTGGATGCGCGATGGCCCTTGTGGCACGCCGTGCAATCGGGATTGAGATTCGCATGGTGCTGCTCATGCGGATTGAATGCCATGTCGGCCGTAGCGGCCGCCAGCTTCTCAGGGCTTACCAAGCCATCGTTGCCGAGCAGGTATACGTGGCAGTTCTCGTTCGCGCAGAACTGGCTGCCTTCCTTCTTGTCCCACTCTTCGAGCTGCGAAGCGGTTCTCTCGTTACGCGGTATCGTGTAATTGCCGGTAACGTAATTGACGCCATCGTGCGCAAGCTCCAGCATATTGGGAACATGGCAATCGACGCAGACGATCTCGGGTTTAGCGGTCGTCTGGGTTTTGCTGTGCAGCACCGCCATCATGGCGTTGGAGTTCGTCACGGTATTGCCGTATTTATCAACGCCGGCAACGCCCTGCTCCTGGGAGAGGTTGTTAACATACGTTTCCTCGATATGGCAGAGCGTCGAGCAGAACGAGGGCATCTCGTGCCATTTCCACATGCCGATGCCGCCTGCGACGATCACGACCGCTATAACAGTGCAGATGATCTTCGCACGCTTAGAGAACGGCTTGCGTGGCTTCTTCTTTTTCTTAGGCGCACCCGCCGCAACATCATCGATGGCGGAATCTTGCGCATCGAGCGAGTGCGTGACCTTCTCTTCAGTCATAACCGCATCACCGCGCTAGTTCCCTGCCTGGGTCTTCGAGGGTACGTTGAGAATCGCGTCGCCCTCATCTAACACCTTGTTCCCCATCTCAAGCGTATGGCGATAATACGTCGGGTTGTGTGCGCCTTCGCTGTTCTCAGCTGCGGCAAGGTTCCAGTAGTAGCACGATGCGCGCTGGATCCAACGCAGACGATCGAGTTCGTCATCGCTGAGGTTTCCGCTAGCGATCGCGTTCTCGAAATTCTGGATGAACTTCACGCAGCGGTTGCCGAGCAGCGTGGTGTTCCCATCGATTTCGGTCTGCCAAGCCTTCACCTCGGCCTTGAGGTCCTTATGGCAGGTGCTGCAGTCGCGCTTGATAAGCGCATCGTTTTCGGTGGGTGATGTCCAGTTGTGATCTGCATACACGGTTCCATCAACAGCAGTCTTGGTAGGCATATGGCAATCGTTGCAGTCATAGCCCAGGTTCTGCATGTGAGAGCCTTGTGGGATGATCTCGTTGTCGCCGCCATAGATGAACTCGTATTCCGCATGGCGGATAGCGAGCATCTTGGCGCCGGTGGACTCGTAGGTCCAGTCAGCATAATTGTGGTCGTCATACCACTGCAGAGCCTTCTCGGGAACCATGTCGACGCGACCGTTGTCATAAGGGCTCGTCGGAATGCTGGTACCCGGAGCCATCGAATAATCGCAATGGCACTGGCCGCACACTTCGCCGTTGATGGTGTTGCCGGCATCGCTACCCATGGCGCGTATCCACTCGGCACGGTCGACCTCGAGGTAAACCTTGCCATCCTTCATCGGAGTGTTCGCGTGGCAGGAAGCGCAGCTGATATTCTCATCAAGATCGGTAATGACTTCGTTGAACGGACGGAGATGGACCGATTCGCCTTCCATGTCGACGAGGTTGGAATACTGGGGGGACTTGCAGGTGATGCAGGCGGCCTTGGTCTTGGAGCCATCTCCAACACGGCCATTATGCGCTACCGTCCACAACGAGAAAACGTGGCTGGCAGGCTCAGTGTAGTACTTGGCATAACCATAGCCCAAGCCGAGGATCTTGATTTCAGGATTGGTCTCCAGATAATCGGCCTTCTTGGCATCCACGTACTTCCATCCCTCGGGCAATGTCGAGGTCACGTCCTCGGTTTTGGAGGCATAACCTTGCGCGATATGCGTATTCCCAAGGTAGTCCGAGGATGGCGGAGTGTTGCTGGAATTCTCCAGGTACGACTGATACTCGTAAGGATACGCCTCGGCCCACTGCGTCGCCTTAACAAGACCGTACTTGTCGACCTCGGGAGTCACGGTGGCCTGAGCTACCGTGGGCGTGGGATTGCCGTATCCCGACAACGCCGCCTTCGGAGCGCATGCCGCGATAGCAATGACTGCTACCACTGCGATCACGCCCACCAAGATCATGGATTTCTTCTTCTTCATATGAGTCCCCCTTTAACGCTAGACTCGTACAGAGTAAGTGTATCAAAGGATTTGCGGCTACAAGAGAAGAAAACGAAGTATTTTCTCGGTTTTAAAAAAAGAGAAAAACCTGATGGCAAAGAATAAAAGTTAGGCTTGGTTACAATGTGGAGAGCATGTTCTCCGCCTATGGTGCGGCACATGGATGGATAGTATCCGAAACCGCATATTTGTCTCCTCCACGAAAGCGCAGGTGACTAAGCAAAAAGGGCACTAATCGGTTGCTCTATTGTCGCGTTCGATTGCGGCTTCGAGCGCTGCCATTTGACGTTCCGTCTTCTTGATGCCCTTCACGACGAAGGCGACATACACCAAAAGCGCAACCCAGATAAGCGCATACGCTGCGATGAGATACGGTGCAGACGGGATGACGGTGCTGTAGATATCGGCAAGAATCGGATTCATCTGTTTCTCCTTTTTATCGCATATGCTTATCGCAGTAAGCAGGTCGGGTATTCGCTTCTGATTTTGCCCTTATTCGGACGTGGCTCTCCGTTCGGACGCAACACTGTTTCGGGTCCCACTTCACGTGCTTCATGGGCAACTACCGGCGAAACGGCGGCAGGCAATCCACCAGAAAAAGGATCATCCATCGGACGCTCATCGAAAATCTCCTTCAGCGCTTCCAAGCGTTCGCGCAAGCGAAGAGAACGGAAACGCAAGCGATAGAGCGCATGCCCTAAGCACAGCATGCCGATGAGCACCACCAAAACAGTAACTCCCATATCGAAGGACATCCCTCCCTCACGCAAGACCACAGGATGCACGCTTGAGGGAATCAACCTCGTCACCATGAAGCAGATGGGCACGTCGACAAGCGCGATGATGCTCACGACGCTCGCGAAGGTTGCTCGCTTCTCGGGTTCGTCAACGGCGTTTCTCAATACGAAATACGCGATGACGATGAGCATGAGGATGAGATAGGTGGTAAGACGCGGCTCCCATGTCCACCACACGCCCCATTCGAAACGCGTCCACAAATCACCTGTGATCATCGTCATGATCACGAAGAGCAAGGCGATTTCCATCAGAGCGCGCGATCAGGTATCGAAACGTTGCTCGCGTGTCATGAGGAAGCGGATGCCATAGAAAGCTGCCATTGCCAGTGAGAAGAAGCTCACGATGGCTGGAGGCATATGGAAATAGAAGATCTTCTGCGAGATGAGCTGCTGATGCGTCACAACCGTATCGCCGATCATCTCGAAACCGTTGACCGCGGCACCGTTCACTGGCGCGGCCCACAGAAACGCCATCAAAAACCCTGCGGTCGTGAGTATCGCACCCGCTATGGCGGCAGGCACGGCGATTGCATCCTGCCAACCGCCCGCATCGGGCAGCTTCACAGACTTGTCCTGGCTTCGGGCTTTCACGCTTCCGCCTGTTCGCGACATATACTCATCCTTCCTTGCGGAGCTTAGCGATGCTTTTTCCTCTTAAGACGATATCACGAAATCGTACAGCACCCAACACACAAGCAGCATGATGATGTCGAAACCAGCCGCAATGACGAGCGGGATCACGAAATAATCCATCCATGCCACCGAGCCTAGGATGGCGGCTGTCGTAGCGGTCGTGCACGCATACAGCAATGGGAAGATGATGGGCACGAACAAAACGGCGAGCATGACATCGGCTGCACGGGTATGCATGGTAATAGTCGAGAGCATCGTCCCGACACCCGCCATGCCGATGGTTCCTAACACAAGCGGGGCGATGATCCATAGAAACGTCGATGAAGTTTCAGAGCCGGTCATGAAGAAGAAGTAGAACAAAGGAACCGCAATGACTTCAACGACCAGCATGAACAGCATGTTCGCGACTGCCTTCGCCAAGAAGATGACGGAACGATCCATGGGAACGAGCAGGACTCCCTCGATGCAGCCTTGGTCCTTCTCGTAGGAAAACGAACGTCCGAGGCCTAAAAGCGAAGTGAACACGATAAGCACCCAGATAAGTCCGCCGCCCATGCTGACGATGTCGATATCACGCGCCGTCAGCGCAAGCGCTGCGCCGAACACGATGATGACGAGCAGGGCGTACAGCCCCATCGATGTGAGCATCTCGCGGGTACGAAACTCACGACGCAGATCCTTACGCAGAAGGATGCGGAAATGCTGCCAGGTAGAGGGTTTCTTCGGCCGTGCGTATTGCATCATGCCACCCCCATGCCAACGACTTGGCGGTATAAGCGCTCGAATGCCGCGATATCGATCTCGTCCTTCGCCTGGAACGACATCAGTTGGCCTCGTGCCATGACGAGCGCATGCGAACACATCGCAAGCCCTTTTTTGAGATCGTGGCTCACCATGACGAACGTGCGCCCGCCACGCAAATCGGAAAGCAGGCTATCGAACACATCGACCGCATACGGGTCAAGACCAGAATACGGTTCATCTAGAAGCACGATGCGCGGATCGTGGATTAACGCACGGGCGATGGCAACGCGCTGCGTCATGCCACGCGAGAACGTGCGCACCGCATCATGGCGCCTGTGAGCGAGACCGACCGCATCTAAGAGCTCATCCACACGAGCCTTTGGATCTGAGATGCCGTACATCTCCGCATAGAACAGCAGGTTCTCCTCAGCTGTCAGGTCGGGATATACCATGGGCGCATGGGAGATGAGCCCCAAAAGCGCACGCGCTTGATCGGGCTCCTCCTTCGTATCGACGCCTTGAAGCACTACCTGCCCACTCGTCGGACGCGCAAGCGTCGCCAGCACGCGCAAAAGCGTGGTCTTGCCTGCGCCATTAGGACCGAAGATCGAAACGAACGCACCTTCGGGCACATCGAAAGAAATATCATCGAGCGCGCGCCTCGCACCGAAAACCTTCGAGACACCACGCACAGAAATCGCCGGAATGGGTGCAGGAGGCGTCGATGGGGGCGGCGCCGTTATGCGAGCATGCCCTACCGTCATGCGCTTCTTCGTCTCCCGAAACATGCGAACGCCGTACCGATCATCAGCATCGCGAAGCCTATCCACACGAGATTGATCAGCGGATTTATGCGAACATCAAGCGAGAACCATCCTGCTTGGTTCACACCCTGGTAGACCACGAACAGATCCTCTTCCGGGAAACCGAGAACCGCAGCATTGAGCTTACGCTGCTGCGTGGCGACATTGACTTGCACGGATGGACTCACCTGGCCGACCTTCGTTCCGTCGCGGTATACATCGAAAGTGACCTCATATACGATGGTGTTCGAGGCTTCGGAGTCATCGATGATACGATCGGAAGCATAATCGAGCGTGTACTCCTGCACTGCAAACGGCGTGCTCTGATGCGTTTCCGCATCGATTTGCAAATACCCGGCTTTCTCGTAAACATACATGGATGAACCGATGAGGCCCACCAGCAAGACCGCCATGGCGATATGTGCGAATCCGCCGCCGATAGCCGCCGCCCGCTTCTTCGGCAAACGGATGTTGCGCACAAACAGAAACAGCGCATTGAAGAAGAGCAGGCTCGCTACGAGGATGCCGACGATGGCGAGTGCATGGTAGTAGACTGAAGGGCCTGCTTCGAGCAGGGTCATCGCATTCGAACCACCATCTGCAATGACCGCATCGTATGCGGGCTTTAAGTTCATCGCCCACCATGCGATGAGCGCGATAGCCAATACTACTGCGCAGATAGCGGGCACTTTAGCCTGACGCATAAAGACATCCCGATCGGTCGTTCCCCATGAAAGCAGTGGGCAGACCGCCAAGATGAATAGGTAGACGATGCCGAGCGGCCGCGCTATAGCCTCGTAAGCTGTAGCGCCGAGCGATTCACCGCCAAACGGCAAAAAGCTCGGTAATGCAGAGCTTATGGTCATATAGGTGAGCAGCGCGACGAACACCATCATGACGACATTGTTGAAGTAGTACGCCGCGTCCTTGCTGACCATGCTCTCGATATCTTCGGATTCCGAACCGGAAGGACCGAAGCTTGTCCTGCGCACGATAAGCCCGATGATCGGGCAGATGAGGCTTACGACGATAAGACCACCGAACAAGGCAAGAGAGACCGGATCGCCAACAAACGCATGCACCGACTGCACGATGCCCGAGCGGGTGATGAAGGTCGCGACGATGACGAACGTGAATGCAAGACACGCGCACAGAACCGCCCAACGTTTGAACTGGCCACGCTGGCGATACACCGTGAACGTATGCACGAGTGCAACGCACACCAACCACGAGAGCAAACTCGCATTCTCGACGGGGTCCCATCCCCAATAGCCGCCCCAACCTAACACGACATAGGCCCATACGGCGCCAAGTCCGATGCCGGCTCCCAAGAAGAGCCAACTCGCGAGCACGAAACGAGTCGTTCGCTCAACCCACAGCTTGGACGGATCGTCCGCAATGAGCGCAGCCATCCCGTACGCGAAGGGAACCGTAAGCCCCGCATAGCCTATAAAAAGCAGCGGCGGATGGATTGCCATCGCCCAATGCTCGAGCAATTGATTCATGGAATACAGCGATGCAGCAGCAGTAAGCGAACCATCGGCATTGAAGAAATACGCCGGCGTTGGCGTAAACGGCATATTGTCAGAAGCGAACAAGAGAAGCGCACAGAATATGGCGATGACGATCTGCACGATGGCCATGGCGATGACATCAAGTGCGCGAGCACGTGCCGCAACGCCGTTTCCGGAAGCGGGATCCACATCTTCGCCATCTTTTCGATCTTTCGTTTTGCTCCACCGTGCCAAAATCAAAACATTGAAAAGCGAGATTAAGAACACCCAGAACAGAAGGGAGCCCGCACGCCCCGCCCATAATCCGGCAAGCTTATACAGCCATGCGAATCCATCGGTGGAAAGCGAACGTTCCTCGAGAACGTAGAGGATGGACGTATCGCCCGTCATGAAGGCAACAACAAGGATGCAGCACGCCGCAAGGAGAGCGAAAAACGTCACAGCAACGCCGAGCGTCCCCCAACGGGTGAGCGCATCTTTGCGCATCGGGCGTGCGAGCACGAATGCCGCCGCCGACACGATGGATGAAACGAATGCGATGATTAGGAGTACGAAACCCGATAACGCCATAGGTTATGCCTCCAGCGCGACGACCGTTGCCGTAAACGATCCGTCAGCAGAAAGCGAGCCGGTCAGCACGACCTCGGAGCCGTCAGCGATCTTATCGGCGAGGGCATCTTGGAACTTGATGCGCAGCTCTTGGCCGCTCTCATCATCTTGGATGATGAAGCGTTGGTCGGCCTCGACCGTTCCGATGGAGCCTGCTTTGACGATGCCATGCACCTTCACAGGCTTATCGATGACTGATTCGCCATAGCCGAGCAAATCGGCAATGGAAAGCGAGCCGTCAGCGGACTCATATTTGGAAGGGCACTTCGTGACGAGTTCGGAGCATATAAGCACGCCCGACGCGTCCTTCTTGCCCGTGCAGATGGCCGTCACCTCGTTACCGAAAGTAGCCGAAACGCCGCCGTCATAGCGAACATGCAGCGTATTCGAGGCAGCGGGGTCTGCAGCGGAATCGTAAATCTCGAACGTCAGCATGTTTTTGTCGATCTCGAAAGAGTTGTCGACGACATTACCCGTAACCTGGATCTTGGTATCGGATGTTACGGTACGCGCCTCGGCAACCGAAACCGTCTTCGCAGCGGACGATCCGCCGACAACAGCCAGCACGATGACCGCCACGATGACGATGATGCCCGTCACCACGATCATCCGACGCTTCGTCTTGGTGTTCATATGCACCTTCCATAGTCTCATGCACGATTCTGCGTGCATGAATCATTATGAAACCATCATGATAAAGAGTAGCAGAAAGAACGAATGGCACGTGCGAGGCGCACGTTTATTTCCTAAAGATATTCCCGGATTGCAACGCGGAACCTCTCGTTCGCGTTAAAGGAATCCTCATTCCTCCAACGCGCGCGTGGCGGCTTTCAGCATGCGGATAGCCAAGTCATGGTAATCAACGAGCACATCGTAGGGCAAATCCTCGCCAAGTACGCCCCGTGAAAGGCCCTCCGGCAACTGCCCCGCCTCATCAGCATCCCGGTCATCGAACCATTCTTCGCTACCATAGTAGCGGGCAAGCTTCGTGATGGCATCCTGCACTTCCTCGAAATCATCGAGGTCCTGCGCAAAGCCCAGGATGGCAACCGCCGCTTTGTCGAATGCTTCTTCCATCTCCGTAATCCGCGCAACGCGCTCGGTAATTTCCATGGGTCTGCACCTCTTCTATCATCCTGCTCTAACGAAAACGATTATAGCAAACGACAAGGATGCCCATCCGTTGTACGCAATGCCCACGGCCTGTTCGCCAACGTCACGACAGCTTGAGGTCAACATGCGATATCCTATGCTAAATCCTTATTCATGAATAATTCATTGAAAGAATGAATATACTTATTTATCAGGCTAAATTATGTAGTTTATATATTTCATATGAAAGAAAGTGAATAATTATCTTGCATTTCTTTACCTATTTGTTTAAGGTCTTTTGCCGGCATTGAAATGATGTAAGACACGTATGCGCTTAGCTTATGCGCTGCGCCAAGAAGAAAAGGATGGTCACCATGGCAGACTCCATCACCACTTTCAAGCAACTGAAGAAGGCCTCGAAGCTTGCTTGCCTCACCATGCACAAGAACGGCCCGAAGAGCTTCCGCCGCGGCGTCGGTTCGCTGCTCCGCGCGCTCGATACGGAAAAGGCTATAACGCGCGATGAGCTCATCGATCATTTCGGGTTCAGCCGCAAACATCTTAAAAACATCGTGAAGAAGGCCGAGAAGAGCGGTTTGGCCACGATCATCGATGCGGATGAGGGCTATGCCGTCATGTTGACAGAAGAAGGCGCCGAAGTGCTCACCAAGCGCGAAGAGGCGAATGCAGCCGCCGCCGATAAGCTGTTCGCTGCGCTTTCTGAGGAAGAGCAGGAGCAGCTGGGCATGCTGCTCGACAAGATCATCGTAGCGGCAAAGGAAGAAGATGTAACCATCTTCGGTAAGGATTACAAGGATAAGAAAGTCAAGCGCTGCGGTCATCACAAGTCGTGCTGCAAGTAACGCGCATCACCACATGAGCCCGAACGGGGCGCCTTTGAAGTGAACCCCGATAGTTGGACTGGAAACAAAAGTTTCCAGTCCAACTTCCATATCGGGGGTGAATCATGAGGCATCCGGAGGGAAAGAGGGCCGAGGCGGCCGCGCTGTTCGATCTCGGGTTCGGGGAGAGGAGTGCC
>JAFRLO010000031.1 GCA_017431165.1 Eggerthellaceae bacterium
ATGCTCTCCTCGGCATTCCCGATGATCATGCCGCCCATGGCGGCGCACAGTTGCGCGCATGTTTTGCTCATAGCTGCATCCTTAGTCCGGCAGAATCCTGTAGTGGCTGATAGCGTATTCCATTATATCCCTAAAGACCCCCACGGTATTTCGCTCGTACGGAACCTTCGTAGCACCTACAAAACATACTAGCTTGCTGTTGGTATCAGGCAGGTAGCCTATGAACGACAGGTTGTAGAGCGACTCCTCGTATCCACCGCTTTCAGACGCGATCTCAGCCGTACCCGTTTTTCCGGCGACAGTGTAATCATCGATTTGCGCATCGGTACCCGTGCCGTAATCCACAACGCTTTCGAGTACGTCGGTCGTATTGGCAAGCGCCTGCTTGTTAACCACTATTTCCTTCTTCTCGTATTGGTTTTTCTCCCCTGTTGAAAGGTTCTCGATGAGGAAATGGGGCTGGCAGCGAACGCCATTATTGAGCATCAAGCCATAGGCGCTCACCATCTGCAGAGGCGTGACGGTAATGCCTTGTCCGAACGTGATGTTAAACGCTTGAATGAGCGCCCAATTGCTCGGGTCGTTAAGGAATCCAGCGGATTCACCGGGATAATCAATGCCCGTGGGTTGCCCGAAACCGTATTTGACCAGGTATTTGTGATACGGGGCAAAGCCCATCTTCTGCACCGCGAGCGAAATGCCGACGTTGGACGAATCGGCGATGATCGTGCGGAAGCTCATGGTCATATCGGGACGCGGATGTGCATCCGAAATGTAATACTCGTCAGCTTCCAGGAAGGCAGGGCAATCGAATTCGGTATCCGCGGTAACCGTCCCCTCCTCGAAAAGCGCAAGCGCGGAAACAGCCTTGAAGATGGATCCGGGCTCGAACGCCATCGTAATCGTCTGCACCGACGTCGCGCCTTCTTCCACGACGCTCGTATCAGCAGGATTGAACAGAGGCAACGATGCAGTCGCGTAAATCTCACCCGTACCCGCATCGAGCATGATGCAGCTCGCTGATGTGCCTTCGATATCCTCTTTCGCTTGGATGAGACGATTCTCGACCTCTTCCTGCAGCTCGACATCGATGGAAATCATGATGTCCTTGCCATCAACGGCGTTCACCTGTTCCTTGACGCTACCAGGAATCGGAACGCCATCTCGGCTGCGCTCCATGATCAAGCGCCCTGGAGTGCCTTTCAGAATTTCATCGTAATACAACTCGAGGCCTGCAATACCCTCGCCGTCGATGTTGCAGAACCCTACGATCTGCCCACCAATCCGACCGTAAGGATACTCGCGGCGAACGTCATCAAGGAAGTAGATGCCGTCGAGTTGAAGGTCCTTGACCTGCTGCGCCACTTCAACATCAGCCTTGCGCTTGATGTAGACGAAAGAGGATTCCTTACTTTCGAATTTCTCGAGGTATTCAGACGCCTCGCCGCCGAGGACGTTGGCGAGCATCTCGGCCTCGGCCTGGGGTTTCGTTACCTTTGTCGGGTCTGCGTAAATGGTCGTCGCATCAACGCTCATTGCGAGCACGTTGCCGTTGCGATCATAAATAGTCCCACGGCGGGGAGAGATGTCTATGTCCGCCGTCCGCAAGGTTGCCGCCTTCTCGGAATACTCATCTGCCTTGATGACCTGCAGGTAAACAAGTCGCCCGAAGCAAATCAGTGCAATGACGGCAAAAACGAGAATGGGTATGAAGGCGCGCATCGAGCCAACCGCCACACCTGAGTCTTGCATGCGCGCCGTCGGGCGTCTGCGGGGTCTCCGCTCGTCACGGTAATCGTTTCGGGAAGTAACATGAAAATCATCACGCGAAACGTAAGACCGCACGTTCGATGAGCGGTATGCGCCGCGGCGCGATTGCGATCGATTAGGGTAATCGCGGCTGTCATGGCCATTTCGTGCCATGAGAGCCCCTATGATGCGGTTTGGTACGCGCGCTCTACGCTGCGTGCGAACGACAGATTGCCCGCTTCATCGGTGGCGATGACGTCAGGCTCGAGCGAAATCAGATCGGAATACACAGGAGCCGCCATTCCGAGCTCGGATGCCATTTGCTTGATACGAACAGAATTGTCAAGCGTGCCTTTCAGGGAATCAAGCACATTGCCCTGAGCGCGCGCCTTCGTGATCTGCTCGCTGTAGTTTGAAGAGACGACCGTCGCGCGCAGGGTTGCGGAGTTAAGCGAAATGCTAGCGATACCGAGCACAGCGATGAGTACGAGCACAACAGCAAAGACGCGGGCAAGCGTAATGAGCATCGTAGCTTGGCTCGTCTGCTGTTCGCGCTGCCTCCCTCCGGGCACGACACGGATATCGGGGCGCGTACGACGAGGTGCGCGGTATGCGCGCTCTTCTCCGTAACCGTATGCACGTGCTGCCTGTGCCATGATGCCCTTCTTGCTGCGATTGAACTTGGTTTACTGGGCCAAAAGTTCTATGCGTCCTATTAATGCTTCGTTTCTCTAAACATCTAATTTGCACGCAACGCGAAGTTTCGCGCTCCGTGCGCGAGGATTCTCCTCGACCTCTTTTGCTGACGGAATAATCGGCTTACGTGTAATCACCTTAAGCACAGGCTTCCTACCGCATGCGCATACCGGGAGATCTGGCGGGCAGATGCAACGGTTTGCATACGAGGAGAACATGTCCTTCACGATTCGGTCCTCAAGCGAGTGGTAGCTGATAACCAGCACTCGCCCACCGGGATTCAACCAGCGAATGGCCGCATCGAGTCCTCTACGCAATACATCGAGTTCGCCGTTCACCTCGATTCGAAGCGCTTGGAATGTTCGCTTCGCAGGATGACCTCCGGCCCTACGGGCCCGTGCGGGAATCGCGTTCTTGATGATCTCGACAAGCTGCGCGCTCGTTTCGATAGGCGCTTTCTCGCGGGCTGACACGATGAAATGAGCAATACGGCTTGCCCATTTCTCGTCCGAGTTATCGCGGATGATCCGAGTGAGATCTGCTTCGTTATAGGTGTTAATGATCTCTGCTGCGGTTAAGGGTGTGTTTCCCGGATCCATCCGCATGTCAAGAGGGCCGTCTTCCTTAAAGGAGAAGCCTCGCTGTGGCATATCTATCTGCATGGACGAGACGCCTAAATCGAATAGCGCGCAATCGATTCCGGGGATTTCCGCGCTTACGAGTAAATCGTCAAGGTCGCCGAAATTTCCCCGAAGAAGCTTAAGCTGCGGCCGTATCGCGTTTGGCAATGCGGCAAGCCGCTCGGAAGCCGCTGATAAAGCCACCTCGTCTTGATCGATCCCGATGAGCAGCCCATCTTCGCCAAGGCGCTTGGCCAACTCAAGGGAATGTCCTGCTCCGCCGAGTGTTGCATCCACGAGTGTTTGCTGCGGTTTGAGGTTCGATTGCTCGAGGCACTCGGCGAGCAGAACAGGAATATGCCGGTATTCGTCAGTCAATGTGCTCGCGTTTGGTCTAGTCACGAAGGAACGATGACAGATCGATGTCGTTTTCGCCTTCAGCTTCCAAACGCTTCTTATCCCAAATCTCGAAGTAACCGGTATTGCCGATTAGCACGACCTCTTTGTCAATGCCAACCGTCTTCCTCATGTCAGCCGGGATGCTGATACGCCCAGCGCTATCCTGCGCCACGTCGAATGCAAGGCGCTTCAAAGCACGGCGGAACTTCAGATGGGTCTCGCTACGCTGGTCAAAACCGCCGTCCATTTCGAAGAACGACGCAACCCAGTCGCGATGCCCTTCCTCGTCGAAGACATACAGGCATTCCTTCTTGAGGTCATAGGTCACTACAAGATCGGTGGGAAGACTCTTGCGGAATTTCGCAGGAAGGGCGATGCGTCCCTTCGAATCGACGTTGTGTGTATATTCTCCGTTTAAATCGAACACGATGAGACGCCCCCTTTCCTGTTTGACCGAAATCGTCTGTGTAACATTCTATGACACTATGCAACACTTTGCAACACAAATTGATGAAAATACAGTGTGAACACACTGCATTTGTGCAGAAAAAAAGGTGAGTGAATTGTCCTAGCTTGCGTTAGCCGCGAGAGTGGGCGCGCGGATGGGCGTTACAGTACTCTTCTCGTATGTGGGTACGGTTCACATGCGTGTAAATCTGGGTCGTAGAGATGTCGGAATGACCGAGCAGCTCTTGGATGACGCGCAGATCGGCACCGCCTTCCAACAAGTGCGTTGCAAACGAATGGCGCAATGTATGCGGATGCAAACCGTCGACGCCGATGATCAAGCCGGCTCGCGCGACAATCGAGTGGATGCTCTGCCTCGTCAGACGCCCACCGCGGGCGTTCAAGAAAACCGCCGCGCAAGGTTTTTTCTGCTTACGGGTAAGTTCAGGCCTGCCGTATTCCAAATAGTCATTAAGCGCCTTGAGGGCGGTTCCCGATATGGGCGCAATCCTCTCCTTATTACCCTTACCGGAGATGAGAAGGTACTCTTCTGGAAGCACTGCGTTATACAAATCGAGCCCGCTTGCCTCACTCACGCGCAACCCGCACCCATAAAGCATTTCGAGCAGGGCATGGTCTCGCCAACCTGCAGGGTTTTTCTCAAACGGCGCATCGAGAATAGCGTTGACCTGCGCGATGGAAAGCACGTCCGGCAGAGCCTGCGGGGTCTTCGGTAGAGGAATCGTGTCGGCAGGATTACGATCTATGATGCCTTCGCGAACGAGGAAGCGGAAGAAACCCTTAAGCACTGAGAGGCGGCGCTTGATGCTCGCAGCTGCATAGCCTTTTTGATGCTGCATCGCCTCGTAGGCAGAGACATCATCACGCGTGATGCTGGAAAGTGCGCCAATCGAGCGGTTTTCGACGAATGAAGCAAAGTCTTGGAGATCGCGTTCGTATGCGGAAACGGTAAGCGCCGAACTACCACGCTCAACGCGCAGATACGATAGGTAATCGCGAATCTCCCGTTCCATACGATGCCCTCCCTTCAAATCTGCAAACGCATAATCACTCTGTCATGATACCGCGCCAACCCTTTGTTTGGAGCAGCGATTTTGCATGCGTGAAACACTAACCTAAACGATTGGGCTATAATCTTCGAGGCATGTTTTTCTAGGAGGTTCATGACTATGCGCATCGGTTTCGACAACGAAAAGTACATCAAGCTCCAGGCTCAGCACATTCGCGAACGCATCAACCAATTCGGTGGAAAGCTGTACTTGGAATTCGGTGGAAAGATCTTCGATGATTACCATGCATCGCGGGTGCTCCCCGGCTTCAAGCCCGACTCCAAGATGCGCATGCTGCAAGCACTCGCCGATGATGTCGAGATCATCATCGCCATCAACGCAAATGATATCGAGAAGAATAAGATTCGCGGCGACCTGGGCATTACATACGATGATGATGTCCTGCGCTTGATGGATGTGTTCCGCGGACTGAACCTCTATGTCGGCAGCGTGGTCATCACGCGTTATGCTGGGCAGCCTGCTGCAGATGCATTCCGCAAACGCCTTGCCGACCTGGGAATCAAATGCCACTTGCACTATCCGATTCCAGGATATCCGTACGATATCGATACCATCGTTAGCGAAAACGGATACGGCAAGAACGATTACATCGAGACCACGAAGCCGCTCGTCGTCGTCACGGCACCAGGGCCTGGAAGCGGGAAAATGGCAACATGCCTTTCGCAGCTGTACTACGAGCATAAACATGGCGTGAACGCCGGCTATGCAAAATATGAGACCTTCCCGATTTGGAACCTGCCCCTGCAGCATCCGGTCAACATCGCGTATGAGGCTGCGACCGCTGACCTCGACGACGTGAACACGATCGACCCGTTCCATCTGGAAGCCTATGGCAAGACAACGGTGAATTACAACCGCGACGTCGAGATCTTCCCAGTGCTCAAGGCGCTGATGGAACGCGTCAGCGGCACCTGCCCCTACAAGTCGCCCACCGACATGGGCGTCAACATGGCAGGCATGGCCATCGTCGACGACGAAGCCGTATGCGATGCCGCGAAGATGGAGATCTGGCGACGCTACTTCCAGACAGCTGAAATCGCCAAGCGCACGGGCGGAAGCAATAACGAATTGCAGAAGATCGAGCTGCTCATGAACCAGGCAGGCATCACGGCGAATTATTGCCCTGCACGAAGCGCCGCACTGTTGCGTGAGCAAATCACAGGCGCACCAGCAGGTGCCATGATCCTTCCCGATGGCACTGTAATCACGGGTAAAACCTCGACTTTGCTCGGTTGCGCCTCATCGCTGCTCATGAATGCGCTCAAAGCCGTTGCAGGCGTCGAGGATGTCGATGTCATCAGCGATGAGGTCATCGAGCCGATTTGCCACCTCAAAACAGAGGTTTTGAACAGCAAGAATCCGCGACTCCATTCGGACGAAACGCTGATTGCGCTCTCCATCACCTCCGCAACCGACGATTTGGCCGCACAATTAGTCGAGCACGTCCATGACCTTCGCGGATGCGACGCTTTCTTCTCGGTCATCATCTCCCCTGCCGACGAGAAGCTCTACAAGACACTCGGAATCAATCTGTGCTGCGAGCCTAAGTTCGAGCAACGCGCATACTATCATCCACGTCAGTAATACCCTGACGCAACGCCAAACACTACGCCCCCGATAACATGTTCGGGGGCGTTTTTTTCGATATGCCGAGTGAAAGAAAAAGCGCTAAAAGCTCATGATGAGGCGCGGATTGATTGGAATGCCGCCGATCTCAACCTGGAAATGCAGATGGGGTCCAGTGGAAAGACCAGTGGAGCCGACATACCCGATAAGATCGCCAGCCGACACGCTCTGCCCAATCGAAGCGGCGATTTCACTCTGATGCATGTAAATGGTACGCACGCCGCTACCATGCGAGATGATGACCGCATTACCGCCCGTACCGTACCATCCTGTATACGTCACAGTGCCAGGACCGGCAGCGTAGATGGGAGTGCCCGATGAGGCACCCAAATCGATGCCGTTGTGCGAATATGTGATGGGCGAATAACCGAACTCGCAGGTCACACCATAATAGCTGGTCGGACGAATCCACCCATCGAAAAACGATGCATCGAAATTCGGATTCGACGCCCCGCCGTACGATCCCGAAAGATACTGCTGCGCAAGAGCCTCTCTACGTGCAGCCTCCTCAGCGGCGATGCGCTCTTCCTCCTCGCGAGCCAACAGGACGGCGATCTCCTCGTTGATCTTATCGAGCTCTTCTTCTAGCGCAGCCTTGTCGGCGGCAATCCGCTCTTGCGCCTCTTGCGCCGCCTCCATCTCCTCGGCGGCACGTTGCTGCTGCGCGCGGAACTCAGCTTCAGCAGCTTCAGCCTCGGCACGTGCTGCCTTGCTTTGCGCGACGAGGTTGGCATCCTGACCCGAGATGGTCTCGATGGCATCCCATGAGGTCAAGAACTCTTCGAAGCTGGCCGCTCCAAGCAGTACATCGAAGAACCTCATGCTTCCGCCATTGCGGTACATCGAGGTCACACGACTGCTCAAACGCTCTTGGATTGACTTCACGCGTGCTTGAGCTTCTTTAGCACGAGCTTCGGCAGCATCCGCTGCAGCAAGGGCCTCTTCGTATGCCTGTGATGCGCGGTCATATTCGGCAGCAGCCTCATTGAGGCTTGTCTGCAGGTCGTCGATGCGCGCAGAAATCTCGTCTGCCTCTGCCTGTTTCTCTGATGACGTCTCAGCCAAAGCGAAAGGCGCATCGAACGCGGCGTAGCAGACCACCCCGATAGTCAACGCACATATGAGCGCGATAAGCGGAAACAGGAATCGTTTTGAAGAAGTGCCTGCTGCAATTACCATAACGTGTGCACCCTTGCATAAATCTAATAAGCCTTGGCATAAGAGCATAACAAGCGCCCGCGATTATTGCAAACGACCTCATAGCGAGCACACATTTGCTCGATAACTTATGCGCAAAAAAGCATATGGTTATCTGGAAAACGCTATTCTAAGGAAGGCGCCTCGAAGAATACGCGAGAAATCTTGGAATAGAACGGCTCTTTGCGGTAGTCAAGCAAGGTCGTTGCAATGGCACCTTGACGGATGATAACGCGCTTAACGGGATGGGCGAACGAAAGGGCTTCGCCGTCGATGAACAGTGAGACCTCTTCGTTTCCGTATTCTTGAGGAATATCGAGCTCGACGATATCGTGCGGCGCTGTCACGATTGCCCGCGATAGCAGGGTATGCGGAGCGAGCGGCACGATGATAAGACCACGGTAGCTCGGAGCGACAAGCGGACCACCGGCAGAAAGCGCATAAGCAGTCGAGCCCGTTGCCGTGGAGACTACAACGCCGTCAGCGCGCAAAGACACCACATGGTCGCCCGAGACGGAGAGGTCGAAAGTAACGATCGCGCCAGAACCGCCACGCGTGAGCGCGAACTCGTTAAGCGCGAAGAACATGCGCTCTTCCCCATCGAGCTCCGCAAGCTCACCCGTCTCGATTGCATCGATCGTTTCCTCGTCATCGCCTTCGCATACGACGTGAACGCTGAGATTCATGCGTTCCTCAGCAGTAACATCCCCAGCGAGGGCGGCAGCGACCATCGGGATGACGCCCGGATCACTCACGTTGGCCAAGAAGCCCAAATGCCCGAAATTGATGCCCATGATGGGCGTGCGCTTTCCCGCAAGAATGCGTGCGGTGCGCAGAATGGTACCATCGCCTCCTAAGACGACGGCTAAGTCGAAATCGAGGGCGCCATCGCGTGTATCGACAACATCTACAAGACGGGTTCCGATTGGAATATCATGCGCTGGAATGAAGATCCCGGCGATACCTTGCGATGCGAAATACGTAGAAAGCATCGCCGCAGCATCTTGCGCGGCGCCGTTGTGCTCGTTCACTACAACCAGAATGTTCAACCCGCTCACTTCCTTATGTGCGACCCTGTCATTCGCCCAGGAGGGTTAACGAACGGCATTGCGCACGCTCGCCATTTCCGAAAAATTCCCGATACCACACGATGAATGTGTAGAACGACCATATCTTCTGCATGTGGGAGACCTGACCAGCCCTATGTTCGTCAAGCAATTGCATGAGCTTTTCGGGAACGAAGAACTCAGCTGCAATATCGCTCTCAAACGCCTCTTTGACCAGTTCGTAATACGTATCCTCGCGCAGCCATGCCGCGAGCGGAGATGGAAATCCCAGCTTTGCCTTGTTGAATACCCGCTCAGGCAGGCGCTTGGAAGCGGCGCGGCGTAGCACGACCTTCGACTCGTCATCTTTGACGCGGTATTGATGCGGTATCGAAAGCGCCAACTCGAGTACCTTGCGATCGAGGAACGGAACCCTCAGCTCGAGCGAATGAGCCATCGACATGCGGTCGGCTTTGAGGAGGATGTCATAAGCCATCCAAGTCTTTATATCGACATATTGAAGCTGTGACACGGGATCGACGTTGTTCGACTCGTCGTAGTAGTGCTTCGAGTATTGTTGCGGATCACCGCTCGTGATGGGGTCTTTGAGGTATTGCTGGCGCTCCTCGTTTTCGAACACGTAATCGGCTCGTGAATTGCGTTCCCACGGTTCCATCGCGCCATGCGTGAGGAAATGCTTGCCTTTAATCGCAGGGAACTTCTCTGCCAAGGCGCCAAGCGCCTTACGTATTACCGCAGGCGTTTTGCGCTCGTAATTAGCCAGATGGTCTTCCGCAAGATAATTCGGATAGCCGCCGAACAGTTCGTCCGCTCCCTCGCCAGAAAGCACGACCTTCACATGTTTCGCTGCGTTTTGCGCAAGGAAGTACAGCGGATTCTCTGAAGGATTCGGCAACGGCTCGTCCATGTAATACTGGATATCGGGCATGGCACCGAAGAAGTCTTCCGCGGAGATCTTGTTCGCAATGTTTACCGCACCGAGCTCGGCTGAGAAGCTCTGAGCGTACGGAAGCTCGCTGTATTGCTCCTCCTCGTAGCCGACCGAGAACGTCCGGATGGTCGAACCACCGTGGAACACGCGCTCGACCACATAACTCGAATCAACGCCCGAGGAGAGAAATCCTCCGACTTCGACGTCAGCTATCTGATGCGCCTTGACCGACTCGGTGAATACCTCGTCTAAGATCTTCGCCCACTCATCCAAGCTCTTGCTCTCGTCGATGTCGTAGCGCATGGTGTAGTAGCAGCCAGTCTCGAAGCTATCCGGTGTCCATTCGCACCAATGGGCCGGCAGAAGCTTGTACACGCCTTTGAACAGGGTGTTCTCATATGGGATGTATTCGTATGACAGGTATTCCGGGATCTTAGCGCGGTCGATCTCCTTCACGAACCCCGGATGGTCGAGGAAGCACTTGATCTCCGATGCGAACATGAACTCGCCGTTCTCGCGGTAGTAATAGAACGGCTTGATGCCGAAGATGTCACGTGCGCAGAACAGCTTCTGCTCTCTCTTATCCCAGATGGCGAACGCGAACATGCCGCGGAGCTTCTCGACGATGCCCCGACCGTATTCCTCGTAGCCGTGCAAAATGACCTCGGTATCGGTATGCGTCGAGAACACGTGCCCGCGTGCAACAAGGTCCTCGCGCAGCTCTTGGAAGTTGTACACCTCGCCGTTGTAAACGATGACGCAGCTTCCATCCTCGTTGTAGATAGGCTGCTTGCCGCTTTCCAAATCGATGATGGAAAGGCGACGATGCACGAGCGCAACGGAATCATCGATGTAATAGCCCACGTCATCGGGACCGCGATGCTTGATACGCTCTCCCATCAAGTCAATGACGCGCTTTGGATCGCGCACCGAATCCGTCAGGGCAAAGCCGGTTATTCCGCACATGTAACCTTTTCCTTTATCCGCACAAGCCAACGAGGCTTATATCATTCCCCTACGAAACCATCCATGATGCCTAATCGGCCAAACCGTATAAAGGATACGCCGGGGCACCGCATGCGAGTACGCATCGCTGCGCCAAAACGTCAAGCGCATCGATGATGGGCACACCATCATAGTGAGCCGGACATCCAATGACCGATAGCTCCGTGCAAGCTAAGATGATACCGTCGCAGCCATCCGCGATCAGCGCGTCGATTACCGCATCAAGCGAATGACCGTCGAAGTCGCCTCCTGCCTTCACCTTGTCATATATCACGCTAGTGACGATTTCCTGCCCCATATCATCGGGCCAAACAGCCTTGATGCCATGGGCTTCGCACACATCATCGTATACACGCGTCGCACGCGTGCCGCTCGTCGCTAAGATGCCGCACCGCGTGCATCCGAGTCTCGAAGCAACTAAGAGCGTCTCGCTTATCATCTTAACGAAATGCGCGCTTGTGAGCGGACGGGCAATGTCGGAGATGCGGGCATGGGCGGTATTGCATGGCGTCGCGAGCACCGTACATCCCATCTTCTCCAATTCGAGCGCAGCTTCCTGCATCGGTTCGATGAACGACTCCGCATGAGGTTGCTTCAAAAGATACGCTGTACGGTCGGGGATCTGAGGACGGCTGAGCAGCGTGATATCGATATGATCTTGATCGCACGTCACACGTGTGAACTCCGTGACGCGCATAAGCAAACGCGCCGAAGCAGCAGGCCCGAGCCCGCCGATGATACCCAGTTTCTTGAACATCTCGTTAGTCATTGATGTGCCTATGCCCGAAGCATTCCTTGTATTGTTTGCGATAGTTGCGCTGATTCATCTGGAAACTAATCCAACGAAGAAGCGAGCGATCGTCACGAGACCAATACGATTGGCTTACCTTGCCCGCCTTGATGAGACGCTCAGCACGAGCAAGCGCTTCTTCGTTTTTGACATATGTGCGGATGACCGATAGGGGCACCATGGTCCACAGCACCTCGTCATCGAGCGTGGCGATGTCGCACGCACGATCGGTACCGTATACGACATCCTCGACCAGATAACGAGCAAGATTCATTCCCGATGCCGAGCTGAAATAGCTCGAACGTCCCTGGCGCGGATTGATCTCGAACAGCTTGTACGAACCATCCCGGCTATCGAATTTCATATCGAAATTTGAGAAGCCGATATAGCCGATCTCCTCCAAAAAGCCCTTGATCCGCTCGTTGATCGCCGGATCATAGCCCGTCATGATCGCACCGTAGCTGCCGATGCCCAAAGGAGTGTGCTCTTCCAAGAGCACATCGCCCAAGCACATCATCTTGACTTTGCCATCCTGGTCGCTGTAGCAGTTCATCACGCGCATCGCAGTATCATCACCGGGGATGAAATCCTGGACGATCATCACATCATCGTAGGACGAGGAATACACGCCTTCGAGTATCGTACGCAGCTCAGATGAATCGCGCACCTCGAAGACCTTCTTCTTGCCAGGATATTCGCAATTCCAATAGGCAACGCTGTTGGCGGGTTTGACGATAATCGGATAATCGAATGGAGGCTCGTAGCCTTCATAGGTTTCTTTCGAGACCTCATCGGTCAAGGGAAAGTTCAGGCCATGCTTCTCGCATGTCGCATAGAATCGGTCCTTCGTGGAGAGCAAATCGAACTGCTCAGGTGTCATGATGCTGAAGCGGTATGTATCTCGCAACGCATCTTGATTACGTACGAGCAGCTTGGTGTAGTTATCGCCGCAAGGAACCAATACGAGCGTCTGCCCTTCAAAGCGCTTTGCGAAATCGAGAACGGTGCGCGTGAACACCTCGTCATCTTCGATGTTCGGCTCGGTGACATCGCAGGTCATGATCTTCGAGTTTTGGCAGATATGGAATGCACCCTTGCCAATGGCATGCGAAACCGTCCCGTACTCCTCGAAGAAAGAACGCGCCATGCCATAGGCATTCGCATCGCCGCCCAAGAGCACAGGTATGAAATCTGCCTTCTGCGCCATAGAAGCCCTCTTATTAACTGGAAAAATCTACGTTCTTTAGATGGATTTCCCATCCATCCGTTCTGCATGCATCATTATAGTCAAGTTGGGTTGCGCAAATAGCTCGCTTAAGGTCATGTACGTTAAAGCTTCATAGAAGGAAAGGGCCGATAAGACACATGGATAAGGAATTGCAAGGCAAAGGTGCGCCTGATTCCGTGTCTGACGATGTCGCGCAGTCTGTCGCGAAATCAACCCTGCTCATGACCATAGCCACGCTCGGTTCGCGTGCAACGGGCCTCATCCGCACCTGGGCGATGGCTTTCGCCCTCGGCAACACCTTCCTAACCTCGGCATACCAGGTTGCGAACAACATGCCCAATGTCATATTCGAGCTAGTCGCAGGCGGTATCCTAGGCGCCGCTTTCATCCCGGTGTATCTGCTGCAGAAAGAGAAGTTCGGTCCCGAAGGCGGCAACCGATTCGGCAATACGATTCTCAACCTGACGATCATCGTGCTCGGCATCCTCACGATTCTGGCAACGGTATTCGCCCCGCAAGTCATAGCAACGCAGACGTTCACAGTAGAGGATACAGCGCAGGTCACGCAGTATTCGATCATGTTCTTCAGGATCTTCGCCATCCAGATCGTGTTCTACGGCATCGGCGGCGTGATCACCGGTATCCTCAATGCGAACCGTGTGTACTTCCTGCCCTCGCTCGCACCTGCGCTCAATAACGTCGTCGTCATCGCATCGTTCTTCGCATACATCCCGCTCTCATCGGCAAACCCCGAGCTGGCGCTGTGGGTGTTGGGCGTAGGAGCCTCACTGGGCGTGCTTGTGCAGTTCGTCATACAGATTCCCGCGCTCAAGAAGATGGGTTTTTCCTGGTCGCTTTCAATCGACCTGCATGATCCAGCCCTGATCGAAGCGCTCAAAATCGCCATCCCGACCTTCGTCTACATCGTCGGTATGATGGTATCGTTCTCATGCCGCAACGCCTTCTCGCTCGAGGCGAGCGAGAATGGACCGAGCACGCTCATCTATGCTTGGACCTGGCTGCAGCTGCCCCACGGCGTTGTTGCCGTCTCGCTATCGCGTGCGCTGTTCACTGAGATGAGCGAAGCGGTCGCTAAGGATGATTGGAATGCCATGCGCGCGCATGTACGCGCAGGTATAGCGGGCACGCTCGTGCTCATCATCCCGCTCGCTGTGCTCATGGGCCTGTTCTCCCCCAACCTAATCCAGTTGTTCCGAGCGGGCGCGTTCTCCGCAGATGATGTCGCCTATGTCGGACACGTGCTGATGCTGTGGGTCATCAGCCTGCCGTTCTACTCGGTGCTCATGTATCTGTACAACGTGTTCGCGAGCATGCGCAAGTTCCATATCTTCGCTATCGTGAACTGCCTGATGGTAGTTGTTCAATGCGTGCTCTACAGCGTGCTCTGCTCGACGATCGGGCTTTCCGGCGTACCTGCCGCGGATTTCGTATTCTATGCGGGCTGTACCATCATCATGATCATCATCCTCCATCGCTACATCGGCAACTTCGGCATCGCAGCGATACTGTGGACGATGGTACGCGTCGTAGCCGCTTCAGCAATCGGCCTTGTCGCCGCATGGGCTGTAACGCTCGTCATCCCGACCATCGGCACCTCGATGGTAAGCGGACTGTTGCAGCTCATCGTCGCCGGTTGCATCGGCCTGATCGTCACGTTCGTCTTCTGCTATATCTTCCGTATTCCCGAGATGAAGATCGTCACGGATCTTCTCGGGAAAGTGAAGCGCAAGATTACGCGCAAGTAACAGAACCCTCAAAAAGACATTAAATGAAGACCCGCCTCCGTTGATTGGGAGGCGGGTCTTGTTGCATCTGATGTGAGATCAATTGATTACACGGGACGCTCATGGTCGGGTTCAGTCGTCAAGATGAGCGGACCGTCAGCTGTGATAGCTACCGTCTTCTCGAAGTGCGCAGAGGGCTTGCCGTCACGCGTAGTGACGAGCCAACCATCGCTGTGACGACGCGTCCAACGCGAGCCCATGTTGATCATCGGCTCGATGGCGATGACCATACCAACCCGCAGAAGCTCACGACCGCCCTTTCTTCCGAAATTCGGTACGTTGGGATCTTCATGCATTTGCCGCCCGACACCGTGACCGACGTATTCGCGCACGACACCATAACCCTTCGATTCAGCAAGCTTTTGGACGGCGTGGCCGATATCGCCTACATGATTCCCTGCCACGGCTTCGTTGATGCCAGCCCACATGCATGCTTCCGTCGTTTCAAGCAGGCGCTGCTTATCGGCGGAGATGGTACCGACAGGATAGGTCCATGCATTATCACCGACCCAGCCATCGACGGTAGCGCCCGTATCGATGGAAATGATGTCGCCTTCTCTCAGAATGGTCTTGGCACTCGGGATGCCATGGACGATCTGCTCATTGACGGAGGCGCAGATCGATGCGGGAAACCCATACAGCCCCTTGAATGCGGGGATGCCGCCCTCGAGGCGGATAAGCGTCTCCGCGATGCTATCGAGCTCGAGCGTGCTGATACCAGGCTCGACTCGCGCACCTACCTCGCGCAAAACCTTTGCCGAGATACGCCCCGCTTCTTTCATCGCCTCGATTTCCTGAGGCGATTTGATGATGATTGCCATAGTGGACTGAAGCCTCCTTCGATTGCCTTTACGCCATTATAGACGAGGTATTGTTAGTCATGACATACATTTCTATCAGAGGAACAGAAAGGTCCTGGCGCATACGTGCCAGGACCTTATCCTTCATGTAGCTCACAGCGTTCTGAAACGCTCGTTACACGCTTACTGGGCCGCAGGGACGGTGTAGTTGCGCGTAACGCTCGAGTCGACGGGAACGCCAACGCCCATCGTCGATGCCATCGTAACGCTCTTGACGTACTTGCCCTTGGAAGCAGCAGGCTTCATGCGCAGAAGCTCGTCATATACGGCACCGTAATTCCCGGCAAGCTGCTCGGCTGAAAAGCTCACTTTGCCGATGATCACATGGGCGATGCCATAACGGTCTGCACGATACTCGACCTTGCCACCCTTGAGTTCGGAGATAGCCTTAGCGACATCCTTGGTCACCGTACCGAGCTTCGGGTTGGGCATAAGGCCACGGGGACCTAAGATCTTGCCCAGACGACCGACCCTCGGCATCATATCCGGCGTTGCGATAGCAGCATCGAAGTTGATGTTGCCAGCCTGGATATCGGCAACGAGGTCATCGGAACCGACGATATCGGCACCAGCCTCTTCGGCCTGGCGGGCGAACTCGCCCTCAGCGAACACGGCGACGCGCACCGTCTTGCCGGAGCCATTCGGAAGGCTTACCATGCCGCGGACCTGCTGGTCTGCTTGGCGGGTGTCGATGCCAAGACGGAAGTGAACCTCGACGGATTCATCGAACTTGGCAGTGTGGATGTCCTTGACCAGCTGTGCTGCCTCATACGGAGCCAGCGGGGTCTCGGGGACCTGTGCGAGCATTGCGCGATGGTTCTTGGATTTCTTTGCCATGATACATTCCTTTCGTGGTAATGGCGGATGTGGCACATCCTTCCACTTCTATTCAAGCTCTAAGAGCTTATCTAACTACGTGATTAATCCTCAACGGTCTTGCCCTGAAGCATAGCCGCGACCTTCTTGGACGGGATATACTTCTTCTTCATTGCGCGACCCTCGATGCGCACGCCCATGCTGCGAGCGGTACCGGCGATGATCTCCATAGCGGCCTCGATATCGTTCGCATTCAAGTCGGGCATCTTCGTCTCAGCGATCTCGCGGAGCTGATCTAGGGTCAGCGTGCCGACGACCTGCAGCTGCGGGATGCCAGCGCCGCTCTCGATGCCGAGAGCCTGCTTGATCAAAAACGCCGCAGGAGGGGTCTTGCATACGAAGGTGAAGGACTTATCTTCGTAAACGGTAATCTCAACAGGGATGATGGTGCCAGCCTTGTCCTTCGTCTCGGCATTGAATGCCTGGCAGAACTGCATGATGTTGACACCTTGGGAACCGAGTGCAGGACCGACCGGAGGAGCCGGGTTCGCTGCACCAGCAGGGATTTGAAGCTTGACAAACCCCGTTACATTCTTCTCAGCCATTGTGTGAACCTTTCAACCAAATTCATAGAACTAGTTCGTTTTATCGACAAGACGCTGCATGCGAGAAGCCCTGGTCCACTCAGGCACATACAGTGTCATTGCTTTCCTTTTCTATACCCTTGCCACCTGATCGAACGATAGTTCAACAGGGGTCTCGCGCCCGAAGATGGATACGAGCACCTTGACCTTGCCGGCATCCGGGGAAACCTCGGAAACGACTCCATCGAACTCTGCCAGAGGACCAGAGACGACCTTGATCGCCTGACCGACCTCGAGGCTCGTGGAAGTCTTCTTGGGGGCTTCCGGGCTCGTGCGTTTCATAATCTTGTTGAACTCCTCGCGCGTCAGAGGCGCAGGGTTGCCTTGGCTTCCCACGAAGCCAGTTACGCCCGGAGTGTTGCGGACCGCTGCCCAGCAACGGTCATCAAGCTCCATGCGGACGAGCACATAGCCTGGGAAAACCTTGCGTTCGGTTTCCACACGGCGGCCACCTTCCTTGATCTCGGTAACCACCTCAGTGGGAATCTCGATACCGAAGACGTTGTTTTCGAGACCCATGGTCTCGATACGCGTCTCCAGATTCTTCTTCACCTTATTCTCGTACCCGGAATACGTGTGAAGCACGTACCATTTCTTAGTCATTGCTATGCTCCAAGACTCGAAATGCCGACGAGCAGCGGGGTGATGATTGCATTATCGAGCAGCGCGACGAAAACGCCGAAGAACAGAAGCGCACCGATAACAACGCCCGACCACTGCAGCACGTCCTTACGGGTAGGCCATGTCACGCGCTTTAACTCTGCGCGGATGTCCTTGAAGAACTGGAAGCGCTTCTTTTTGGGAGGCTCAGCCTTCGGCTTCACCTTCGGCTCCGGCTCTTCCTTCTTCTCGCTCTTCGCGAAGATGCTCTTGACCTTGCTGGTCTTCTCTTCGACGGGTTGCTCGATTATAGGCTGCGGCTCCTCAGCCTCAAGCTTCGCAAGTTCCTTGCGCGCTTGGCGTGCTGCGGATGCCTTCGCCCTTTGGGTGTTAGATTTCTTAGCCATACGATTCCTTCGAATTACTCGAAAAAAACCAAATCCTTTTAACGCCAAACAAGCAGTCTATGTCAGACTGCTCGTACCAACAAGCTGGCAGGCCAGGAAGGACTCGAACCCTCAACTTTCGGTTTTGGAGACCGACGCTCTACCAATTGAACTACTGGCCTGTTCGTTTCAACTCCGAGACTTAACGAGTCTCACGATGCACGGTGTGATGACCACACCACTTGCAATACTTCTTCAACTCGATACGCTCAGGATTATTCTGCTTGTTCTTCTTGGTCGTATAGTTGCGGCGCTTGCACTCATTGCATGCCATCGTGAACAACGTAAGCATGAATTCTCCTTTACATCTTTTCA
>JAFRLO010000032.1 GCA_017431165.1 Eggerthellaceae bacterium
GTATAGCACTGGCTCGATTCCAATGAATCCTTTGTTCACAGTATCCGGTTCTCAAGGTGCCGGGCGTGCGCCCCGCGCGTCCGGCTCCGCGAACGCGCAAGGAAGAATATTAGCCAACCTCGGCCGCCACGTCAAGGAAAAGTTTGCTCTTCACAAGGCGTTCACGTCTTAACGGTAGCTATTCTTCCGAAAAACAAACCGCATCAATAAAATGCGGGTCTTTTATGATAGCCTTAAAGGGCAAAAAGAACAAGTGATTTTTTAAGGATTCATATGCCTTTTTACGAGGTTTTCGACCATACGGATCACGAATTCCAAGCAGCATTGCGCGTTGTCTCGTGCATTGAGTCAAACGGGCATGAAGCGTGGCTTGTCGGAGGCTGCGTTCGTGACGCCATCCTTGGCCGGGAAATCTCCGATATCGACATCGCAACGAGCGCTTCCTGGGAGCAGGTCGAGTCTTATGCACAAGAAGCTGGATTGACGACCCATCGCACCGGCATCGCCTATGGAACGATTACGGTTTGCGTTCCTCTAGAGGATGATAGGGCAGATAACAAAAGCGTTTACGCATTCGAAGTTACAACCTATCGCTCGGAAGGCACTTATGGTGACGGACGTCATCCCGATTCCGTTTCCTTCTGCGCAACGATACAAGAAGACTTGTCGCGCCGCGACTTCACTATGAACGCCTTGGCTTGGCATCCAACACGCGGTTTGGTTGATCCCTATGGCGGAACAGACGATATCGAGCGGAAGGTAATTCGCGCAGTCGGAAATCCCATTGAACGTTTTTCAGAAGATGCCCTCCGCATTATGCGCGCTTGTAGATTCGAGAGCCAATTGGGCTTCGCGATTGAAAGCGCGACCCTGCAGGCGATGCGCGAGAAGAAACACCGTCTCACGCATGTTGCCATAGAACGTATCGTAAAAGAGCTCGATGCATTTGTTTTAGGCGATTATGTCCGCCAAGCGCTTCTCGACTGCGTTGATGTAATCTCCCCCATCCTCCCCGAGCTTGCCGCAATCAAAGGGTTCCCGCAAAACACTCCATACCATTGTTATGACATCTTAGAGCACACGGCATATGCGATGGAAAACGTCGAGGCGTCGCTTCTTTTGCGTTGGGCAGCCCTTCTGCATGACATCGGGAAGCCTGCCGCCCACTTCACGAGGGAAGATGGTATAAGCCATTTCTTCGGACATGCCCAGATGGGCGCAACGATGACGGAGGGAATCTGCTTACGCCTCGGCTTCCCGAAAAAGTTCGGCGAACAACTCGTTACGCTTGTGGCCATGCATGACGACAGGCTTGAACCCGCTCCTAAACCTATAAAACGCGTCCTTATGCGCCTTGACGGGGATGAGGACCTCTTCCGTGCGCTTTGTGCCCTCAAACGAGCTGACAGCCTAGCGCATGCCCCCGATTTCCGCCAGCGCGCCAAATCAGCCGACGAGGCGATCCGGGTTTTCGAGGAGATGAAGGAACGTAACGAAGCGTGGTGCATCAAAGATCTTGCGATCAACGGAGACGACCTTATTGCAATCGGTTACGAGCAGGGGCCAAAACTCGGTGCCATACTGAATGACGCGCTTGAAGAGGTTGTTAACGAGCGCATCGAGAACGAACGCGGCGCGCTTCTTTCGTGGGTGCAACAAAGACTTGATCCCAAAACCACCTAAGCGGCTTTCTGCTCGCTTTCTCGATCAGCGGCGGCATCTTCGATTGCAAGCACGGTGCATTTCAAGAGCACATCGGAATCCTTCACCGTAAACGATTGCGAACCTGGAACGATTCGGTAAGCAAGCGCTGCGCTCGTCCCATTCTCTGAAGAGACCCCGTTCCCTGATGCGGTAGGATCGTCAAGGATGACAAGCAAATACTCCCCCGGATCCGCTTTGCATATTTCCACAGGGTCCCCATAGCCGACCTCAACGTTTTCGACGAGAACGGTGGAGCTTTTCTGCTGCGTAACAGAGACGACGACCGGGTTAAGCTGCTGGCCGATTTGACGAGCAACCGAATCATCGATTGTCAGCGAAATGGTGTAGGCGCCTTCGTCCCCGGCGCCCGTGCCGCCTGGTACTGGTGCCCCAATACCGAGTATGGAAGCTGCACATCGGGTAACCAAGAACATAAGCAGCAATAAAACGATGACCGCGAAGCCAAGCAGGAGCTTCTTAAAGAAGGAAAGGCCCGACTTCGACTTATCCTGATCGTCATCGGTAATGGCAGCTTGGATATTGTCTGGCGGATCATCAAGCTGGATTACTTGGACGATGGGCACGGGATCAGGCTCGGTGATTTCAGCGGCGAGCACAGCGCCAGGAGCCACCAAAGTCGCCGCCAAAGTCGCTGCGACCGCTGCACGGCCGACAGCATGGCGATGATCGATGCCCTCATGATGCTCAGCGTGCTGGCTATACGGACGATTCAACAGGTTGTCCTCGATGGCCTCGTCATCGAGTTGCTCGCAATCATCGCCCTGCTCGTATTCGTCAGGAAAAACCACGGAGTAATCCTTCTTCGTATACGGATAGCTTTCGTGACCATGATAAGGCTTTTTAGAAAAAACGTCACGAGCGGTCATTCTTTCGCCATAACGGTATCTGCCCTTTTCATGATGCACCTTAGCGATAGCTTCTTGACGAAGTTCTCAAGAAGACATATTATCCATTCTTGCGCTGTTCAAACGAATGCGCAACGGGCACAATGGGGTGTCGTCTAATGGTAGGACAGCGGTTTCTGGTGCCGTATGTGAGGGTTCGACTCCTTCCACCCCAGCCACTTGACTTCGCAGGCCGCATACGTTTACAATACGCAGGCGGTTTCGACGAATGTCAAACCACGATGTGGCTCCGTCGTCTAGCGGTTTAGGACGCCGCCCTCTCAAGGCGGAGGTCGAGGGTTCGAATCCCTTCGGAGCTACCAGCTAACTCGGGGTCAGCCTTTACGGCTGACCTTTTCTTTTTGCCTATTAGACGGAAGACGTTCTAGATGAGGGCAGCTAATGGCACAAAAACGGCAAGTGTTCCCGCCTCCACCGAAATACACGCTGAAGACCCTATGAATTCATTCGAAAGCCCGAGCGTCGTTCGATTGCTTATATCGGCATGATCGAGCGGATATTTCAATCCATCGATACTTAAGCCGTAAACGCAATCGTTCATCGCGAAAACGGAAACGATGCCGGCGTCCTGGGCGGGAAGCTCGAGCTCGGCGGGCCCAGTAAGGAACCGGATTGCGCAATCATTGCCCACGATGATGACCGAAACGCCGGCATCGCTAATCGCCGCTGAAGCCTGCAGGTTCCCAATCGTATGATCGAGCCGACCGGAAAGTGCACCGTATACGAACACCCTATCGCAGCCTGCATCCCGTGCGGCTTCGAATGCGAGCTCCAAATCGCTCGCGTCTTTTTCAGTCGGGAATTCGATGACATGCAGAACATCGGGCACATAGCCTAAAGAGTCGAAATCGCCGAGCACGATATCGGGTTCGCGGCCGATATCTTCGAGATGTTTAAGTCCCGCATCGACCGCGATGACCGTTCCGAAGATACCTCGAGCATCAAATGCCCTGAAATGCTCGTCATTGAAATCGGCGGCGGCGACAAGCGCACATGTTCTCATGATGCCCTCCCCTTCCCATGCATGCATCGGTTCACGTTAAATCGGAACAGATGGCGAGCGGGTCTATAAGCCGGGTTCTGTCGTTGGACGGCCATTTATCTCGAACGTGCGTCACCGCACGTCTCAAGCACGCAACCCGAATGCACGAAAGGGCTAATCGTATAGCATTCCTATTTGCGCTTGCTCGGGATGGGGTTTACCAAGCCGTGCCGTTACCGGCACGCTGGTGCGCTCTTACCGCACCGTTTCAGCTTTTCTCATGGGCCAAAGCCGCATGGGAGTCTTCTTTTCTGTGGCACTTTCCGTCGGGTCGCCCCGCCCAGCCGTTAGCTGGCATCCTGCCCTTACGAGCCCGGACTTTCCTCACGCCGCGACATACACGGCGCGCGGCCGTCTGGCCCGCTCGCGGAAAGCATTGTACCAAAGATTTCAGGGATTAGCCTGAGAAGCGGTTCTTACAGGATGGGAACGAAATGCCTCATTTAGCGAAAACGCGTAAGCCACTCTGTAACAAGCTCTTCATCGGCATCGACGGCCAATCGTTTATACCGTGATGATGCACCACTCGCAACTGAAACTGCAGTTTTCGGGAGACGAAGCTCGGAAGCGATCAGCTTACAAACCGCCTTGTTCGCCTTACCGTCCGCAGGAGGCGCCGTAATGCGTACCTTAAGCACTTCGCCCTGGGGACCTTCTTCAAAACCCACGACTTCGTCGCGCCCGGATTTGGGCGTGACATGCACCGTTATATATGCAGGAGCGTTCATACTTCCACACTCGTCATCCGTCTAAACCAGAATGGCCCTTGTAATAAAAAGAACCTGTGCTCATAAGCGGGCACAGGTTCTTCTTTAAGCATTCGATTGAAACTAGTCGATTTCGCCGAACTCGAAATCATCCTCGACATCGCCATACCCGGACAGATCCTTCTCGATGACAGGCGAAGCCGGTTGGGCAGCCGCAACAGGAACGCTATCGAATTGCGGCGTCGTATACGACATCGCGATACCGGCCGATTCCTGACGGACAGGAACTTGATTCGTCACAATCGGCTGAGCCTCAGCCTGAGGAGCCACGAATTCCTCAACTGCAGCGGCAGTGTTCTGGGCAGCCTGCGCGGCACGCCTATGGGCGCCAATCGCGGTCTGTGCCATGCTTGCCTCGATGTTGGCGAGCTTCTTGGTTGCATCAGTGATGAAGTCCTTGAGGATGTCGTGATACTCTTCGCGAGTGTCATCGCGCTCATCTTCGAGCTCACGGATGATGTTCGTGATCTTCTGCTTTTCCTTCTCAGCATTCTCGACGATGCGGTCGGCATCATCTTCGGCATCCTGGATGATCTGCGCAGCCTCGTCGTTTGCTTGCGCAATGATATCCTCTGCGGAACGCTGCGCCGAAATCAATGCCCTGGAAATCGCAGCGTCGTCAAGCTTGCGCTCTTCCAGCAAGCCTTCGAGCTCGACAATGCGAGCCTTCGCATCGGCGAGTTCACCGGAAGCAGCTTCGTCTGTGGCGGGAACAGCTTCCGCAACTGCCTCGACAACGGGAGCGGCCTCGACAACTACAGGCTCTCCGTCCGATAATTCGGCGATACGCGCCTGGAGACGGTCGATCGTTGCGTTGAGCGCGTCGATTTCGTCTGCAACGAATTCTAGGAACACGTCAACTTCGTCGACATCATATCCTTTGCGATCAATGGAAAAGCTTTGGTTATTAATGTCGGCAGAGGTGATAGCCATAACATGCTCCCTTCGTTTCGGTTTCGTTTAATCCCTGATTACAGCAAAAAATTCACAATCAGCCTTGTAGCAAATTGTAATACAAGCAACGCGATAATGGGAGAAATATCTATCATCCCTCCAATAGGTGGCACCATTTTTTTGAAGAGGTTGAGATATGGGTCGCAAATCTTGCCTAGGAACCTATAAATGCTCGAAAGAATGCCCCCCTCGGACATCGGTATCCACGACATCAACACATACACCACGATGATGATGCTATAGAAATTTACAAGCCGGATGAGAATGTAAGCGAAGGTCATGCTATCTCTTCCTGTCTTTCAAACCTTACGCACCTTCAGCGCGAAACCGCGCTTTAAGATGCCCCTAACTCGCGCGAGCGGTTCGCACATGCCCGCTCTCCTGCGATAACCGATTCCGTAAAGCCCTTCTCCTCCATCGCGGCAAGACCCGCAATCGTCGTGCCCCCAGGGCTGCAAATCGACTCCAGCACCTCATGGACGGGAATGCCCGACTCTTTTATGTAAGCAGCCGTTCCGAAAACGGTTTGAATCGCCAATTGCTCGCTCACTTCACGTGAAAGGCCTTCTTGTACTCCCCCGTCCCGCATAGCTTCGATCAACGCGCAAACATAGGCAGGGCCAGAACCGCTGACGGCGGTAACGGCATCGAGATCTCCCTCTGCAACGATGCTTGATGCGCCGAAGCAGGAGAACAGCTCATTGACAAGCGAAACATCCGCCTCGTTTTTCCCGTCACCGGCAACTCCGCTTGCACCCTCCATCACTTGAAGGGGCATGTTCGGCATGACCCGTACCACGCGGGCGCCTTCGGGCAAGCGTGACTTGATATCGGCAATCGAGACGCCGGCCGCGATGGATATGAACAAGGGAGAATCTTGCTTGATTATCTGTCCCCCAAGCACGCTTTTAGCGACATCGTCGAGCACGCTTGGAAGGATCTGGGGCTTCACGGCAAGAAATACGACGTCTGCTTCCGACAGATACGAAACGTCTTCTACGCAAGCAACGCCATATTTCTCCGAGAGCATGGTGCGGCGTTCCTGACCAGGATTCACCACAACGATGTTATCCGCGCAAAGAGCGGATGCGGGATTCTGCGAGGATGCGATCATGCCACCGACTAAGGCGGCGCCCATCTTTCCCCCACCAATGACCGCAATGCGCGTATGCGCATCGAATTCGGGCATTACAAGACCCCTTGGGAAATAAGACGCGCCCTCTCGTCATCGGTCAACGCGATGCCCGTAGATAGCGCAAACACCTTGTCGCCGACACACTCGACACGCGCATCAACCATGCTTGCAGCGCCGAAAGAGAAATCAAGAATGCGTTTTGCAAGATCGGCGGGAGTGCTCTTCATATTCAGCACGACCATGTCTCCGGCGCGCAGGCAACGGGCAACCTGTTCGACCTCGCTGTAAGCGGCGGGACGGATCACACTCAGCGAGCGCGAAGGAGCATGCATCGTCTCACCCTCGCCTGAATAAGCGGCGTGAGGATCGAAACTTATGCGTGAAGCATCGTATGATGATTCGCGATCGTAGCTTGAACGTCGATCGGTGTCTGCGAACGAATCGGCAGCACGCGTGCGTGCACGGACGTCATCGATGTTGACGAGATTTGAGGAAACCGAACGCACCGATGAACGCGTCTGCGTAGTATCGCGGCTCTGATCGCCCGTCACGCGATCGCGCAGACGCTGGAACGCGGCGCGACCGAAGCGATTCTCGTTGCGGCGATCATCTTCTTCGTAGTCGTCATCGTACTCGTCGTCGTACTCGTCGTCATAGTCGTCATCGTATTCGTCGTCATAATAGTAATCATCGTCGAGCGGCTCTTCCTTATCGTTTGAGAAACCAAGCTTCGACTTGATGTTGTTAAGAACTCCGCCTTCGCCCAGAGAAATCTTTGGCAACTCCATGATATGCTTCCCCTCGATTCGCCGTCCACAATCCTAGATGACCAGCGTGGAACGGTTCGGATAATACCAACCTATACTCGTGCATCCTCGAATGTTTCGCTGAAAATCGCCCTTCCGATGCGCACCATCGTGGAACCTGCACGAATAGCTTCGCGCCAGTCTTCGCTCATGCCCATGGATAGCTCAACGAAACTCTGAGCATACTTATCGTTTAGTTTACCATGAATATCGCTTTTAAGGGCAGCGAGCTGCTCAAAACACGCGTAAGCGACTTCAGCATCCCCTTGCGGTGCCATGGTCATAAGCCCGCATACGCGCACGTTCGGCAAAGCGCAGCTATATTGCACAAGTTCGAGCGCATCCTCGGGACGGCATCCGCCTTTGCTCGTCTCGCCTGACACGTTTACTTCTATGAGGACATCCTGAATCTTGCCAAGCGCACGAGCACTCGATGAGATCTTATCCGCATGAGAGGGTTTGTACAGGGAATGAATGAGCGTCGCCGAACCCACGATTTCCGGTATACGTCGCGATTGGATATTGCCGATGAAATGCCAATTCGCCTCAGGCACCGCAAGAGCTTTCTCGCATAGGCATTCGGGGCGGTTCTCCCCGAAATCGCATGCACCCTCCTTAAAAGCGGCATACGCTGTCTTCGCATCAACCGTTTTGGAAACGGCAATCAACCGTACTCCATCAGGTTTCCTTCCGCATGCGATTGCCTGATCTCGCACCAGTTCGTTTATCGCGGCAAAACGTGTAACGGGCATGTTCGTCACCTTCATTATCATTTCGCAAAAGGAAACGGGCGCTTTTCAAGCGCCCGTTCGGTTATCTAAGATATGCGCACCTCAAGATCTTGCTTTCTTCAGGCAGCTGCGCGTTTTCGCATTAACGCTGACGCTTCAGGAACTCGGGGATGTAATCCTCGTCGGCGAAGCGGCCACCGGCCGTCGATGCATATTGGGAGGCAATCGACGACTGATACTGCGGAGCAGCGGCCTTAGCAGGCTGATCCGTGGAAGCGAACAAGCTGGAAGCCGAGAAGTCCTTGTTGGACTGGCGACCAGGGTTCATCTTGAAACCGGTTGCGATAACCGTGATGCGTACGGTATCGCCTGCGGTCTCGTCGATAATCTGACCATAGATGATGTTGGCATTCTCGTCGGCGCACGCCTCGACAACGGAGGCAGCCTCAGCGATTTCGGCAAGGGTGAGATCCGGACCACCGGAGATGGAGAACAGGACGCGCGTTGCACCTGCGATGGAAGACTCGAGCAAGCGGGAGTTGGTAGCCTGTTGCGCAGCGTCGACAGCGCGATTCTCGCCAGAAGCGATGCCGATGCCCATCATGGCGGAGCCAGCGTCCTTCATGACCGTGCGGATATCCGCAAAGTCGAGGTTGATCAGACCAGGGATGGTAATCAGGTCGGTAACGCCCTGGATGCCCTGACGGAGCGTATCGTCAGCGATGCGGAACGCATCGAGCATGCTCGTCTTCTTTTCGACGATTTCGAGCAGGCGGTCATTCGGGATAACGATGAGCGTGTCAACCTTCTGGGAGAGCAGGTCGATGCCTTGCTCAGCCTGGTTGCGGCGCAAACGGCCCTCGAAGGAGAACGGCTTGGTAACGATGCCGACAGTCAGCGCGCCGATTTCCTCGCGTGCGATCTCGGCTACGACGGGAGCACCGCCCGTACCCGTACCGCCGCCCTCACCAGCGGTGACGAAAACCATGTCGGCACCGGCAAGTGCTTCGCGGATCTGCGCACGGCTCTCCTCGGCAGCCTGGCAACCAACCTCAGGATTCGCACCTGCGCCGAGACCACGAGTCAATTCCTCGCCGATATGGATGGTGACATCTGCGTCGGACATCAACAAAGCTTGGCGATCGGTGTTGACGGAGATGAACTCCACACCCTTGATTCCAGCTTCGACCATACGATTCACGGCGTTTGTGCCGCCGCCGCCAACGCCGACGACCTTAATGACGGCCAGATGGTCAGGTGCGATATTGTTAGGCATTTTTCCCTCCCTGATTGAAGTGCTCAACTCATTTCTATGCTCATTTTTTGTATGTGAACACACATGCTCTCATTCTACACATTGTCAACCCCTTTTTGCGGACTAGTATGCGCGTCCACATGGGATTATCATAAGCTGCGCCACATGGGATTATCGACTACGCGCACGTTGATGTAGGCTATCTCGTCTTCGTATTCCTCAAGCAGCTGCAAACATACGCGTTCCTTGTCGCGTATGTTCTCTGCAGAACCGAAAGCGATTTCAACGCCATTGTCCAAAACAAGGGTTGTGGAATCGGTGTCGGTAGCCTTAACCTCACGTACCCTATCGGCAAGGCTCGTGGTCATTCCGGACACGATAGAGAGCGCGCAATTAACGTTCTCGTTCGTGCAAACGCCACCGATCTCGGGCTCTTCCCCATATGAGACATCGGAGATATGCAGAACCTGCTCGGCGTCCTCATAAATCTTGGGGCTGATCATCTTGCCCGCCTCGGAGTTCTTATCTGGAATGGGCATCAGCCAAATATTGTCAGAAGAGATGGCCCAGTTCCGTACGCCGGTGGTATCGACAACCGGCACCTCCACGACCGCCACGATGGTACGCTCGGAAACCGAGATATCGAGCGTTGACGGGAACAAACGGAGTATCTGAACGGACTGGATCCACGCATCTTTGAGCAAGCGTTGCTTGATCATGTCGGTGTCAACGTTGAGAAGCGTCGCATCTTTGGGAACCGCAGCGAGTTCGGATACCTCTTCAGCAGTCAGGTGCTCGACGCCTTCGACAGTCACTTGCCTGATGGTGAAGGCGTTCGTAAAGGAAAGAACCGCAAATGCAACAGCGAGAACGGCAACAAGCGTGCCGATTGATATGAGAACGATTCTTAAACGCTTGCGGAACTTCGATTCCGGCGCTTGGGATGCGCGCTCGGCCCTCTGTGTTTTGCGGATGTCGCCGACGCGGACGGACGAAACGGAACGAGAAGAATATCTACGTCTGCCTGAACGACCGCCCTCTACTGCCCGATAGCTATCACGCCGTGTATTCGAAGAACGCGTAGACATACGTGAAGACGCCGAGCTACGGCTTCTGCGCGTACTCGAGGAATCGTAGCGTCGGCTGTCATTCGATGCCATGGGCCTTTAGGACTTTCTCACATCGCCACTATGCATTGGCTGTCTTTTTCAGGGCATCGGCGAGTTGGGGACCAAGTGCGACAACATCGCCTGCGCCCATCGTGATGACTAGATCGCCAGGCAGCACCTTGCTCGCAAGATACGGAACGACATCGATACGGCGCGGAACGTATGCCGCTTGCGGATGACCCTGATGATCGAGCACAACATTGAGGAACGTCTTTCCCGAAACGCCTGGAACAGGCACCTCACCTGCAGGATACACATCCATGAACGTCACGTAATCCGCCTCGTCGAAGGCACTGGCGAACTCATCATGCAGCACTTCTGTGAATAGAGGCGCACGAGAATAGCGGTGCGGCTGGAACAGGACATGCACTCGCTTGAAATCCAACTGCTTCGCCGCTTTGATGGTCGCGGCGATCTCAGTTGGATGATGCGCATAGTCGTCAACAATCGTAACGTCGTTCACAGTTGCCACTAAATCGAAACGGCGGCGGACGCCGGCAAATTCTCCAAGCGCCGCGGCTGCTGCCCGCACGTCAAGCCCCAGCGCATAGATCATCGCAAGGACTCCGGTTGCGTTAAGCGCATTATGGATGCCTGGATTCTGCTTGACAGATCCCTGCACGGACGTCTCGTCGGGAAACGTCACGGTGAAGATGCTACCCACGCCACGCGGAGCATAGCCGCTGATCCGCACATCACATGAATCATCGAATCCATACGTCAGCATCGGGCATCGGCAACACTTCCGTGCGAATTCAACCAAGGTTGGATCTTGCCCACATATGATCGCGGTGCCGTCTTCGGGAACAGAACCGATGAACACCCCGAATTGCTCGCGAATCTCATCGATGCCGCTGTAATGGTCGAGATGGTCGGCTTCTACGTTCGTTACGATTATGGCTTTCGGAGAAAGATAGGTGAAAGACTTATCGCTCTCGTCTGCCTCGACTACATAGTAGGACCCCGAGCCGGAATGCGCATTCGTGCCGTATGTGCGCACGATGCCGCCGATGAGGAACGTCGGATCGAATCCGAGCGCATCGATGACGCTAGCAAGCATCGAAGACGAGGTCGTCTTGCCATGCGTTCCCGCCACAGCAAGCGTATCGAGATTGCGACCAAGATATGCAAGCATTTTCGCGCGATGCCAGATTTCGATGCCGCGGGAAACCGCTTCGCAGTATTCGGGGTTGTTTTCCATAATCGCCGTCGACACGACGACGATGTCAGGCTGCGCCTGTCCTGTTGCGATATGCGCCGCGTCATGCCCGATGTACACCTTGATGCCAGCTTCAACCAATTGATCGGTATAGCGGCTCTGACGAACATCGGAACCGCTGACGGTAAAGCCTTGGTCATGCGCAACGCGGGCAATACCGCTCATGCCCACACCACCGATTCCGATGAAGTGGATGTTCTTTATCGTCTTCTCTTCTGTTTGCTCGGACACGGATGTCTCCTTTTTAAAACCTAACCCGCATTAATCTATCGCCTACCGCCAGAAAACCTGCGTACGATAGGGTATCTTCATCATTTCACCGCACTTAAAGAGGCGATGCTGAGCACGGCATCGGCTAAACGAGATGATGCGCTCGCCGTCTTTTGAGCAAGTGCAGCTGCGTGCATGGATTCGCGTACGGACGCATCATCGATTAGAGAGCGTACATATTGCTTGAACTCCTCACTTTCAGCTTGATCATCTGCGATCAGGTAGGCGCATCCGGCTTCGACGTATGCCTTTGCGTTCGTCGTCTGATGGTCGGCAGTTGCATATGGGAATGGTACGAGAAGCGCAGGAATCGCACGGGCAGAGATCTCGGCAAGCGAGGTTGCGCCCGAGCGGGACACGATACAATCCGCGGCAGCAAGCGTTTCGCCCATGCGGTTCTGATAGCCCATCACGATGTATCGTTTTGCCTCATCATCGGTTAACGCAAGAGCCTCTTGGACCGACTCGAGCTCCTTGGGACCCGTGATATGGACAACATACAGGTCGGGGCGTTCCAAAAGCTCGTCTTTCATCGCGCAGATGGCTTGGTTGATATGTCGCGCGCCTAAGCTACCGCCGAACACGAGCAGCATGCGCGCCTCATCGGGTATGCCAAGCATCTCGCGTCCTTGATCACGCGTCGCCTCAAGCACCTGCTTACGAACGGGGTTGCCCGTCACCTCAACCTTGTTTTCAGGAAGCCCGGGATTCGAGCACGCGTACGTCAAGCAAACCTTGCTTGCCTTGCGGGAAAGCTGTTTGTTCGCAAGTCCCATGACGGAATTCTGCTCGTGAAGCACGAGCGGAATGCCTAGCTTCTCCGCTGCCCTTCCCACGGGAATCGAGACATAACCGCCAAAGCCGACTACGCAATCGGGCTTTATATCGGAAAGCCATGCTTTAGCCAAACCGGTGCTTTTGGAAATCTTGATGAGCGCTTTCGGAAGTGTCGTCGGATGATTCCGATTGAAACCAGATGCCTCGAATGGCTGGAACGGGATGCCCGCCTCCGGCACGAGACGAGCTTCAACGCCCTTCGGTGTTCCCGCGAAGCGTACATCGCATCCACGGTCCTGGAGCGTTTCAGCCAAGGCGAGCGCAGGATTGATGTGGCCCGCCGTTCCACCGCCCGACAATACGATGAGCATGATGCCCCTCCTCATCTATTCCCTCATCACTCACGCATCGAGGCTTGTGCGGAAGAGGAGTGCGCCTCCCCCACCTACGATTGCGCTGTACGCTAGCGCGCCCTAATGACGCGCAGGTCATCACGTCGTTTCTCATACACTTTCGACTTGTCTGATCCATTCGACACCCCGAGAATCAACCCGACCATGATGAGCGTAGCGATCATGGACGAACCGCCCGAGGAAATGAATGGAAGCGGCTTGCCCGTCGTCGGAAGCAAGCCGATAACGCACGCAATATTCAAGAACGCCTGCGCGACGATCATGATGACCAGACTGCCTGAAAGCATGGCATCGAATCCCGTCGTCGCGGAGCGGCAAATACGCATACCCGCCCACAGGAAAACAAGGAACAGCACGATGACCAACGTAGTTCCGATGAGGCCGAGTTCCTCGCCAATGACGGCGAAGATGAAGTCGGTCTCCGCCTCGGGAAGATACTGGAATTTCTCATGCGAGTTGCCCAAACCAACTCCAGTCACACCACCTTCGGCAAGCGCATAGTACGAATGGATGATCTGATAGCCCGCACCATATCCCCCATCGCCGTCGTTCCACGGATCGGAAAGGATGTTGAAGCGATTGGAACGATAACCCGTGCCGAATACCGCGATCAGAGCGAAAATGACAAGACCTAACACAATGAGCGCGAACCACTTCGTAGGAACCTCGCCTATCCAGAGCACGCTAAGCAGGCCGACGCCGATGATGAGCGTCGTGCCGAGATCGGATTGGAAAACGTATAGGAATCCGATGGGAATAAGAAGACCGACGAAAGCCCAGACAACAGTATCTTTAAAGGAGAACTCTCCCGATCGGTAGCGGTCGAGGATATATGCGCCCATGATGGCAAAGGCGATTTTAGCGAACTCGGATATCTGAAAGCTGAAGCCCGCAATGAGGATCCATCGGCGTGCGCCGTTATATTCATCACCTGCAACACGCGTGAGGATGATGAAAAGCGCAACGATGGCAACGACCGCTATAGATGCGAATTTCGTATTGAACCAAGAACTAGGAATGACCTTCCATAAAAGGATGGCGAGGACGACGCCGATAGCAACCGCGATCAGCTGTTTACGGAGAAAATAGAACGGGGCGGTTTCACGTTCAATGGTCTCCATGGTCCCAGCGGAGAAGACCATGACCAGGCCGAACAGCACCAATGCGAGCGCCGTGAGTAGAAAGACGATGCGCGGCAGGAGCACATTGACATCATTGGAGGTTGCTGTTCGCGACTGGCGGGTCATCGTTACACGGCACCGCCCTGCCCAGCTTCCGAATCGCCGCAAGGCGCGATGCGGGCGGCATACTCCGCAACGAAACGCTTGAACACATCACCACGCTCCTCGAAACACGAGAATTCGTCGAAGGAGGCGCATGCGGGCGAAAGCAAGACTATCTGCCCCGGTTTTGCCAGCGCACAAGCCATATCGAACGCATCGCGGAGATGATCGGCTTCGTACACGGCTAGCTTGCAACCAGCAGGAACATCGCTCGTGAACGCCTGGATGAATCGCTCACGCGCCTCACCGACGCAGATCACTGCACAGCTGTTCTCACGCGCTGACTTCACGAGCGGCTTAAGATCGGTGCCTTTGTCACGACCGCCCAAAAGCACAATCGAGCTGCCGGGAGCGAATGCGTTGAACGCTACGAGCGTAGCATCGACGTTCGTAGCCTTGGAATCGTTGTAAAAGCCCACGCCATTCACGGTGCCCGCTGGCTCGATGCGATGCTCAAGCGGTGCAAACAAACGCAAGCCGCGAGAAACATCCTCGGCCGAAACGCCGACCGCGAGAGCGCTCGAAGCAGCAGCAAGCGCGTTGGAAACGTTGTGCGGTCCCTTTATTTGAAGCTCATCGACGCATACAAGTTCATTGCGAACACCATTGAACTCCACAACCAGCTTGTCATCGTCAAGATACGCGGCATTGGAGCTCCCGCACCGCGCAATCATGCTCTCACCGATGCCAGCAGACGTGCCGATGGGAATATATGCGAAACCGCGCTTATCATCGCCAAGCGCCTTCAGGGCGCGTACCGTGGCGCGCACCGTATTATCCGTTGCATCGAGCACAGCAACGGCACCATCGACCTTCGAAAGATTGGCGAGCACCTTGAGCTTGGCATCCACGTATGCTTCGTGCGAACGATGCCACGAAAGATGATCGGGCGTGATGTTGAGCAGCACGGCGACTTTCGGAGCGAACAGCTTCGTCGAAGCGAGTTGATAGGATGACACCTCCACCACATAGTAGGAGGCGCTCCGTTGCGCCACGGCAGAAAGACATACATCGCCGATGTTTCCGACTGGTGCTGCGGAAAGACCTGCGGTCTTCAAAAGGTGCGCGGCAAGCGCAGTCGTCGTCGTCTTGCCATTTGTACCCGTTATCGCAATCCATGTGCGATCATCAGGGCATTCGCGCCATGCGAACTCGATTTCGCTGATGATCTCGGTGCTTGCTTCCTGCGCGTTTTTGTAGAAGTCACTGAATTGCGAGATGCCGGGACTCGCGATGCACAGATCGTAAGTCTCCTCGAAATGCTCGTACTCGAAGAGCACACGGGCGCCCCGCTGCTCCATCTCGCGGGCGAACGCGCGCGCATCATCGTTGCGTGCACCCGCAGCGATCGTCAGCGTATCAACGCGATTGCCGAGCAAGGCGGCGCAGTACGAAGATGCGGCCTTGCCGCTTTTCCCCAAACCTAAAACGAGTACACGCCCGAGCGAAGCGGGCGCATGGTTGAAACCGGCTATGAGACCTTCTTGCATTGCCATTGTGCACTACCCTATCAACGTGCCTGCAAAGTAAAGAACGAAACCGCAGGTAGCAAGCAAACCGGAGATGATCCAGAAACGGATGACGACCTTCGTTTCACTCCACCCCTTCTTCTCGAAATGATGATGTAATGGCGCCATTAAAAACACGCGCTTATGATGGCGTTTGTAATAGAAGACCTGGATCATAACGGAGAGCGCTTCGGCAACGAACAGGCCGCCGATGATGATCGAGATGAACTCGGTCTTCGTCACCACGGCAAGACATCCTAATGCCATGCCAAGAGAAAGCGATCCCGTATCGCCCATGAAAATGTCAGCGGGATAGGAGTTGAACCATAAGAATCCGATGCACGCACCCGCAATCGCTGCTGAGAAGACGGCAGGTTCGAGCATGTTGGAGCGGAATGCGATGGCAGCCATGACCACCATCACAACCATAACGGTTCCACTTGCAAGACCGTCGAGCCCATCGGTTAAGTTGACGGCATTGCACATGCCCATCAGCAGGATGTCGACTACGATGACGTACAGCCATGGAATATCGAAACCAGAGCCTATCGGAATCGTCGTGGTAAGGATCCCGAAATCGAGCGTCACGATGAACGGAATCTCGATGGTTGGGGCTATGTCTAAGTAGTTCACCGCAACGAGTACGAATACGGTGGAGATCACGAACTGACCAACGAGCTTTGCCTTCGGCGTCAAACCGAGCGACTGCTCCTTAATGACCTTCGAGGCATCGTCAATCAAGCCCAAAGCGCCCGTGAGCATGGTAGCTACAACCAAGGCGATCGTCGCAAGGTTCAACTTGCACGTCAACAGCACCGCGATGATCACAGCGATGAGCATGATGACTCCACCCATCGTCGGGGTGCCCTGCTTGACCAGGTGGCTTTCGGGCCCATCGGCGCGAACTTGCTGTCCGATATGGCTTGATTTCAGATATTTGATCCACGCGGGCATGAGCGCCATGGTTATCACCATGGCGAACGCAAGAGCCATGAACACGAGGAATGAAGGATATTGTGCTACGTTTGCAATCATGTCAGTTCAGCAGTCCTTCTACTATTTTCGAAAGCCCCATGCAGTTCGAAGCTTTCACCAGAACCGCGTCACCTGGACGCAGGAGAATGTCTAGTTCTTGGAAGATATCAGCATAAGTGGCAACGTGCATGACGTTCCCCTCATCCATGCCTTCAGCAACGGCGGAATCCGAGATACGCGCTCCCAGTTCGCCGATGGTTATAAGGACATCGATTGGCTGGCTTGCCACGAGCCGACCGATCTCATCATGGCATGCTGGTCCGAAATCGCCCAACTCCGCCATGTCGCCGAGCACCGCAACGCGCTTTCCTGCTACGCGCATGCTCGAGAACATCACAAGGGACGCGCGCATGCTATCGGGGTTTGCGTTGTATGCATCGTTTACGATGGTGAATCCGCCACGCGCCATAAGAACTTCCTGACGACCCGCTTCAGGCTGCGCCTCATGAAGTGCTTGCGCGATGACGGAGATATCTAAGCCGCATTGCATACCGAGCGCAGCGGCAGCACATGCGTTGAGAACATTATGCATGCCGCGGAGATTGAGAGAGCAAGATGCCTCCACAACCGCATCTGCTCCCCCTTCGTATGCGCACAACGTAAACTGCGGGCAACCCTGCTCGTTCAAGAACGCATCTCTTGCCCACACGGTCAATCCCGCATCGAACTGGTCTTTAGACGACTCGCGACCGTCTATCATGCCGAACAGGGTTACCGAAATGGCGCGATCGTCGAGCTGAGTATAGTCGCGGACATAGTCCGTGTAGTCATCCGATGCGCACAGAAACGCGCGGCCCAGGCCTTTCGGCAGCGCTTGCAGCAGCTCCGCTTTGGCTTTCGCGATGTTCTCACGGCTGCCCAAAAGCTCGATATGGCTCTCTCCCACATTGGTTATCAAGCCCCAGTCGGGACGAACGAACTCGCACAACTCATCTAGCTGACCTAAACCGCGCATGCCCATTTCAACTACGATGAAGTCGGTTTGAGGGTCGGCAGAAAGCAGGGTCTTGGGAACCCCGAGCTCGTTATTCTGATTGCCTTTCGTCGCGATCACGCTTCCTGCGCATGAAAGGACATCGCGAATGAGATTCTTCGTCGTGGTCTTGCCCGATGAGCCCGTCAGCCCGATGACGCGACCTTTCAGGAAACCGCGCCATGCGCGAGCGAGGTCGCGCAATGCAGTCTCGGTGCGCGAAACCTCGATGATTGCAGCGCCCATCTCCTTAGCGAGCAGGCACGTGGAAGCATCCGGAGGCATCATGACCAAAGCGACATTGGCGCCTGCACGAAGCGCGCTTGCGACGAAATCATGGCCATCGACACGCTCCCCTTGCAAGGCAAGATACACATCGTTTTGCTTCACATCGCGAGAATCCCACGTGATGCCCGTCGAGAGAATGCCCGCATCGATTGGGTCGATGAGGAACGTACCCCCTGTGTAATTAGCGATTTGTTTCGCGTTCAACTGCATGACGTGGGCTTTTCTCTCCTTCGTTTAATCAGCGTTTCGCTTGCGCCACTCTGCGCGTCTTTCCGTGCTAAAGGCTCTCTAGGCAAATCGGCTTTCAAGCTCTTCTGCGGCAACGACGACATCGTCGAACCAATGCTTCTCGTCTCCGATGATCTGATAGTCCTCATGACCCTTCCCCGCCACCAAAATGGCGTCTCCGGGATTCGCTATGGCGATTGCGCGACGGATGGCGCAACGACGATCGGGCTCGATTTCAAAGCGATCCTTATCCGTACCCATGCCGGCAACGATGTCCTCGATGATGGCAAGGGGATCCTCGCTGCGAGGATTATCGCTCGTAACGACCGCATAGTCGGCGGATAAGGCAGTCCGACCCATGATGGAGCGCTTCGTCGCATCGCGATCGCCACCACACCCGAATACGACGATCAACCGTTGCGGCTTCAACTCGGCAAGCGAGCCGATAGCCTTCTCGAGCGCATCGGGAGTATGTGCGTAATCGACATATACGGACACGCCACCATCATGCTGCGTGTTGACGCGCTGCAAGCGCCCTGGAACGCCAGGAACATCCGGTAACGTACGGATAATCGCCTCGGCGGAATATCCCAAAGAAAGTGCGATGGCGAAGGCGGTCATAACGTTGGAAACATTAAAGCGGCCAACAAGCGGATATTCGAACGAATACTTCGCACCACGTACGGAAAGCGTCACTTTCGTCTTGCCGTGGTGGTAATCGATCTCTACAGGATGAATCTGGGCATCTTCGCTAAAGCCGGTCGTGATGATGGAATCCTCGGCTGCGGTGCAACGCTTGAGCAGCTCACGACCCCATTTATCATCAATGCAGATAACACGTTTCGCAGGATAATCGCGAGAGAATAAGAGAGCCTTCGCCTCGAAATACGCCTCGAAGGTGTGATGGTAATCAAGATGATCTTGGGTGAGGTTGGTAAACGCCGTTACCGCAAAATCCGTCCCCCATGTGCGCATAAGATCAAGCGCATGCGAGCTCACCTCCATGGCAACGACATCGCACTGCGCATCCCTCATACGTGCAAACAGAGCTTGCAGATCAGAGGATTCTGGCGTCGTATGCTCGGATTTCTCACGAACATCCCCGATTGTGATGCCCACGGTGCCGATGACCGCACAACGCTTGCCGATTGAATTCACGATATGGTTAACCAGATACGTGGTCGTAGTCTTGCCATTCGTGCCCGTAATGCCCACAAGCGTCATGTCTTGCGAAGGATGGCCGTAAAAGGCATCAGCGGCCTGTGCAAGCGCCTTGCGAGAATCCTTCACAATGATCTCTGTGACATCCGTCGCGTCAGCAAGGTATACTTTCCGCTCGACCACCAACACTTTCGCACCTCGGTTGATGGCATCTTGCGCAAACGAATGGCCGTCGGTCTTCAAGCCGACGATGCAGAAAAACGCGTAACCCGGCTCGACCTTATCGCTTCGGTATGCGAGGCCCTCGATGCTCTCCTCGGCATTCCCGATGATCATGCCGCCCATGGCGGCGCACAGTTGCGCGCATGTTTTGCTCATAGCTGCATCCTTAGTCCGGCAGAATCCTGTAGTGGCTGATAGCGTATTCCATTATATCCCTAAAGAC
>JAFRLO010000033.1 GCA_017431165.1 Eggerthellaceae bacterium
ACGGCGAATCTCGAAGCGCATATCCTCGATTTTTCAGGCGACTTGTATGACGAGACCATAACGATATCTTTTCTTGCATGGCTTCGTCCGATGATGCGTTTTGAGAGCACCGAGGCGCTGATTTCCACGATACAGTCCAACATTGAATGGGTACGTGAGCACTGTTAATGGGGTTCATACATCATTACTTGCGATGCAATAGGTAAGTCTCGCGTGAAAAAAGCAACCGCCAAACGGAAAAACGGCCGTATATTCTCCATTTAGCTACAAGGTTTCCTAAAATGAATTGGTTTTATTCCGACCGCTTTGAATGCCCAGCGATCGGAGTGAAACGCGAAATGTTCACCCTTTGAGTAAAAGGAGGGAATCCCGTGACTACCGCAGTCGCATGGATGGCTCCGATTTGCGCTGCCATCGGCATCGCTACCGCCATCTATCTTGGGAAGTGGGTCCTCGCCCAGGATCCCGGCAGGGAGAAGATGAATAGCATCTCCCTGAAGATTCAGCAGGGTGCGAAAGCATTCCTCTTAAGCGAGTACAAGCTGCTCATCATTTTCATGGTCGTTGTGGCGATCGTCATGGCCTTCGCCTTGAGCTGGATTACCGCACTGGCGTTCATCACTGGTGGCGTACTCTCCGCAGCAGCGGGCTATGTCGGCATGCATGTCGCAACACGCGCCAACACCCGTACCGCCCATGCAGCCGAGGAATCTGTTGCGAAGGCTTTAAACGTCGCCTTCAAGTCCGGTCTGACCATGGGCCTGTGCGTTGCTTCGTTCGCGTTGATGGGTCTGTCCTTGTGGCTTATCCTCCTCGTGTTCGGTGTCGATACGGTCGAGCTTATGAAGACCCACGTCGGCATGGTCGAGGGCTTCGCGACCGGCGCTTCCGCCGTTGCGCTGTTCGCTCGTGTCGGTGGTGGCATCTACACCAAGGCCGCTGACGGCGGTGCTGACCTTGTTGGCAAGGTCGAGGCTGGCATTCCTGAAGACGACCCGCGTAATCCGGCGACTATCGCCGACAATGTCGGCGACAACGTCGGTGACGTCGCAGGCATGGGCGCTGACCTGTTCGAGAGCTACACCGGCTCAATCATCGCCCCGACCATCCTCGCCGTCACGTTTTCCGCGCTCGGCTATTTCGGAGCGTTCGGTTCCCCTGATATGGTCTGGGCCATCATCTACCCGGTCCTCATCGCTGGATGCGGCATCATCACCTCTATCATCGGCCTGTTCGCAGTGCGTGCCAAGGAAGGCGCTGCTCTGCACAAGGCCTTGAATCGTGGTACCTACCTGGCCGCTGTTTTGGAGATCATCGTCATCTTCATCATCTTCTTCATGTGGAACAACGTCTCCGCTAACAGCCCGATCTTCTTGTTCGGCTCTGTTCTGTGCGGCTTGATCGCCGGTCTTCTCATCGGCAAGATCACCGAGTACTTCTGCTCCGACAAGTACAGGCCGGTCCACAAGATCGCCGAGTCTGCTGAGACTGGTGCGGCAACTGTCATCATCGAGGGCCTTTCCACCGGCATGCTCTCCACGATCGCCCCGATCGTCTTGGTTGCGCTCGCCATCATCGGCGCGTTCACCTTCGGCAATATGGCATTCCCGAGCATACAATCCACATCGGGCAGCATTGCTGTTGGCCTGCTTGGCGTTGGCCTTGCGGCCACGGGCATGCTTTCCAACACCGCCATCACCATCGGCGTTGACGCATACGGCCCTGTCGCCGACAATGCTGGCGGTATCGCCGAGATGGCTGGCCTTCCCGAAGAGATTCGCGACCGCACTGACGCTCTCGATGCCGTGGGCAACACCACCGCAGCCATCGCGAAGGGCTTCGCCATTTCTTCTGCTGGTCTTTCCGCCATCTCCTTGTTTGTCTCCTATCAGGCGACCATGCATGCTGCGCTTCCCAGCTTCGAGCTTACGCTCACGAACCCGCTCATCGTAGCAGGTATCTTCATTGGTGCCATGATGCCGTTCATGTTCGCCGCTTTGACAATGGGTGCCGTTTCCCGTGCTGCGCATGCGATGGTCGAAGAGGTCCGTCGTCAGTTCCGTGAGATCCCGGGCATCATGGAGTACAAGGCTCAGCCCGAGTACGACAAATGCGTTGGAATTTCAACGACGTCCGCGCTGCATGAGATGATGCTCCCCGGTATCCTTGCCGTTATCGTTCCGATCGCAATCGGTTGCTTCGACCCGGCCATGCTCGGTGGCTTCCTTGCTGGTGCTGTGTCAACTGGCATGTTGATGGCAATCTTCATGTCCAATGCAGGTGGCGCTTGGGACAATGCCAAGAAGTACATCGAGCAGGGTTTCTTCGGTGGCAAGGGTTCTGATGCCCATAAGGCCGCCGTCGTTGGCGACACTGTTGGCGATCCGTTCAAGGATACCTCTGGTCCGTCCATGAACATCTTGATCAACCTGATGACCATCATCTCGTTGACCTTCGCACCTCTGTTCATCGTCATCCAGAACATGCTCTAAACGGAGCAGCAGGCGCATTCCTGCTTCGAACTGCATGAATGAGGGCGTCTCCGAAAGGGGATGCCCTCTTTTCGAATGAAAGCGCATATGCGCATACATGCGAGTATAATAGCCGGGCAATGTTTACTTCCGAGAACATAAAGCCTGCCTTCAAGGCCGCTATTCCCATCATGCTGGGTTATGTTGCCATCGGCATCCCGTGCGGCATTCTATCCTCGTCCATAGGATTGGATGCGGTCCAAGTATTCTTGATGTGCGCTTTGTTCTATAGCGGAGCCGGCCAGTTCATGATTCCCAACATGTGGCTCGCCGCCTCTCCGATTGCATCCATCATCGCAAGCGTTTCGTTCGTGAACACGCGCCAGATGCTGTATTCCGCCGCTTTCGCCCCGTGGTGCGAGGGAGTTTCGAAGAGGCTTGCATTTTGGTTCTCTGCCACGGTTACCGATGAGAGCTTCGGCGTGAATACGAAGATGTTCGAGCAGGGCGGCTGGTCGGTGGAGCGTGCTACGTTCGTCAATGTGTTCTCGCAATCATCCTGGACGGTCTCATGCGTGGTAGGCGTCCTCGTCGGCAATGCAATAGGCATACCTCTTGCCATTGCTGCTTTCGCGATGACCTCCATATTCATCTGCTTGCTTGTCACCCAAAAGCTCACTGTCGCAAACGTGGTGGCCGCCGTATGCGCCATGGTCGGCGTATTCGTATGCAAGTTAGTGGGTCTATCGGGTCCAGCTATTTTCTTCGGAGCGATCATCGGCGTCGTCTGCGCAATCATCTTCTCGCGAGTCAGAGAGAAGGTGAGCTGATGGAACCGATTTCCTGGACGGGTTTTTGGATCATTTTCGGCATCTGCGCTCTCACGATTCTCGCATGCCGCGTTCTGCCTTTGTTCTTGTTGAAGGGTCGTGAGCTTCCTCCACGCGTCACCGAGGCGCTCGGATTCATCCCATCCGCCGCTTTTGCTGCTCTTGTTGCAAACGATCTTCTCACTCCGGGTATGTTCGATGCTGGAATATGGCCAGCGGCCGCTCCCTTGGTGGCAGCTCTCGCTGTTGTGATTGTGGCGCGCCTTTCGAAATCTCTTCTATGGAGTGCTGTCGTGGGCGTCGCGGTATATGCTGCATTGATTTACCTGTTCTAATAGGGAATTGACGTTCGGAGAACCGCTAGATTGAACGTGTGTCACACTGTGCATATTTCGATAAAAATGCTTGCTAAATGAAACGATGGGGATTATACTATCTATTCGCGTCTTTACAACGTCACCTTGTTTTATTCGAAGGTTTATAAAAGGAAACGAAATATCATGGACATCATTCGTGCAATTGAACAGCAGCAGGTCAAGCAGGACATCCCTGAGTTCCACGTTGGCGACAACGTTAAAGTTCATTATCTGATCACCGAGGGCAACCGCGAGCGCATCCAGGTCTTCCAGGGCGACGTCATCCGTCGTCAGGGTGCTGGCGCACGTGAGACATTCACCGTCCGCAAGATCAGCTTCTCCATCGGCGTCGAGAGGACCTTCCCGGTTCATTCCCCGAAGATCAAGAAGATCGAAGTCGTTCGCGAAGGCGATGTCCGTCGCGCCAAGCTGTACTACCTCCGCAAGAAGGTCGGCAAGGCCGCGAAAATCAAGGAGAAGGCTTTCCGCTAATCCGCAAGAGTCAAACCGCCGCAAGGCGGTTTTTCTTTTATGGTATTCTTTTTGAGAATGGTGTATGGACTTGAGTGCGAGGGGAGTGCCATGGTAGCAAAACGCATTGTTGGGCGTAGCGCAACATCGCATGCATTGACCATCGCTCAGATCAAGGAACGTATAGCCCAAGCCGATGAGAAGGCCTTAGAGGCTCTCGAGCGCGCCTATGCATCAGATTCCCGCAAAGGGGTGCAGCAGGCCCTCAAATCGGCTCGTAGCCGCTTAGATGCGCAAGCTTTTGAGATCGCGCGCGTCAGGGAGCTTTATGCTTGTCAAGACGATTTAGCTCGCTCCTTTCTTGTTCGCAACAATGTCAGCATCGATCATGAGCCGATTATCGTCGGGCTCGATGAGGTCGGCCGCGGACCTTTGGCCGGCCCCTTAGCCGTTGGCGCAGTGGTTTTACCACGCGACGGGATTATCGAAGACTTGAATGATTCTAAGAAGATCGCTCCTGAGAAACGCGAGTTCATCGCAGATGCCGTCAAAAGCGAGGCCCTCGCATGGAGTATTCAATACATCGAGCCTGCTCAGATTGATGCATGCGGCATGTCTGCGAGCCTTGTCGTAGCGTTTCGGCGCGCCATCGCGGATATCGAGGATAAGGGAATCGTCCCCGATGTTGTTTTGCTAGACGGTAACCCCATGCATTTGGATCCGCGTGAGGTGAACGTTATAAAAGGCGATGGTCGCTGTGCTTCGATTGCCGCCGCATCGATCATCGCTAAGGTCGAGCGCGATGCTTTGATGTGCCGATATGCCAAAGAGTATCCTCAGTATCACTTCGACGCATGCAAGGGATATCACTCGGAAGAGCACGCGAAGGCGATTAGGGAATACGGGCTATCCCCGATTCATCGCAAAAGCTTCTGCACCGCTTTTCTGCAAGAGACGCTGTTCTAGATTTGTTATGCTTCAGCCATGGGTTTCACCGTTAACATACTGGGTGCAGGGCTTGCCGGGAGCGAGGCTGCCCTTGTTCTTGCCCACCATGGGATCTCTGTTCGTCTCATCGAGATGAGGCCGATAAAGAAGACTCCCGTCCATGCCACCTCCGATTGTGCGGAACTCGTCTGTTCGAATTCGTTCAAAAGCCTCAATCCGCATAGTGCAGCCGGTATGCTTAAAGACGAGTTGCGCTTACTCGGCTCGTACGTTTTCAAAGTTGCATGCGAAAACAGCGTTGCCGCGGGAGGCGCGCTCGCGGTCGACAGGAAGGCTTTCTCTGCCCAGGTAACACAGCTTATAGAATCAAATCCTCTCATTTCCTTCGAGCGCCGCGAGGCTTCCGATGTGTATGCGGAAGCAGATGCGTGCGATGCTCTGATCATAGCGACTGGTCCGCTTACGTCTGACGATCTTGCGGCTTCCATCATCGATTTGACGGGATCGGGCTCGCTTGCGTTTTACGATGCTGCAGCGCCAATCGTTGTTGCAGACTCGCTCGATCGATCGGTTATCTTCAGCCAAAGCAGATACGAGGATGGCGCTGGCGACTACCTCAACGCTCCGATGGATAAGGAGGAGTACGAAGCATTCATCGATGCATTGCTTAGCGCGGAGAGGGTCGTTGCACGCGATTTCGAGCAGAAGGATCTGTTCCAAGCATGCCAGCCAATTGAAGAGGTTGCGCGCGCCGGTCGCGATGCCCCGCGCTTCGGTGCCCTGAAACCCGTGGGTTTGACCGATCCGAGGACGGGAAGAAGGCCATGGGCGGTTGTGCAATTACGGGCTGAAGACGTCTATGCGTCAAGCTATAACCTCGTCGGTTTTCAAACAAATCTGACGTTTCCTGAGCAGAGGCGTGTTTTCAGGATGATACCAGGCCTCTCTGATGCTGAATTCGCACGGTACGGAGTGATGCATCGGAATACCTTCATCGACGCTCCGCGCCTTCTCGATTCCTCACTTCGCCTTGTTGGCGGGAGGGCGAAGGACGTGGCTGTACCAGTATTCTTTGCAGGCCAGGTTAGCGGAACGGAGGGGTATGTTGAGGCGATACGGTCGGGTATGCATGCCGCTCTATCCGTTGTGGCGCTTGCCAAGGGGATCAGCCCTATTCAGCTTCCCGCCGACACTGCTTTCGGTGCCCTCATCGCATATGCGACCGACCCGGAAACGAAAGACTACCAGCCTTCGCATGTCAATTTCGGACTTATGCCTCCGCTGGAATCCCGCATCCGTAACAAGAAGGAAAGGTATGCGGCGTATGCGGATCGCGGCGTGAAATCGCTTAACGTATACATCGGCGAACTGAAGAATGCCGGTCTTTGTAAAGATCGCGATTGATAGGGATTAGCATGGCGCAAAAAAAGAAGCAAATAAGCGAAGCTACCCACGTATCATCCGACGTTGTCATCGATGATGCGCTTGAGCGCGCTATTTCGGCATATTGCGACTCGCTTATGGTAGAGCGGAATGTCTCTCCTCATACGATACGCGGCTATTCTTCCGATTTATACGATTATGCCCGCTGGGCGGCTCGCCGCGAAGTCGATGCGCTTGAGCCTACCTTCAGGGAGCTTCGTTCGTATTTAGCCGAGCTTGACCGTGCGCAGTATTCTCGGACGACCATCAACAGGCGTTTAAGCTCTCTGAAAGGATTTTTCAGGTGGCTTATGGTCACGGGGCAGATCGATAAGGATGCCTCGAGCGTTCTTCAAGGTCCGAAACAGCCGAAAAGCCTTCCACATGTCATCCGCCCACATGATATGGTGAAGCTTCTTCGCGTTTATTCCGATCGCGACTTGCAGGGGGATCCGCGTGAGCAGACCCCATCTGATATGCGTAACCAAGCGATTCTCGAATTCCTCTATGCTTGCGGCGCTCGTGTCTCGGAGGCGTCGGGGTTGTTAGTCTCGTGCGTTGATTTCGAAAGAGGCCAGGTGAAGGTGTTTGGCAAAGGATCTAAGGAGCGAATCATTCCGCTTCATGACCTTGCGATTCAGTCTATGAGCACCTATGAAAGGATTGCCCGTCCGGAGCTTTTAAAAGGTGACACATCTGATTTCTTCTTCGTGTCGAATCGTGGTAACCAGATGTCCACGAATGCCATTCGCGCCATGTTCAAAGAAGCGCTCATGCGATCAGGGCTCGATGAAACCCTTTCGCCCCATTCTATGCGTCATACTTTCGCCACCGATATGTTGACCGGTGGTGCGGACTTGAGAAGCGTGCAGGAAATGCTTGGCCACGCGAGCCTCTCAACGACACAGATCTACACCCATCTGTCTGCCTCGCGGCTCAAAGAAGTTCATCGTCAAGCGCACCCGCGTGGATGATCTTTTATATCTGTTCGTATCATTTCCAATAAAGCGGTACAATAAAAAGTCGCACGAAATCGTCATGTTTTCGTACGACGATTTTGCAATCCGAAACGCTTTGCATGTGGAGGTGAACACGGGATCATGGGTCAGGATGCCATCGTTATCAAGGGAGCGCGTGAGCATAACCTTAAGAACATCGACCTGTCTATTCCGCGCGATAAGCTCGTTGTCATCACGGGCCTGTCGGGAAGCGGTAAATCGAGTCTGGCGTTCGATACGATGTACGCTGAGGGTCAGCGTAGATACGTTGAGAGTCTCTCGAGCTATGCTCGCATGTTCCTCGGTCAGATGAGCAAACCCGACCTTGATAGCATTGACGGGCTTTCTCCTGCAGTTTCCATCGACCAGAAGACGACGAGCAAAAATCCGCGTTCTACCGTCGGAACCACAACCGAGATATACGATTATTTAAGGCTCTTGTTCGCACGTGTCGGTATCCCGCATTGTCCAGAATGCGGGCGTCCTATCGTTTCCCAGACGACCGATCAGGTCACCGATGCCATCTTGGAACTCGCTAAAACCGAGGGAACGCGTGCTTTGATCATGGCTCCGGTGGTGACAGGTAAGAAAGGCGAGTATACGAAGCTTTTCATCGATCTTGCGAAGGAGGGCTTCACGCGAGTCCGTATCGACGGGGAAGTCGTGAAGCTCGATGGTGAGCCGCGCACTCTGAACAAAAAGATAAAGCATTTCATCGATGTGGTCGTAGATCGCGTACAGCTTAAAGAGAGCGCCACAAGCCGTATCGCTGAGGCTGTCGAGCTCGCTACGAAGCTCGCTTCGGGGCGCGTGCTTGTGCAGATCTTGGACGATAAGGGCAATCCTCTTGAGGAACCTGCTCCCAAATCAAGCGGGGCAACTGGCGGCTTGGCGAAGGGAGAGCATCTTTTCTCGCTTGCTCTTGCATGTCCCGAGCATGGGTACTCTATCGATAAGCTCCAACCTAGGGATTTTTCCTTCAATGCCCCATATGGAGCGTGTCCCGATTGTCTGGGCATCGGCAGCCGCGAGGAAGTTGATGCGGGTCTATTAGTACCCAATACTGCGCTCTCACTTGAGGAAGGCGCTATCGAAGCATTCAAGAACGGCAATTATTATCCACAGATTCTTGCGGCAGTTGCCAAGCACATGGGTTCGAGTCCGAAAACCCCATGGGAGGATTTGCCGGAGAAGACCCAAAATGCCCTCTTGTATGGCCTCGGCAAGGAGAAGATCCGCGTCGATTATCGCACGGTAGATGGACGTGAGACGTGGTGGTACATCACGTGGGAAGGCGCGTGCGAGGCCGTCATGCATCGGTATAGTGAATCGAAAAGCGACATGCAGCGCGAGAAGCTATCCCGTTACTTTGCGACGACGAAATGCCCGACATGCCATGGCAGGAGGCTTAAGCCCGAGATCTTGGCAGTCACGATAGGCGGGAAGTCGATCATCGATGTGACGGAGTTGAGTGCCAAGGATTGCCTAGCGTTCTTCAAGGGGCTTACGTTTACGGGCCAGCATGCACGCATCGCTGTCCCCATATGCAAAGAGATCGTCGCTCGCCTCCAGTTCCTCGTTGATGTTGGCTTGGATTACCTGACGCTTGATAGAGCAACAGCGACGCTGTCGGGAGGTGAGGCGCAACGTATTCGCCTTGCAACGCAAATCGGGGCGGGCCTTATGGGCGTTCTTTATATCTTGGATGAGCCTTCCATAGGCTTGCATCAGCGCGATAACGCTCGGCTTATTGCCACGCTCGAGCATCTTCGCGATCTTGGCAACACTGTTGTTGTCGTCGAGCATGATGAGGACACCATACGAAGTGCCGATTACGTCGTCGATATGGGTCCAGGAGCTGGCGAGCATGGAGGATATGTCGTCGCTAGCGGTACTCCCGAAGAAGTTATGGATGCAGAGGACTCGCTTACGGGTGATTACTTAAGCGGTAGACGTTCGATTCCTATTCCGAAGATCCGCCGGAAGCCGAATAAGGGCACGCTTGCGCTGTACGGCGCGTCTGAGAACAACTTAAAAAACCTCGATGTCGAGATTCCGCTTGGCACGCTTACGGTTGTGACGGGCGTGTCAGGCTCTGGTAAAAGCTCGCTTGTCACCGATACGTTAGCTCCAGCATTGGCGAATCGTGTCAACCATGCACACCGCCGTTGCGGGTCGTATAAGAAGCTTGCAGGGTCGGAGAACATAGACAAGGTAATCAACATCGATCAAAGCCCGATCGGCCGTACTCCAAGGTCAAATCCGGCTACATATATTGGATTATGGGATGATATCCGCGCTCTCTTCGCGTCAACGACTGAATCGAAGGCAAGGGGTTACAGTCCAGGCCGATTCTCGTTCAATGTGAAAGGTGGACGCTGTGAGGCGTGCAAGGGTGATGGGCAGATTAAAATCGAGATGCACTTCCTTCCCGATGTGTACGTGCCGTGCGAGGTATGCGGAGGCAAGAGGTACAATCGCGAGACTCTTCAGGTGACCTACCGTGGCATGAGCATTGCCGACGTACTCGATATGACTGTCGATGAAGCACTGCATTTCTTCGAGCATATCCCTGGCATCGCGCGCAAACTCAAGACTATGTACGATGTTGGCTTGGGATACATCCGTCTCGGCCAGCCGGCTACGACGCTTTCAGGAGGCGAAGCGCAACGCGTGAAGCTCTCGAGCGAGTTGCAACGTAAGCAGACGGGTAAGACCTTTTACATTCTCGATGAGCCGACGACCGGTCTGCACTTCGACGATGTGCGTCAGTTGCTCGAGGTGCTCGAACGTCTCGTCGAGCGTGGCAACACGGTATTGGTGATCGAGCATAATCTCGACATCATTAAAAGCGCCGACCATATCATCGATCTTGGCCCTGAAGGGGGAGATGGTGGGGGAACCGTCGTCGCGCAAGGTACGCCTGAGGAAATAGCTTGCATCTCGGAAAGCTACACGGGAGAGTTTCTTAGGAGATTGTTTAACGCTTAAATAGGGCACTGGCAGGCCATTTTGCTACGCTCACTGATAGCTTTGTTTCGTTACCGTTACGTCACGCGCGCTTGTGTTTTCGCTTTCTTATAATGACCAAGAAAACGTACACGTATGTGTAGGGTTATGCGAGTATGCGCAATCTAAGCGCCTTCCCGCGAAAAATGTATCCAAAAGGAGGATATCGTGAGTTACGTTGACCGAATCATTGAGCAGGTAAAGGAAAAGGATGCCGACCAGCCGGAGTTCATCCAGGCAGTTACCGAGGTTTTGACCTCTCTCGAGCCCGTTTTCGAGGCGCATCCCGAATATGAGGCAGCTGGTTTGCTGGAGCGTTTGGTTGAGCCCGAGCGCATCATCATGTTCCGTGTCCCGTGGACCGACGACGAAGGTAAGGTTCAGGTCAATCGTGGCTTCCGCCTCCAAATCAATAGTGCAATCGGCCCTTACAAGGGCGGTCTTCGCCTTCATCCCTCTGTTAATCTTGGCATTCTGAAGTTCTTGGGCTTCGAGCAGATTTTCAAGAACAGCCTCACCACGCTTCCCATGGGCGGCGGCAAGGGCGGCTCGGACTTCGATCCCAAGGGTAAGAGCGATGCTGAAGTCATGCGTTTCTGCCAAAGCTTCATGACCGAGCTTTGCAAGCACATTGGAGCCGATACCGACGTTCCGGCCGGCGACATCGGTACGGGCGCACGCGAGATCGGTTACATGTTCGGTCAATACAAGCGTTTGCGCAATGAGTGGGTCGGCGTTCTTACCGGCAAGGGCCTTTCCTATGGCGGCTCCCTTGCTCGTACCCAGGCTACCGGTTATGGTGCCGTGTACTTCGTCCAGGAATACCTGAATTGCCATGATGACGAAATCGCCGGTAAGACCGTATGCGTCTCCGGTGCCGGTAACGTTGCCATCTATGCAATCGAAAAGGCGGAGACCTTAGGTGCCAAGGTTGTCACCTGCTCTGATTCCACTGGTTGGATCTACGATCCCGAGGGCATCGATGTTGCGCTGCTTAAGCAGGTTAAGGAAATCGAGCGCGCTCGCCTCACCGAGTATGCTGCCCGTCGTTCTTCTGCTGTGTACCATGAGGGTCGCGGTTTGTGGATCACTCCGTGCGACATCGCTATGCCATGCGCGACGCAAAACGAGCTCCTCATCGACGATGCCAAGGCTCTCGTTGAGAACGGCTGCAAGATCGTGGCTGAAGGTGCGAACATGCCCACCACGCTTGATGCTACGCTCTATCTGCAGGAGAACGGCGTCATCTTCATGCCTGGCAAGGCTGTCAATGCGGGCGGCGTTGCAACGTCCGGCCTTGAGATGTCTCAGAATTCCGAGCGCCTCAGCTGGTCTTTCGACGAGGTTGACGAGAAACTTAAGGGCATCATGAAGAGCATTTATCATGCTGCTGATGATGCGGCGAAGGAATATGGCCATGAGGGCAATTTCGTCATGGGCGCAAATATCGCAGGCTTCAAGAAGATCGCCGATGCCATGATGGCTCAGGGTATCGTGTAAGACTTATTTACCCGCAGATCCCATTAATCTGTAGTATGCGGTCGTCCATTAGGGCGACCGCATCTTTTACGCCATATCGAGGATGCGGTATCATAGTCCCATGAAACCGATTACGCTCTCAAACACCGTCGGGCATTTCAAGACCATCACTCATCACAAGCTGCTGGTTATGCAGTTGATGATTCGCTTAGGTCTTGTCTGGCAGGGGATTAACCACGACAACTCCAAATATGCTCCCATAGAGTTCTGGCGCGGCGCGCGCTATTACCAAGGCACACGCAGTCCTAATGCCGCCGAGCGTGAAGATCTCGGGTATACCGAGGCGTGGATGCACCATAAGGGGAGGAACAAACATCATTTCGAGTACTGGATGGATATCGGCAAGGACAAGTCGAAAGGTTTCCAGGGCATGCCGATGCCGACTCGCTACATCGTAGAGATGTTTTGCGACCGTGTCGCGGCATGTAAGGTCTACCAGCAAGATGAGTATACCGACGCGAGTCCCCTCGAGTATTTCCTCACGCATAAGTACAACCTCATGATGCATCCTGATACTGCTGCCATTCTCGAAGTGATGCTTCGCTATCTTGCCGAAAACGGGGAAGAAGCTGCGATACGGTACATCCGCGAAAACATAGTGAAGCCGCGATTTTGCTATGGCGAGGGTGCGCGGTATTAGGCGAATCGTATATGGGAGCGCAGAACAACACACCAGAGCGCCTAGAAGAGAAGCTTGATAGGATCAAGCAAGAGCTGAACCACGTTCCAACTCTCCCCGGCGTATATTTATGGAAGGACGCCTCTGGAGAGGTCATCTATGTCGGCAAGGCCAAACAGCTCCGTGCCCGTATGAGGCAATACGTCAACTTCCAAGACGAACGCGCGAAGATACCGCTTTTAGTTGAGCAAATAGATTCATTCGATTATGTAGTCGTTGAGAGCGAACATGAATCGCTAGTGCTCGAGAACAACCTCATCAAACAGTACAGCCCCTTTTTCAATGCGGATTTCAAGGACGATAAGTCATATCCTTTTATCGCGCTTACGAAAGGGGATGTGTTCCCTGCGCTGAAATTCACTCGCGAGCAACACGTCGCGGATACTCGGTATTTTGGACCATATACGAATAGCCGCGCGGCCCGCGACCTTATCGATATTGCGCGAAGAATCGTGCCCATATGCTCAGCAACCTGTGCACAATGGAAAGCATTGAAACGCTCAATCGACCGTAATGGTCAGGGCGATATCGCGAAGGAAGCAACATCTCAACCGTGCTTCGATGCGCATATCGGTATCGGACCAGGTGCCTGTTGCGCAATGATCACTCCTGCCGAGTACGCTGCAAACGTCAAACGAGTCGAGCGCTTCCTGTCGGGACATCGTACGGAATTCATCGATGACTTATCGTCAGAGATGCAAGAAGCAGCCCAGGATCTCGATTTCGAGCGTGCTGGACGCATCAAGGCTCGCATCGATACGATAAAACAGCTCAATGACAGGCAGCATGCGGTTTCTTCAAGGAACCTGAACGCCGATGTCATCGGGTTGTTCCGTGAGGAGACCGTTGCAGGCGTCCATGTATTCATCATCCGCGAGGGACGAATCATCAACAACAACGATTTCGTTTTGAACAAAGGCAAGAACGTTCCCGATGACGACTTGCTTCACAATTTCCTATTACGCTACTACGACTCGACAACCTCGATTCCGCGCGAGGTCATCGTTCGCACATTACCCGATGATACGGAAGCGATGGAAGCGTGGCTGACGGAGAAGCTTGCGAGCGTCCATGGTGCCAAAGTGATCTTCACTGCCCCGAAAAGAGGCGAGAAGGCGGAATTAGTCTCCTTGGCTGAGAAGAACGCTTCGCATGCGCTCAAGCGCTACAAGGTTCGTACGAATTATGAGGATGCACGCGTCAATGATGCGCTTCTGCAGCTCGAAAGCGCGCTTGCGCTCGATGATGCCCCCATGCGCATCGAATGCTACGACATCTCAACGATCCACGGATCGTATACCGTTGCCTCCATGGTCGTGTTCACAGGCGGTCGTCCTGATAAGGGGCAGTACCGTAGATTCAAGATAAAGACGCCGCTTGATGAAGCGAACGATTTCCTTTGCATGCAGGAGGTTATGAGTCGTCGTTTCGATCCAGAACGCCTAAAAGATGAGCGATTCGGCCGAAAGCCAGACCTCGTGATATTAGACGGTGGAAAGCCGCAACTTACTGCCGCTATGGAAATGTTTGACGAACTTGGAATAGACGACATCGCGCTTGCCGGCCTCGCTAAGCAGGATGAGGAATTGTTCGTTCCCTGGCAATCCGAAGGTCCGCTTGTTTTGCCAAGCGGTTCGGCATCACTGTATCTTGTTAAGCAGATTCGCGATGAAGCGCATAGATTCGCGATTACGTATCATCGCGAGTTGCGTGGAAAAGGCATGACGGCGAGCATACTCGACGACGTTGCTGGCATAGGTCCCGTTCGCAAGAAGGCACTATACAAGCATTTCAGGTCGTTCAAGAACATCAAGAACGCGAGCTTAGAGCAGTTACGCGAATGTCCGGGAATCACCGACGAGGTCGCCACGGAGCTATACCGGGTTTTAGTGCGGTACAATACCGAAAAGGACGAAGAAAAGGAGTTCGTATGAGCGAACCGCAAGAAACTGCGCAGGCAACTGCTTCTTCGGTAATCGAAGGTTTGAATGTGCCGCAGCTCGTTATCATCAGCGGAATGAGCGGCGCAGGACGTACCGAGGCGATGCATGTGTTCGAGGATCTCGGATATTACTGCGTTGATAATCTTCCCTCAAGTTTAATCGGCAACCTGCTCGATCTTGCTTATCTGCCGGGTCAGAGCAGCGAATCCCGTCGTATCGCCGTTGTGTGTGACACCAGAAGCGGCGAGTATTTCAGCGGGCTTACCGATGAAATCGAGCTTTTGAACAAACGAGGGATCGATTACGCGATTCTGTTCCTGGACGCTGCGGACGAGAAGCTCATCGCACGCTATAAGTCGAGCAGACGCAGACATCCTCTGTGTGAGGACGGTTCAAGCATCGCTGCGGGCATCCAACGCGAACGGAGCATATTGTTCTGGCTTCGAGAGAACGCCCACTATGTGATCGATACGACCGATATGCTCCCCCAAAAGCTTCGTGCGACCATTCGCGATCTGTTCGCAAGCGGTCAGGAGCGAAAGGGCTTGGCCGTCACGGTATATTCGTTCGGTTTCAAGCACGGAGCCCCTCTCGACGCCGATGTCGTGATCGATGTCCGTTTCCTTCCAAATCCGTTCTACGATCCAGATCTCCGTTATCTCACGGGACTGGATAAGCCCGTCCGTGATTTCGTAATGTATAACGCCCAAACCGAGGCATTCATCAAGCAATGGCATGCTCTTCTTGATTGCGTGATGCCCGGATATGTTGCCGAAGGAAAACAGCAGCTTGCAATAGCAGTTGGCTGCACAGGCGGGCAGCATCGTAGTGTGACGCTTGCCGAGGAAACAGGCGATTACCTTAAATCGCTCGGGTATCGCGTGAGCGTGGCCCATCGTGACTTGAAGTTGGCTGAGAATAAGTCGGCAAAGGTGGAGTAGGCGATGGGTGAATTCTTACAAATCGATGAAACCGCATGCGAGAACATCCCAGAGCTCTCGCGCTTGGTCACGCGTCCTGCGCATGCGGCTCCGCTTCGCACTGTAGTCGTAGGCGGCGGTACGGGCGCGTCCGTTTCCATTCGGGCGCTTCGGTCGATAGGCATTTGCCCTGATGCCGTTGTAGCTATGGCTGATGATGGCGGTTCGACTGGCTTGCTTCGCTCGAGAGATGACATGACGCCTCCCGGCGATGTCCGTAAATGCCTCGTAGCGCTTGCTGGCGATCCGGCCTCTCCGTTTGCCCGCGTTTTTTCCGGTCGGATGCCGGATGTCGAGGATCATGCGCTGGGCAATCTGCTTTTAGCCGCACTTGAGGATGAATGTGGTTCGTTTCCAGATGCGATTGCGGAATGCGAAAGGCTTCTTGATGCTTGCGGACACGTCTATCCATCCACGCTCGAGCACGTGCGGTTCGTTGCGAAGAACGAAGACGGTACCATCATCATCGGCCAACATGATGCGTCGCTTTCGAGTAGCGCGCTTAAGCGCGTACGCCTCTCTTGCGAGGATGGGGCGCCGTCCGCGTATGGACCCGCTATCGATGCGCTTAAAAACGCCGACTTGATCGTTCTCGGTCCTGGCTCTCTGTTCACCTCGATCGTACCGAACCTTTTGATTCCGGGAATACCTGAGGCTATCTGCGAGAGCGACGCGACCGTCGTATTCGTCTGCTCGCTTGCCGATGCTCAAGGGGAGACCCGTGGTTTCTCGGTACTGGACTACTTCGATTCCATCGAGCGCTATGGCTTGCGAGGTCGAATCGACTACTTCATCGCCCAAAGAGAGCGTTTGAGGGAGCCGACGCTTTTGACTATGCATCTTGACGAAGTAGACAGGGTTTATCTCACGTCAGTGGAAGTGCAGACCATCGAACAGCGTGATACGCGCGTTCTCAAGCGTGATCTGTGCAATGAGAAGTATCAGTGGCTTCATGATATCGGAAAGCTCGGCAGCGCGTTTGCCGAGGTGGTGCGCGAATGTCATTCACCTCAGAAGTAAAAGACGAGCTCGCGCGCGTCTCTCCCATATGCACGCATTGCGAGCGTGCCACCTTAGCTGCGCTTGTACGCATTGAAGGAACTCTGTTTTTAAGCGGGCAGAGCCACTATCGAATCGAGATCTCGACCGATGTGGGATCCATCGCACGTCTTGCCATTCGTCTTCTTCACGAACTCTATGGCTTAAAAACCGTTCCCACTGTGCGTCGTAGCGTCTTGCATAAGACGCCGAACTATCTCATTGAGGTTCCTTCGCAGCCCTCTTTAGCCGATGCCCTTTTGGATATGGGTGTTCTCTCGCCAACGGGCGGACTTGAAATGGGTATCAAGCCGAGCCTAATCAAGAAGCAATGCTGCACGGCGGCATATGTGCGCGGTGTCTTCTTAGGCAGCGGATTCATTTCAGATCCGAAGGGCGACTTCCATTTCGAAATTACGGTCGAGTCTCATCAACTTGCATTGGATATCAAGGAAATATTGGAGGCGAAGGGCATCCGTGCACGTGTCATCCAGCGTAGGAACTCATATGTTGTATACCTGAAGAGCGGTTCGTCTATCGTCGAGTTTTTGGCGTTCACAGGTGCACATCATGCAGCACTCGATCTTGAGAACCAGCGTGTTATCAAGAGTTTGCGCAACGATGCTAATCGCATTACGAATGCTGAAGTTGCCAATCAGGCGAAAACCGCATCAGCCGCAGTCAACCAGATCTTCGCCATCAGAAAAGTCATAGAGAACCACGGTCTTGATGCGCTTTCCCCAGGCCTACAGGAGTTTATACGGCTTCGTGTCAAGCACCCCGAGGCATCATTGAAGGAATTGGGCGAGTACGCAGACCCACCGCTATCAAAATCTGCCGTCTACCACAGAGTTAGAAGGATTGAGGAGTTAGCTGCACAAGGAAAAGAGTAGAATGGAGTCAGCTTCATAGGTTTGCATGTGTCTTACGAAAGGAGAGCACGCATGGCTAAGAAAATCGGTATCAACGGTTTTGGTCGCATCGGTCGTCTCGCTTGCAGGGCCATCATGGAAGACCCCGAGCTCGTGGTGGTGGCAATCAATGCTCCAGGAGACATCAATGCAGCAGCCCATCTGCTGAAATAGGATTCCGTCCAGGGCCGTGCCTTCGACACCGTCGAAGTCGTTGACGATTTCATCGTCGCTGATGGTTACAAAATCTATGTGCTTTCCGATCGCGATCCATATAACCGTCCTGGGGGTGACTTGGGCGTTGCGTGCGTCGTCGAGTCGACGGGTAAGTTTACTGACGCAACGAAGGCGAAAGCACATATCGAAGTTGGCGCCAAGAAGGTGCTTATCACCGCTCCGGGCAAGAACGAGGATAAGACCATCGTTATGGGTGTCAATGATGCCGAGTATGATCCTGAGAAGCATCACATCGTATCGAACGCATCCTGCACGACGAACTGCCTCGCACCGTTCGCTAAGGTCCTCTTGGACACCTTCGGTATCAAGCGCGGCTACATGAATACCGTCCATGCCTACACGGGCGATCAGAAGATTCTCGACCACTCCCATAAGGATTTCCGTCGCGCACGCACAGCAGGCATGTCGATCATCCCGACCACGACTGGTGCAGCACGTGCAGTTTCTTTGGTTCTTCCCGAGTTGAAGGGTAAGCTTGACGGTTTCGCAACGCGCGTTCCGGTTCCTGATGGATCCATGGTTGATTTAACGGTCGAGCTTGAGCGCGAAGCCACCGCTGAAGAAATCAATGCCGCTATGAAGGCAGCTGCCGAAGGCCCCATGAAGGGTATTCTGGAGTACACGGAGGAGCCGCTCGTTTCGTGCGATATCATCGGCAACCCGCACTCCTCGATTTTCGACAGCAAGCTCACCATGGTACTCGGAGGAAAGAGCAATCTCGTTAAGTGCGTATCTTGGTACGACAACGAGTGGGGCTATTCTTGCCGTGTCAAGGACCTCGCTAAGATCCTGTAAGGCTTTCATTGCTGCGCTACTTTCGGGTAGCGCAGTTTTTTGTTTGGCAGGGAATACTTGCCATCATGTTGGTTGGCATCCTCCTTACCTTATTAGGAGGAAAGCCTGAACTGCTTGGATGAAAGGGGATAAGATGGCTGACATCAGGACCATAGATCAGCTGGATGCCTCAGGAAAGCGCGTATTGCTCCGCGTGGACTTCAACGTACCGATCAAGGACGGCGTTCTTACGGATGACGTTCGCATCCGCGAAGCGCTTCCTACGATAAAACGGCTCGTTTCGCAAGGAGGACGCGTCATCATCATCGCGCATCTGGGCAGGCCTTCCGGTAAAGGCTATGAGATGGAGTATTCCCTGCGTCCTGTCGCCATGCGCCTTTCGGAGCTCATGGGCCAGCCTGTAGCTTTCGCTTCAGACACCATCGGTCCCGATGCGAAAGCGAAAGCCGATGCCCTGAAAGACGGCGAGTTATTGATGCTTGAGAACCTTCGCTTTGATGCTCGCGAGAAGAAATGCGATCCTGAGTTCTGCTCAGCACTCGCATCGCTTGCCGATGTGTTCGTGAATGATGCATTCGGCGCGGCGCATCGTGCGCATGCTTCCATCTCCGGTGTCGCTGCGCTCCTTCCCTCGTACGCGGGATACCTGATGGCAAAAGAAGTCGATACCATCACGGGCATGCTCGACAATCCCAAGCGCCCGTTCGTCGCGATATTGGGTGGTTCGAAGGTTTCTGACAAGATCAAGATCATCGATTCGCTCATCGACAAAGCTGACACGCTCATCATCGGCGGCGGCATGTGCTTCACGTTCCTCGCCGCTATGGGCAAGGAGGTCGGCATGTCGCTTAAAGAAGAGGATTGGATCGAGCGTGCTGGCCAGATGATCGATAAGGCAAAGGAGAAGGGCGTTGACCTCCTTCTTCCCATTGACGTTGTTGCTGCCGATCGCTTCGCGCAAGACGCCATTACATGTGTAGTAAGCGTAGACGAGATCCCCTCGGACATGATGGGTCTCGACATTGGCCCTCAAACGGCTCGTGAGTATGCTCGCGCTATTGACGATGCCGCATCCGTGTTCTGGAACGGACCCATGGGTGTGTTCGAATGGAAGGCATTCGAATACGGCACGAAGGTCGTTGCAGTGGCCGTTGCCGCGAATATCGACGGAGAAACCATCATCGGCGGCGGCGACAGCGTTGCGGCTGTCAACAAATTCGGTCTTGCCGACATGATGACGTTCATTTCAACAGGCGGCGGCGCTTCTATGGAGCTTGTGCAAGGCGAGAAGCTCCCAGGCGTCGAAGCGCTTAAGTAAAGGAGGCTTCGCATGGCACGTAAACCCGTTATGGCTGGCAACTGGAAGATGAACAACACGACGGGAGAAGCTGTCGTATTGGCGCAGGAAATCTCGAACCGTTATTACCGGGACTGGTCAGACAAGGTTGACATCGTCGTATGCCCGCCATTTGTCGACCTTAAATCCGTCTACAACGTTTTCGAATTCGATCATGCGCGTATTGGTGTTGGCGGACAGGATGTCTTCTGGGAGAAGTCCGGCGCATACACCGGTGAGATCTCCCCGCATATGCTCAAGGAGATCGGTTGCACGCATTGCATCATTGGCCATTCGGAGCGGCGTACGATGTTCGGCGAAACCAATGAATTCGTCAATCGTAAAGCCAAGGCACTTATCGCAGAGGGGCTAACTCCTATCATCTGCGTTGGTGAGTCTCTTGCCGTCCGCGATGAGGGAACCACGAACGATTTCGTTACCGCACAAGTAGATGCAGCGTTTGCGGGTATCGAGGAAGCATCCGCCGCAAAATGCATCATCGCATACGAGCCTATCTGGGCAATCGGCACTGGCCGTACAGCAACGCCCGAGCAAGCTGATGAGGTTTGCCGAGTGATCCGCGAGAAGATAGGGGAGTTGTACAGCAAGGACCTTGCTGAGAATATGCGTATTCTCTATGGCGGCTCAATGAATGTCGGCAATGTTGATGGCCTGATCGCTTGCCCCAATATCGATGGTGGTCTCATCGGTGGCGCAGCGCTCAAGGCAGATTCCTTCTGTGATTTAATAAAGGCGTGCATGTAATGAAAAAAGCGTTAGATAAACCGCCAGTATGTCTCATCATCATGGATGGCTTCGGCCTCGATGAGCCTTCTGCCAAGAATGCCATCAGCCTTGCGAGCAAACCGTTCCTTGATGATTTATTCGCTCACCGTCCGTTCATCCAATTGCAAGCTTCCGGTGAGGCAGTCGGCCTTCCTGAAGGACAGATGGGTAACTCAGAGGTCGGGCATCTGAATATCGGTGCAGGTCGTGTCGTTTATCAGGAGCTTACGCGTATCAACAAGGCGTGCAAAGACGGATCCCTTGCTGCGAATGAAGTGCTCATCCGCGCTTATAAGAATGCTTTGGAGAACGAAAGCGTGCTTCATTTGATGGGTCTTCTTTCCGATGGCGGGGTCCACTCGAATAACGAGCATCTGTATGCCCTCATGCGTCTTGCACGCGATATGGAACTCCATGAAGTGTTCGTTCATTGTTTAATGGACGGTCGAGACGTTCCCCCGAAAAGCGGACTCGATTACATCTGCGAGCTGATGGATGTTATGGGCGAGCTTGAGAACGAGAAGACCCATTTCGTTCTCGCGAGTATTCAAGGTCGCTATTATGGAATGGACCGTGATACCAGGTGGGATAGGATTCAGAAGGGTTACGAGGCGCTCGTATGCGCAACGCCTTATGAATCGCTCGATCCGCGTGAAGTCATGGAGCGTTCATATGCAAGTGATGTGACTGATGAGTTCGTAATTCCCGTTGCATTGCAGGATCGCGGCATAAAGGACGGCGATAGCGTCATTTTCTTCAACTTCCGCCCCGACCGTGCGCGCCAGATCACTCGTGCCATTATTGAACCGGATTTTGGTTTCTTCGATCGGGCCCGTGTTGCGAAAATCAATTTCGTGTGCCTTACGGAGTATGACCCGACTATCAAGGCACCTGTAGCATTTGCAAAGGAATTTCCGCAAAACGTCCTTGCCGATGTGCTTTCAGATGCTGGTCTTACGCAATACCACATTGCTGAAACCGAGAAATATGCCCATGTGACCTTCTTTTTGAATGGTGGGGTAGAAGCTCCTAAAGAAGGGGAGGAACGCAAGCTCATTGCGAGTCCGCATGTCGCTACATATGACCTTCAGCCTGAGATGAGTGAACCCGAAGTGGCTTCCACGCTTGCACAGGCGATTCGCGAAGACGTTGCTGACGTTTATATTGTGAACTTCGCAAATTGCGACATGGTAGGTCATACAGGCGTCATTCCCGCTGCTGTCAAAGCTGTTGAAGCTGTTGATGCAGGTGTTGCACTCGTATGCGAGGCAATCGCGTCAAAGGGAGGGACGGTGCTCCTGACCGCTGATCACGGCAATGCTGATTGCATGGTTGCGGAAGACGGTAGCCCGCATACGGCGCATACAACTGCTCCGGTTCCCTGTGTGATTATTGACTATTCGGATCATGCGTTTGCATTTGGGGCTACGGGCGGAGCACTTTGTGATTTAGCTCCGACGATTCTTGAGATGCTTGAGATGAAGCAACCTCCTGAAATGACTGGGAAAAGCCTGCTTGCATAATGAGTTCCGGATGCGTATAATACACACTTTGCGTACACTAAACATTTAGGTAACAGAAAGGCATATCATCTTGAACGCCTTAGTAATCATCTTCCTGGTCTTGCTGGTCGTATCCGGCGTTGGCTTGGTTATCTTCATCTTGCTCCATTCGGGCAAGGGAACGGGTAATTCCGATATGATCGCGAGCTCCATGTACAGCTCCCTTTCCGGTACGAGCATCGTTGAGAAGAACCTCGATCGCATTACCATCATCTGCGCTATCGTATTCCTGCTTTCGCTCATCATCCAGATGATCATCTAA
>JAFRLO010000002.1 GCA_017431165.1 Eggerthellaceae bacterium
ATAGTTGCAAGCTCTGCCATTACCGGTCGCCTCCTTCGCCCAAAATCGACGGAATGAGGAAGCAACCATCCTGCTGAGCAGGCGCATTGGAAAGCGCGTAATCCTGCGTGAAGCTTTCGCGCTCGATGTCCTCGCGCATTACATTGGAAAGGCTTCCGATGGGATGGAATGTGGGAACCACGCCTTCGAGATCATATTCGGTGATGGGAGCCAAGCTGTCGATGATGTTATTCAGATCGATCGTCATCTGGCTTATCTCATCGTCGTTCAAGCGGATGCGCGTGTATTCCGCGATATCGCGCACATCACGCTCGGTAACGTGTTGAGCCATTCGTGCTTACCTTTCTTTGACTCTGTCTTGGAAATTGCGCGCCCGCTAAAGGTTTACCTTGCGGGCGCGCGAAAAAGCTTAGCTTCCCGAGATGCCCACCTTCGGAGCACTCGAATCGGTGATGGAATTCGCCGTGTAGATACCATTCTTCTCTGTATAGGTGAAGCTGATGGAGTCGCCGGGTGCATAGGCCACGATTTGCAACAAGCCCGGCAGCGCGAAATCGTACACAGCCGAATCGCCCTCGATGATGACATAGTAATGCGTGTTGCCATTCATGACTGCCACATTCATGGCTTTGATCTTACCGGACGTCTCGTTGGCACCAGCTATCACCACGTCTGAGGACGTATCGATGCCGTTGGTTGCCAACAACGCCAGATACGATTTCTGCGTATCTGCAACCGTATCGCCAACCGCAACGTTCTGGTAACGCTGGATATCGATCATGGCGAATTGCTTCACCAAGCCGGCAGCGTCCTTAAGCGCCATGAAATAGGTCGGCTGATTCGCCACATTGATAAGGATCGGGAATGTGGACGTGTAGCGCAGGTGCTGGACCTGGCCTTCGGCAGAGCCCATCGCGGAGGTTTCGGTCGCACCTGATACCGAATAGAAGTGCGACTCAGCGGTACGCTGGTTGATCAACACGAAGCCGACGATGGAGCTATCGGAGGTCGCGGAGGTCACGCCAGTGTAGACCCACACGTCATCGCCCTTCGCGATATAGTTGTAACCGAGGTTCGAAGCCGAGCTGCCCGGGGTGGTCTGAACCACGCCCGCCTGGCCGAGCCATGAGTTGAACCAACCGCTTGCGTACTTGCCGCTCCAGTTGTACTGGGTAATCAGAAGGTCTGCAGGATACACGCGGTCAACCCACTGGGGGCATTCCTCGACAGCATAATCGAAGCATTCGCCCGAAACGGCATCGCACAAAACCACGCGGTAGATGTTCGTGCCGCCGAACAGACCGATCTCACGCGTCTGCACCGGGCAGATCCACCACGGATGACCATCCTCATCAATTTCGAACGACAGCTCGTCGAACATGTAGAACGGATAGCTCAGCTGCACGTGACGGTCAATGTTGCGTACAAGCGGTTCGGATTGCGAGTATTTGATGCCTTCGCCCGTCGTTCCGTCGACATCGCTGATGCGCACGATGGCAGCATCCTGCGTCGTCATGTCGATAAGACAGTATGCCGGGATACCCTCGCTTCTATTCGTAAGCCACTTGAACAGGTCGGCGTAATTGAGCGGGCTCACGCGCACGGGCTTATTCTGGTAGTTGATCTGGCTGTACAGGTTATCGACCTCGAACTGGCTGACATAGTCGGCGATGGTGCCCATTTCCTTGTTGCCAAGGACGATGGCGGTATCACGGTCGATAATGGGAATCTCGGTATAGTTGACTTCCTGGATATCCTGTGCGAAATCGAGGCTCTCGGTTTGCAGGATGTTCGCGTACTTCTTCGCGTTACCCGGAATGAACGACAGCGAAAGCAACGCACCAACAAGACCGATGACCACCACAATAATCGGGATGAAGCTTAAGTACTTGAACGTTTTCGCTTTGGCAGCGTTGGGTTCGACCTTCTTGCCTGTCGTGTACTTCACATGTTTGCTCGAGAACACGAGGAACAACGGCAATAGGATGAAAATAGCGCCGAACATCCATGTATCGGTTGAGTGGATGTTAATGGGCGGATGGAACCACCAGTATGCACCCGCCAACACGACGACGAGCACGATGATTGCGATGATGAGCGCCTTCTTGCCCCATTCGGACATCCTGCTGACGAAGCTTGTAGCATCGCCTGCATTGCCGCCCCTACCGCCGAAGTTTCCGAACCCACCGAAGGGCGATCTACCCCCCTGCGAAGCTGAATCGTTCGCATCCACATATGCTTGGGCCTCATCGGCAACGCTTTCCGTGCCATCGGAAGCCTGCCCTTGAGTTGCCTGGCCGAACGGATTGAATCCGCCAGCTTGACCGCCCTGGGCAGCCTGCGCACGCTTCATCTCTTCGATGAGCCTGTCGAAATTGAAGAGTCCAGCCACAATAGCCTCCTTCAAAGGTTTTTGTTTCCAAATGAAGGATTATACCTGCAATTCGCACATACGCGCTATGCGGTTCGGCTATTTACAGCGCAACTCCACCGTTATGGTGATTTGGTCGCATGCTCTTTGGGGCTTAATCGGATACATCCACATCGGGAACGATCTGCAGGAAATAGTCCGGATAGGTGGGCTCAAGCTCCTGACGTAAGATTTCCAGAGCCTCTTTGTGGTCGATATCGAAGCTTATGACCACGTCGAAGCGCAAGATCTTAGCCTCGCGATCGAAGTAGAAACCGTGCATCTGCAAAGCCCATTCATGGGATAGGACCACATTGCGGACTTCGTCTTCAATCTTTTTCGCCTCTTCGTCGGTCGTGTTATGCGAGTACACGCCGACACCGGTCAGGATTATGCCTGTCGCGCTATACACCTTTGCCTGCAAACGGCGCGTGAGGGCATCCACCTCGCTTACGATCATGGTGTCAGGAAGCTCCAAATGCACCGTTGCGTACCGTTTATTCGGACCATAATCGTGCAAAATCAAGTCGTATGCACCCCTAACCAAGGGCTCCTCGCATAATAGATGCTTGATGTCGATAATGAGGTCTGCATCCTCGCGCTTTCCGAGAATGTCATCGAGCGTGTCAATCATCATCTCGATACCTGCTTTGATGATGACGATAGAGATGACGACTCCCACATAAGCCTCGAGCGAGATACCCGTGAGCAGATAGATGATGGCGCTTGCCAGAACAGATGCCGACAGTATTGCGTCAAAAGTGGCATCAGAGCCCGATGCGATAAGCGCGCCAGAGTTCACCTTCTGACCCTGCTTTTTCACATATGCGCCCAAAACGAGCTTCACCACGATGGCGACCGCAATGATGATAAGCGAGACAATGCCATAGTCAGCGGCTTCCGGCTCGATTATCTTCTTCACGGACTCGATCACCGACGTGATGCCCGCGTATAAGACGATAGCCGCGACGATCATCGAGCTCAAGTATTCGATGCGACCGTAGCCGAGCGGGTGCTTCTTGTCCGGCGCCTTCGAACCGAGCTTCGCGCCGACGATTGTAATAACAGAGGACAGGGCATCAGATAGATTATTAACCGCGTCCAAGATGACGGCGATGGAATTGGAAAGGAAACCAACGCCTGCCTTGAACGCGACAAGCAGCACATTAGTCACAATGCCGATTACACTAGTCCTAACGATCGCTTTCTCGCGGCTAGCAGCGATATCGGCGATACCGTTGATTTCCTTTTCCATGATGCCTTCCTCAGTTGATGACCCGCCAACTCAATGCGCTTTTTTTGGGTCGTACTACAGTGCTGCCACAACGGCTTTCTTAACCTCGTCCATCTCGCATGTAGGCTCAAAACGGGTTATTACGTTTCCTTCTCGATCGACAAGAAACTTCGTGAAATTCCATTTGATGTACGCCTTATCGCCGAATTCCTTGTTGTTCATGGTCGAGAATTTCTCAAGCGCTTTGTTCTTGAGACCTTTTCCAAAACCCGCAAACGGCTTCTCGGTGGCTAGAAAAGCGAACAGCGGGTCGGCGGTCTCGCCGTTTACGTCGATTTTAGCGAACTGCGGGAACTCCGTGCCAAACTTAACCGTGCAAAAAGTGTGGATGTCCTCATCGCTACCAGGTGCTTGGTTGGCGAACTGGTTGCACGGAAAATCGAGAATCTCGAAGCCTTGATCGCGCAGCTCTGCATACATCGCCTCGAGTGGCTCGTAGTGCGGCGTGAACCCGCAACCCGTTGCCGTGTTGACGATGAGCAGCACCTTGCCTGCATACTGCGAAAGGCTCACATCGTTACCCTGCATGTCCTTTACCGTGAAATCATAAACTGTTGCCATGGTCGTATTCCTTTCTGACTTGTCCGTGTTCCTTATTCTTTTGATACCTTTTGATTGTCAAGCAACTCATGCAAAAGCCCATAGAGCATCTCTGCCTTCTCCGGTGGCAAATCGATGCATTGCGCGACCTGCAAGGGAACATCCTTGGCCTGCTCTTGCAGAGCACGTCCCTTATCGGTGAGCGTGACTATGACGACGCGATCGTCTTGATTGCTGCGTGCTTTCACGATATATCCCGACTGCTGCATCTTCTTCAGCAAGGGCGACAGCGTGCCGCTGTCAAGCAGTAGCTGTTCGCATATCTCTCCGATTGAGATGCCGTCGTGCTCCCACAGAACTAAAAAGACGATGTACTGCGTATACGTAAGCCCTAAAGGCTTGAGATACGGCGTGTACAAGCTTGTCATGTTGCGAGCAGCAGCATACAAAGGAAAGCACAACTGATTCGATAGCTTCATTGCTTCCTTGAAATCGTATCCTGCATTGCGATTGTTGTCTGACATGGTCCCCACCTTGATGCTGACGTGTGTTGTCGCGTTGCTTTATATTTTACACAATTATATTTTATCAAATATTTTTTATGCGTCAAGCGGGTTCTTGATCATTGGGCCCTCTCCTAGATGGACTTCTCTCCTCTCGATATAATGCGATACAATGCTCGGGTTGTCTTCGATGACCTACTGCTTTAAATGAGCACTCTATTAAGGAGATGTCCGATGAATAAAGGAAATCCTGCAGCATTACTGCCCATCCTTGTGTTTCTGGTCCTGTATCTTGGGCTGGGCATCGTATTGGAATACGTTCTGCACATCGAAATGGGTTTCTATAACATCCCCATCGTCGTCATCTTCCTTATCGCACTTGCAGTCGCGTGTGTGCAGAACAGGAAAATGTCGCTTGATGACAAGATAATCGCCATGGGTGAAGGCGTTGGAACCAAAACCATCATCTACATGATCTTGATCTTCATGGCCGCAGGCATCTTCGTCGGCGTCGTCGGAAGGGGCTCGGCTGAAAGCTGTGCGTATTGGCTTTTGTCCATTGTTCCCGCCGAGTACGCACTCGGCGTCATGTTCGTCGTCGCATGCTTCGTGTCGATTTCGATGGGAACATCCGTCGGCACCATCACGCTATTAACCCCCATCGGCTTCGCCGTAAGCCAAGCAACGGGCTTCAGCCTGCCTCTGTGCGTGGGCACCATTATGGGCGGTGCCATGTTCGGTGATAACTTAAGCTTCATCTCGGACACCACGATTGCCGCTTGCATCGGACAGGACTGCCAGATGTCCGACAAGTTCAAGGAGAATTTCAAGATAGCCTTGCCAGCAGCACTTGTCACGCTGGTCATCGTTATGGTCTTGAGCTTTTCCTCCGGCATCTCCGGCACCATCGATGAGCCATACAGCCTCATACAAATCATTCCGTATCTGCTCGTCTTCATAGGCGGTATCGCAGGAATCAACGTGTTCATCGTATTGAGCATCGGCATCGTATCGGGAGCCATCATCATGCTCGCCACGGGAGCAACCGCGCCGATCGATCTGCTCGGCAATATGGGCAATGGAGCGGCAGGCATGTTCGAAACCACGATGGTCGCCATCCTCGTCAGCTGCATCGGCGCGCTTGTACGCGCTTATGGCGGCTTCGATGCGCTCATGTACGCGCTGCGCATGCTGTTCAAGGGTCGTAAGGCCGGGCAACTCGGCATGGGACTGCTCGTCGGCTGTATGGACATCGCCACAGCGAACAACACGGTCGCTATCGTCATCGCAAATCCGATTGCAACGGAGATGGCGCATCATTACGGCATTTCAAAACGCAAAACGGCATCCATCCTTGATACGTTCAGCTGCGTCTTCCAGGGCATCTTACCGTATGGTGCCCAGATGCTCGTCGCGATAAGTGCTGTCGTAACCCTCGGCGGAACCGTGAGCGCTTTTCAAATCCTTCCTTGCCTTATCTATCCATTCGCGTTGTGCATAAGCTGTTTGCTCTTCATCTTCATCATCCCCGATAAAAAAGAGCAGGAACGCGCCGCATTAGAAGCGGAGGAGCGCGTGAAGGATGAATCTATCACGCAGCCGATCGAAACTATCTCCGAATAAAAGAAGCGCCGCCCTGCGCTAAGGAGTACGCAGGACGGCTCGAATGTACAGAAGAAGGACCAACGAGCTTAAGCCGCGCGAAGGAGGGCGCTTGGACTTCCGCTCGCCACGTAAAGCCTGAAGCTGGAAGCTTCGGACTGGGTTTGCAGTACATCGCTACAAAGAACCAGTACGTTTTCCGACGGGCGATCTGACTCGCGGTTGAGGGGCAACCGAATCACAGTGGCGGTACCGTGCGGGATTTGCACCCGCTTCTCCCAGTTCGGAATCGTCTTTCTTCCTCTAACGAAATACTATACGGAAAAATGGCCATGCAAGAAAGCAGTTATCTCTGACGAACATGGATTATCTTGCGCACTTTTTAGTTTTTCTGCGCAAAAAACCCCAAGTCAGATACGAAATCTATTCATTTTCCCGTAATTCGCCCGATATCTGGGGAAACACTATTCCTTACAGTTCGTTTCTGAATGCCTCACGCTGCATATCGATAAGATGCTGATGCTCTTCGCGCGTGCCAGAAATGAACTCCCACACAAGGTATTCTGGGTCGATGCGCGAAACCAGTTTCCCGATGCCCGGCGTGCACCACGGTTGATGGCCATCGACCTTGAACGCATGCCCGAAGGATTGCCAATAACGATCGGTATACGATTCCGGAAGCACAGGCGGATTGGCTTGGGTTTGCTTGCAATACTCCCCCGTCAGCGATTGATGGAAGTGCACGCCGCGGATATGCGGAATGATGTCCTCGTTTCGATCGAGCACCTCGTTGACGTAGTCGAGCGCCTCCGCTTGCGTTGTAAGATCGAAATTCGTATGCATCAGATGGCCCGTATCGAGCATGAAACCCTTGTTGGGATACTTCACGCCATCGAGCAAGCGTTTGGCGATCTCGGGACGCGTGAACGTAAGCCCCGATTGCCACTGGTTTTCCATCAATAGCGCAATACTGCCGTCCTCGTCTGCGAATACCTCGTTCAAGATCTCTGCTGCGGCATCTACGATTTCCTCGTCTGTGTGCTTATAGTTAAACGTGTAGTTCTCGAAAAGGCCGCTTTCGCTGACATGAAACACCACGTACTCGGCACCCATCTTGTGCGCGAATTCCATGTCGTGCTTGAAACGATCGACGATGATGCGCGGATCATTTCCACGCATCTGCACATACGCTTCCTCGAGGCTGCCGTACTCCTCGATCATCCCTTTTTCATCGCTGCGCCAGAAATCGTACCAGGTGATGTAATACCCCAGATGCACGCCAACGATCAAATCAGCTGGGATGATGCCGCGTTCGTCTGACCCGTACTCCATCACCTCAGCGCCATCGAAATCCTTCGAGAACTCGCGGAAATCCGCCTCATCGGCATAGCGATCGGTATCCTCGAAGCAGGTCGTCGTATTGAATAGGGTCTTCATCTCGTCGTGCTCTCTTTTCTGTAAAACTCGTTATCGTTTCGATGCCAGGTGCATGAGCGAATCGCTCATGCCGCCCTCGATGTCCACATCGCTTATCTTCCAGCTCACCATATCGCAGCGTGCCTTGACCGCGACACAATTCTGCACGTGCCACTCGAAATAGCTCTTCTCCGAATCCACAAGAGCGTCCATCACGCACATGATGGTTCCGCCGTGGCCCACGATGATGCATTCGGGAAGGTCCATCTCGCACGCCTGCGTAACCGCGGACTTGAAAGCTCGAATGACCCGGTCCATGAAAATCGCTCGGCTCTCCCCATTCGGGCATACATCCTCAGCGCCAGAATTGACCCATGCGATGTAGGCATCATCGGCAATCATCTCACACGCCGTGCGTCCTTCGAAGTCGCCGAAATCCATCTCCTGCAGACCATCCACCACGATTTGGCGTGCCCTCGGATACAGAATGGATGCCGTCTGGCGTGCACGCAAAAGCGGGCTTACGAACACCACAGGGGTCTCGCATTTCGCAAACACATCGCGCGAAGAAGCTTCGCGGGCGCATTCCTCGCCCTCCCCGCAAAGCGGTTCATCGGTGCTGCCGTTGTAACGCTTCTCGAGATTGCCCTGCGTCTTCCCGTGCCTTACAAGCGTCACACGCATGATGCGCTTGAGCATCTGGGGAATGCCCCAGACCATGCGGATGACTTCATCAGCATGCTGCGCCAATTCATTGGTCAGCCTGCCCGCAGTTTCACGGAAAAGGCGATCGGCGTATTCAAGGGGAATGACACCACTACCCACCTCGGTCGTGATGACGACATCGCGGTTCAGAAGAAGCGGCATAAGCTCATCGAGAGCCGCCTGTTTATCGGGATTATTCGCAAGGAATGCACGAACGGCTTCTTGCACATCGTAAACGACCAAGCTATCGGAATGCACGTCCGCAGACATCTGCTCGACCGTATAACCGAGCTTTTCCGCATACGTCCGCTTTCCGGAAGCAACGGGACCAGTGATGAGTATCACAGGAAGAGCACCACCTTTTGAGCAACGAGCAAGGCGATTATCATAGCAAGCTCGGCGATTTGCAGGAAGAATCCCGACAAATCACCGCTCATACCGCCAAATTGCTTTCGAGCTGTTACATACAGATATACCACGGCTATCGCGGCGGCGATCACGACGAATATGGCGCTGACCCAGTCAAGCAGTACCATACATACAACGCAAACAACGAAGATAATGGCAAGCACCAGCATCGAAGCTTGTTCGGATGCTTCGCGATTGAATGCCGCGAGCATGCCCTTATCGCTCGATTTCGGGAACATGAGCGCGCACATGCCGCTTAAAGCGCGCTCGAATACATAGATGCAGACAATAAGCCCTACGGTCGGCAACGTGATGTCAAGCTCGAAAAGCACCGCGCAGTAGACGAGCAGATAGAGAACCGTGCAGATGATTGCGAAAGCACCGACATGGGGATCGGCGAGGATCTTGCGCTTCTTTGCGGGAGATGCATGACTCGAGATCGCATCGCACACGTCGACGAATCCATCCATATGGATAGCACCCGCGACGAGAAACGGCACACATGCGAAACCTACTGCGCGCAACAAGGCAGAGAGCTCCAAGACGCCGCACAGCCACCACCACAGAAGGGCGATTGCCCCAATGAATACTCCAACCAGAGGAAATGCTGCGAGGATGTATCGCATATCGTCTTCGGTCAGATTCAGCGAACGCGGAATCGGCATGCGAGAGAACATTGCAAGCGAGCATGCTATGTAACGGAGCACCTTCAAGGGCTTACCTTCTATCCTTTCACCATGGTGGGAATGCCCGCCGCGAAATCGAACACAGCATCCGCCTTCGCCGCAATGCGGCAATTCAGCGTGCCCAAAGCACGCACATATTCGTCAGTCGGAAAAGGATACCCTATCCCATCGCTGCCGACATCATTCGTCACGATAACGAGCTGGTTGCATTGCGCTGCAAGCGTATCGATGCCACACTCAATGCGTTTTGCGGCAGCATACGCATCTTGCCATCCAACCCGCTCATCATAGCATTCATCGCTTAGCAGATTGCCGAGGCACTCCAGAAGAACGACCGAGCCCTCTGCAACACGAAGCTTGTCAAGCGCTCCGTAGCACTCGATGGTGGTAAAGCCCTTGTCTGCACGCTGTTTGCGGTGCTTGTCGATCTTGGCAAGCTCTTCAGCTCCATAGGGCTTCATCGTTGCGATGTAGACACGAGGACACTCGGCGCGCATGCAGAGTGCTTCGCCAAACGTGCTTTTCCCGCACGCGCTGCCGCCAGCAAGGAGCACTATATGCGCCTGCTGCGCTTTATCGAATGCGTTGTCGCGATAGCTTTTTATCATCACACCAAATCCGTATCATAAGCATCGATTCCCAGTCCTGAGAACGAGGTGCCGTCATACACGCACAGCGCCATATCGAGCAACGGGAAAAGGCACACAGCGCCCGTTCCCTCTCCAAGACGCATATCAGCATGAATCGGAGCACGCAACCCAATGGCCTCAAGCACCGCCTTCACCGCCGGCTCGGCAGAAGCATGAGACGAGAGCATCGCATCTTTGGCTTTGGGAAACATCCGAATGGCAATAAGTGCCGCAACGGCGCTGATGAACCCGTCGATGACCACGGGAATGCGGGCTTCCGCGGCGCCCAGATATACTCCGACGAGACCCGCGATATCGAGCCCACCGACCTTCGAAAGCACATCGAGCGGATCTGTTGCATCGGGCTCGTTTACCGCGATTGCACGCTTGATAGCACCTACCTTGCGCATAAGGCCCTCATCTGAAAGCCCTGCTCCCTTGCCTGTCACTACGCTGGGATCCATGTCGAGCAGCACCGATGCCAATGCAGAGCTCGTCGTTGTATTCCCGATGCCCATCTCGCCCGTTGCGAACATGCGATAGCCTTGCGATACGAGCTCCCGTACGACCTTAACGCCCGTCCAAATCGCCTGCGCCGCCTGCTCACGGCTCATCGCAGGACCTTTCGTCATGTTGTTCGTTCCATCCATGACCCTGCAATCGCGTACGTTCGGCGCAGGGAACGCCATGCCGACGTTTATGGGAAACACTTTCGCACCTGCCACAGCGCCCATGCGGCACACACTGCTCTGCGCACGCGCCATGTTCTCAGCAACAAGAGCGGTAACTTCCTGACCGGTCTGCGTAACGCCTTCCTCGACAACGCCGTTGTCGGCGCACATGGCGATGACCGCGCGTTGCGAGATGTCGATTTCGGCACTGCCGGTACATGCAGCGATATGCTCAATGGCCGTCTCGAGCAAGCCGAGGCTGCCAATAGGCTTCGCGACGGCATTCCATCTCTCACGCGCTTCCGCCCGCGCTTGCTCGTCAGCACCGGGGATCTGCAGTGCAAGGATTCTCTCTTCGTAGCTCATGCGCTTCCCGCTTTCGCAAATGAAATCCTACGGCGACAACACGCAACTATGTAGCGTGCAGGCCGTTATAGTCCAACCAAAAAGAATAGCACAGCGATTCCCCTTTGCCCCATTTTGGGCAAAAAAGGGCAAGTCCTTTCGTGTAATCGTTTGACAACCGAAAGCGCATAGCACACGTTCGCCGAAAGACGGAAAAAACTTCTTGACGTGCGTGCAGCAGCATCCTAGAATCCCACGAAGGTTCAAAAGAAAGGTACGCATGGCGTTTTTTGCACATAGCATGAGCAAGAACAGCGAAGTCGCACGCGACTTCGTCATGCATGCGTATTATCGATATATCTAGCACACGACCCGCTCGCAGAGCAGGAGCTTGAACGCACTTTCCAAGCCTGCCTTCGATAAACGGTTCGTGTGCGAAACTCGATGCCCCACCCGGGCATCTTTTATTGTTCGAAGCTTTTCCCGCACTTGATTCGCCCGACAACCAAACAGAAGAGGCGGATCCCGACAAAGAAGACAGGAAGAAACGATGGTTATAAAAATAGTATTGATGGTCGTGTTCATCGCCGTCATCATCTCGATTGGCATCATGGAGCGTCGACATGCGCGAAGTGTCGACGGCTACATCCTAGGCGGCCGTAACGTCGGTCCTTGGCTCTCAGCATTCGCATTCGGCACAAGCTACTTCTCCGCCGTTATCTTCATCGGCTATGCTGGACAGTTCGGATGGAAATTCGGCGTCGCCGCAACGTGGATCGGCATCGGCAACGCCGTCATAGGCTCTCTGCTTGCTTGGTGGATCTTAGGCTCCCGCACACGTGAGATGACCCAGCGCCTCAAGGCATCGACGATGCCCGAGTTTTTGGGCTTGCGCTTCAACAGCAAGGCCATTCGCATCGCAGCCGCTCTCATCATCTTCGTGTTCATGATTCCCTACACCGCATCGGTCTACAACGGACTATCCCGTCTCTTCGAGATGGCGTTCGGCATCCCATATGAATTCTGCATCATCGGCATGGCCGTCGTAACCTGCATCTATGTCGTTGTCGGCGGATACATGGCAACCGTTATGAACGACTTCATCCAAGGTATCGTCATGCTGGTCGGTATCGTGCTGGTCATAACGTTCGTGCTGAACGGATACGGTGGATTCTCTGAAGCCGTCATCCAGCTGTCTCAGATTCCCGAGGACTCGGGATCCGGTTTCCAGGGCGCATATGTCAGCTTCTTCGGTCCCGACCTTTTCAATCTGCTTGGCGTCGTGGTTCTTACGTCGTTGGGTACATGGGGCCTGCCTCAGATGGTCCAGAAGTTCTACG
>JAFRLO010000034.1 GCA_017431165.1 Eggerthellaceae bacterium
CGTTGCGGACAGGCAAGCGAAAAGGATGATCGCCTCCACGACGAAAACCGGCTCAGGCAAGCTTTCCTGGAAATCGCAGTTCTTGTTTGCGCTCATCGCTTCGGGTTTCTTCACGTTCACCTTCTTCGTCGCGTCCCCATATGAACTGATCGGCGGAGGGTCGGACAGCCTCATGTTCGGTCTTTCCGAAACTTGGAGGCCCTTTGCTGTAGCAGGCATCATCATATGGATCGTGCTTGCCGTCATCATCTCGCTTCTCAAGGGCAAAGCGTTCAACATCGCTGTCGCCTCGGTCATCGGATTCGGATTATTGTGCTATCTGCAGGCTCTTTTCGGGAACGGATCGCTCCCCTCCGCCGATGGTGCCGAGGTTGTTTGGAGCAATTTCAGTACGACGACGATCGTCAACGGCATCTTATGGCTTCTAGGCATCGTCGCACTTGCCATCTTCCTTTGGAAAAAACCAACGCTATGCCGAAACGCCCTGTGCGTCTTTGCTGTGTGCGTAGCGATCGTCGAGGCTGTTGGCGTAGGCAGCCTCTTTCTCGATCCGGTCGTTATGGCAAAGTCTGCCAACGATTCGGAAGTGCATGTAACCGAGAATGGCCTCTTCGATATTTCCGATAAGGAAAACGTCGTTTTGTTCCTCCTTGATTGGTACGACAACGCAACGCTTAATTACCTATACGACACGAATCCGCACATGCTCGACGAGATGACGGGATTCACCTATTACAAGGATGTATCGGGTTCGATTGCGCCAACCAGATATGCCGTCCCATGGATCTTAACCGCGCAGATGATCCAACATGACGAGCTTTACTCCCATTACCTTTCGACCATTTACGATCGCTCGACCTTCCTCGATGACCTGAAAGCAACCGGATACTCGATCGGCATCTACACTGACACGTTCGGAGCAACGAAAGCAGAGGTTTCACACGGCATCGAATACACCTCCGAACGCGCATTCAACATAAAGCCCATCGAGACAATCGGTTTAGACGTTCCGGCTGCTTTACTGGTCATGTACAAAGCGTCTTGCTACCGGAATCTACCATGGGTGGCAAAACCGGCCTTCTGGTTCTATACAGACCAGATCAACCAGGCCATGGCGCAGAAGAACGAGCCAGGCACGAATCCGGCTAATACGCCCTATGTCATGGACGATGCAGGCTATTACGCAAAGCTCAAGCAGACCCGCCTGAAGATCAACGATGATGACACTGGATCCTTCCGCATCATCCACCTCATGGGAATCCACGAACCATTCAATCTTGACGAGAATGGCGAAGCGCTACCCGAGGGAACGATGAGCAACGAATACCGCCAAGGTCTCGGCGTCATGAAGATGGTCTCCGAATATATCCATCAGCTCAAGGAGCTGGGCGTTTACGAAAAGACGACCATCATCATTTCCTGCGACCATGGCACATGGATCTGGGACGAAGTACCACTTGCAGTGCCGAACAGCCCCATCATGCTCGTCAAACCTGCTGGAGCTGGGGACCAAGACGGCCCTGCTAAGCTTTCATATGCTCCCATCAGCCAATACGATCTGCACGCGAGCATCATGAAGGCGATCACAGGAGACGGCTCCAAGTACGGCACTGCCTTCGATGAGATCGACGAAGATGCGCATCGCGTGCGCACATATATCCATCCCACGATCGACGTTCCGCCCGACGACACGGATTTCATCGAGTATGAAATCGATGGATACACCCTCGACTTCAACAATTGGCATACAACCGGCAAAGTCTGGAGCTGCTTCGAATAGAGAATAGAAGAAGCGGACGATCGCATCCCGCACATTGTCGCTTTGCCTTGGATAAATACGTCTCCAACCTTGCATATTTCATGCACTTCGCCTGCATATTCATTTATGCGTACCGAATGGTAGTAAAATGAAAAGTCGGATTTTAAACGACGTAGGAGGATTTTTCACTGATGCTTGAAGCAATAGCCAGCGTTCTGTCGCTGATTGTCCAACCTTGTTACGACCTAACGGGCAATTGGTGGATCGCCATCCTCCTGTTCACGCTCATCACCAAAGTCATATTGATGCCCATGGCGCTCTGGTGCCAGAAGAACGCCATCGTCATGGTGCAGCTCATGCCGGATTTGTTCCGTATCAAAATCAAGTATTTCGGTGATAGCGAGACGATTGGCGAAAAGCAGAACGCGCTGTACAAGGAAAAGCACTACCACCCCCTTTTGAGCCTCGTTCCGCTCGCCGTTCAAATCATCATCCTGTTCGGTTTGGTTGATGTCATCCACTCCATTACCGACAACGGCGCCCCCGGAACTGAATTCTTGGGCCTCATCCCCATCACCGATGGCGGCATTTCGTGGATCATGCCGATCCTCGCGGGTCTTTCCGCTGTGCTCATGGGATTCGCGCAGAATCGCATCAACCCGCTTCAGCGCGAGCAAACCCGCGCGGAGAAGAACCTCACTAACGGCCTCTCGATTGCGCTCTCGTTCTTCTTGGGCATTTTCGTTGCAGCCGGCATGGCTTTCTACTGGATTTGCTCGAACCTTAGCGCCATCCTCGTCCAGGTCCTTTGCAATATCATCATCAAACCGAAGAAATACATCGATTACGAGGATTTGGAAGCATCGCGTAAGGAATTCGAGGCGCTCAACGCCCTCGATGCCGAGCGCAAGACAAAATGGTATCAACGTGACCCGCTTGCGAAGCGCGAGAAGGCCGACTACAAGCGCTTCATGAACATCGTCAATAAGCACATCGTTTTCTACTCAGAAGGAAGTGGCTTCTTCAAGTATTTCAAGGGAGCTATCCGCTACCTGCTCGCGAACTCAAACACCGTCATCCATTACGTCACCAACGATCCGAATGATCAGGTATTCGAGTTATCCAAGACCAACCCGCGCATCATCCCCTACTACATCGGCGAGAAACGCGCCATCACCTTGATGATGAAGATGGATGCCGATATCGTCGTATCAACTTTGGAAGACCTGGATAACTACTACATCAAACGCTCGTACGTTCGCAAGGATGTCGAATACGTCTTCATGTTCCACCACATGATGTCAACGCACTTGACCCCTCCCCGCGAGGCTTACGACCATTACGACACGATTCTTTGTGCTGGACCCCATCAAGCACGTGAGATCAAACGCGCCGAAGAGCTTTACGGGGTAAAGCCAAAGAAACTCGTCAAATGCGGCTACGACCTCCTCGATGAGGAAATCGCATCGTATGCAGCGCTGGCTGGCAAGAAGAACCCCGTTCCAACGTTGCTCATCGCTCCTTCGTGGCAGGAAGACAACATCCTCGATACCTGCATCGATGACATGCTGAAATCGATGCTCGGACATGGCTGGAAGATCATCGTCCGACCGCATCCTGAGTATACGAAGCGCTACAAGGCCCGTTGGGAAGCGTTGCAGCAGCGTTATGCACGCGTACCGGAAAACGAGCTGTATTTCGAACGCGATTTCTCCTCCCACGAATCGATCTTCACTTCCGATATCCTCGTAACCGACTGGTCTTCGACCGCGTGCGAATTCTCGTTCTCGACGCTCAAGCCCTCGATCTTCATCGATACTCCCATGAAAGTCGGAAACCCGAAATGGCAAGAGCTCGGAATCGAACCGAGCGATATCTCGCTGCGCAACCTTATCGGTATCTCCATCCCGATGGACCGCGCGGGCGAAATCGGGCAAGTCGCTGCGGATATGCTCTCTGATCAGCAATCGTGGAATGCGCGCATCGACAAAGTCAGAAGCGACCATATCTATAACATCGGACACGGCGGTGAAGCTGCTGGCGAATACCTCTTGCAGGATATCTTGGAAAAGCAGAAGGCTCACGCGAAGGGTACTGAGGAGAAACGAGGTGCGAACAATGGCTAGCCGCACCTTAACAACCACTCACCCGATAGCGAAACGCTGCATCATCGCTCTATTCGACCTGCTGGCGCTCGTAACCGTCGCAGCGATCTGCTCGCTTTCGCTTGTGGAAGACGCATATGCCTACGTCGACCCCTCCGTCATGACCTACACGATTCAGGCCTTGGCGGGAGTCGCCGTCGCTCTCGGCGCAGTCGCCGGCGTGGCGTTCCGCAGATCGCGCAAAGCGATTTTCAAACTGCTCAAGATCGATGAGAACGCAGGAAAGACGGTTGAGGAGGATGTCTCCCGCATCGCCTGCGATGATACCGATGCACACGCCGTTGCCGACGAACGCGCGCGGGATCTGACCACCATAAAGAAGAAGGAGCCCCAAAAGCTCTCCTGGTCCAAACGCCTCGCCTTCGCAGCTGTTGCCGCATTCTTCTTCACGTTCACGCTCTTCGTTGCAACCCCATATGAGCTCATCGGCGGAGCATCGGGAAGCCTCCTGTTCGGACTCGCCGAAACCTGGCAGCCCATCGCTGTTGCAGGTTTGATCATTTGGGTCGTTCTTTCTTTGCTCATCTCGCTATTGCGCGGCAAGGCATTCAACATCGCCGTCATCTTCTTCATCGGACTCGGACTCCTTTGCTATCTGCAGGCGCTTTTCGGAAACGCGAAGCTGCCAAGCGCAAACGGTGCAGCTGTCGATTGGTGGAACTACACCAAGGTCACGCTCTTGAACGGCTTCTCATGGTTGGTCGGTATAGCCGCAATTGCCGTGTTCTTCTGGAAGAAGCCGACACTGTGCAGAAACGTCCTGTGCGTTCTCGCGATATGCGTCGCAATCGTCGAAGCCGTCGGCGTTGGCAGCCTGTTCACCGACCCAGGCATTATGGGCAAGTCTTCGAAAGACACGAGCGTCTACCTCACCGAAGACGGCCTCTATGACATTTCCAATAAGAGCAACGTCATCGTGTTCGTATTAGATACCTACGATGTCTATGAGCTTGATTGGCTCATGAAGAGTAACCCGAATATGCTCGATGAGATGACAGGGTTCACGTACTATCGCAACGTCGGTGGCACGATTGCGCCGACGAGATATGCGCTCCCTTGGTTCTTGACAGGAGAATTCATCCAGCACGACGAGACCTACTCGCACTATCTTTCGACGGTCTACGATCGTTCCTCGTTCTTAGATGACCTGAAGGCAACCGGATACTCGCTGGGAATCTATACCGACACGTTCGGCGTTAGCGGTGCCGAGACGGCTGCAGGATTCGCTTACACCACCGAACGCGCCTTGAACATGCATCCCATCAGCGCAACCACTTTGAACGCAGTGGAAACGGTTAAAGTCATGTACAAGGCATCCTTATACCGTGACATGCCATGGATCTTAAAGCGCTTCTTCTGGTTCTACACCGATGAAATCAACGAATCGATGGCTCAGTCCGCTGGCTCGGCCGATGATCCAGCGAAGACCGTTTACGTGATGAACGATGCCCGCTACTACGAGAGACTCCAGCAAATCGGACTCAGCGTCAACAAAGACGAAGTCGGTTCGTTTAGGTTGATCCACCTGCTTGGTGTCCATATCCCCTACACGATCGACGAGAACGGCAAGCAGATCTCTGACGGCCAAGAGGTTACCGAGGACCAACAAGGCCTTGGCGTTATGAAGATGGTTTCCGAATATCTGAAACAGCTCAAGGACCTCGGCGTGTATGACAACTCCTACATCGTCATCACTGCTGACCATGGGTATTGGTTCTGGGGCGACGGTCCCGACCATGTCTTGAACAGACCGGGCAGCCCCATCATGCTCGTCAAGCCTGCAAACCAAGGCGAGAAGCAGAATGATCCGTTCGTGTACTCGGATGCCCCCATCAGCCAGTTCGACCTCCATGCATCCATCATGAAGGCGATAACGGGCGATGGAAGCAAGTACGGTACCGCTTTCGATGAGACTCCAGAAGGCGCATCGCGCATCCGCTACTACGTCCATCCCACGCACGATGGAACGAATGACTACGAATTCATCGAATACGAGATCGATGGATACGTGCTCGACTTCAACAACTGGCACCAAACAGGAAAGGTTTGGGATTGCACCGAATAAGCACGATGCTTATAAAACAGTTGCTTGTAACACAACCGTTTTGCAAGAAGGGGACGAAATGCAAACAGAGACGCTAGCAAACATCATATTCGAACCATTAGCGCTCGCTTCAGAATGCACCGAGCTGTTCTACCGCAGCGATAGCCCGATTACCCGCGAGGGCAACGCCTATCGCCTTGTGGCCGATAGCACCTATGATTTCTGCTCCTATTTCAACATGCTCTCAATCGCGAAATGGAAGCAGTACACGAATGTGACTGATTTCTTCTTGCATCTCGAAATCGAGGGTTCGTTCACGCTCGCGCTGTTTGCCTTCTCCGCCGATGGCACGAAGACTTCCCTTCTTGAGAAGAACTGCATCGCCCAGAAGGGCATGCTTGATATCGCCGTCCCCCAAACCGATGCGTGTCTAGTAGGCATGAGCATAACGACGAAGGGCGAATGCCTCGTTTCGAAAGCCTCGTTTGAGGGAGACACCACCAAGGTCGTAGCAAATGAGGTACGCCTCGCTGTTGCGATGACGACGTTCAATAATGAGCGCTACATCCTTCCCAACATCGCGCTATTCGCGTCTTTGTTCGAAGGAGATGACGAGCTTGCGAAAAACCTCGCCGTCAACATCGTCGACAACGGGCGCAGCCTTGATGCAAACGTCATCCCTGATTCAGCCAGGGAGCATATGCAAATCTTCCCGAATGACAATGCCGGCGGAGCTGGCGGTTTTTGCCGCGGCATGATGGAATCGCTTTCAAGCGACTTCAATCCGACCCATGTACTTCTCATGGACGATGACGTCTCCATCTCCCCCGAATCTTTCCGCCGCACATTCGCGCTCCTGAAGCTCCGCTCCAATGATTACCGCGAGGCCTGCGTCAATGGAGCCATGCTCCGACTTGAAAAGCCCTCCCTGCAAAGCGAGGATGTCGCGTTCGTGCGCTTCCCGGGTCTGTATGGGTCGGTCAAACGCGGATTCGACATGACAAAGATCATCGACATCGCCGAATGCGAATCCACAAGCGTTGAAGTGAAGAACGCATATGGGGCCTGGTGGTATTGCTGCATGCCCGCATCCCTTATCGCGAAAAAGGGCTTGCCGCTTCCCGTCTTCGTCCGCTGCGACGATGTCGAATATGGCGTACGTCTGCAGACGAAGTACATGACGCTTGCGGGCATCTGCGTATGGCATGCGGGTTTCGAGGGACGTTTCAAGGGTTCCGTCGACCACTACCAATACGTCCGCAATTTCATGATCATGAACACCATCCATCATGCCTGTCCCGAGCGTCTTTTCATGCTGAGAACCAAGCAAACGTTCTGGCGCGAAATCTCTCAACTATGCTACGGCAATGCGGAACTGATTCTCGATGCGCTCGAAGACTACCTCGCAGGACCGGAGTTCCTCATGAAGGCGGATGGCGCGCAGATAATCAAAGAGAACGCGCAGAAAAACGAGAAGTTCGTCTCGCGTGCCGAGGTCGAAGAAGAGCTCAATCTGCAACTTGCCTCGCTCTTGCATCCCCGTTCGATAGCCATCAATAACGACCTTCCCGCATATGGCAACAAACTCACCCGCATCACGATGGCATGGAATTTCGACCCGCATAAACTGCGTGACTCGCAGCTAACGGATACGCCTGTAGTTTTAAGCTATAACAATACGAGCGTCCTCGATAAGAATACCCAAAAAAGCCGCGTCGTCGTCGCGTACAACCCAGAAGATGACACTGCTTCAATCCGTCGCATGGATCGCGAACGCTACGATGCGATCATGAAGCGCTTGAAAGATGTCAAGAAGCGCATGAAGAAGGATGGCGCATCCGTAAAGAAGGCATGGAGCGACGCATTCCCCTACCTCATCTCGCAACCTTTCTGGCGCGGATATCTTCACTTGGATCAGTAGGCAGGCAACCTTAAGCTTAGGAGTCTTCTCCGAAATCGAGTGCCACAGGAGCATGCGTTTTGCGCTGCTCAACAGGTGGTAATTCTGTCCAATCCTCACCAAAACCATGCGTGAGATATGAAACGATGTCGCCAGGGCAGCAAAGCATGATGCCTTCGAAAGGTAAGCGTTTGACGGGAACTATGCTCGAACGAGGAATGTCGCCGAAACTCGTGAACGCGAGCGTTGTAACGTATCCAGAGGGTTCTGCATCAAAGGGCAGAGCTGCTTCGAAATTCTCTTTGACACGTTCGCGAGAATACCGTAGCTGGAGTATGCGATGCACCACTTTGCAAGCCGCATGGCCGCACGCTCCCAAAACGCCTTTCCAAGGCAGCGTTACGTAAGGAGCATGATAGAGATAGCTCAGTTTCGACCACGTGCTCGCCTGACGGATCTGGTGCTTGCGTTCCTTCGGGTCGCTTGACAACTCATCATAAGGAAATATATCAACGAAAATGGACTGGGAGATGCCCTCCGACCTCGTTTCGAGCGTTTCGAAGACCGTGCCGTCCTTGCAGACCTTCGCGAACATGCCCGCATATCCAGGAGTGTTGTCGTAGGTGCGCAGGCTATAGCCATCGGGCAAACCGTGTTCTGCTTCGACTATGAAGCGCTCATAATCCGCCCGAAGCATGCCTACGTCGGCATCGTCGTCCCATGGAATGAAACCGCCATGGCGCGCCGCGCCGAGTGCGCTTCCTCCTTCAAGGAAATACGTAATGCCATGCTCCTCGCAGAACTTGTCGACAACCTGCAACAATTCGAGCAAAACCGCCCGAAGCCGCTGCATCGTCGATGGATCAAGTTCCATACCCAACGTCCTCCTTCTGCCCGCATCCGCCTTCTATGGATGCTCGCGTAGCATCAAGTATATACAAAGTCTCAAAAGAGAGCATGTTATACTTGGAACATGCATAAGACCTACTGTATCTTCACGACATTATTCGCGCCTCACGTAGGAGGGCAAGAGCAGTTTACCGAGCATATCGGCTGCGCGCTTGCCCGCCGTGGAAACACTGTAGTCATCGTCACCTGCCGCATCGATGACGAATCGCCCGATGTGGAGACGATTTACCCACCTGAGACGGATGCCGATTCAATCGGGAACGTCGTGGGCGAGGTCATCGTCGTACGCGTCGAAAGCAAGCGGGCACTTGGTGGAAGATATCCCATTCCGAAGAAACAGGCGCTTTCCCGCGCCCTCGAAAGCCTCAAGGCAAGCGCTATCGACCAGGTGATCATCAACGCACGGTTCTACGAGCTGTCCATCGCGGGTGCAAGATTCGCCGAGGAGATTGGCCAGCGCCCCATCATCATCGACCACGGGTCCGCACACTTAACGCTCGGAAATGCAGCGCTCGATACAGGAGTTCGAGCGATAGAGCACGCCCAGACGAAAAGGATACTGAGTGTTCCCTCCGATTATTATGGAGTATCAGAAAAGAGCTGTGCGTGGCTCGAGCATTTCGGCATCACCTCGAAAGGCATCATTCCGAACGCAATCGATGCCGATGCGTTCGTCGCGGCAGCTAACGATGCGCATTTCCGAGAAGCACTCGGCATTCCCTCGGATCACGTACTCGTGAGCTTCTGCGGCCGCCTCTGCCCTGAGAAGGGCATTACAGAGCTCTTAGAGGCTGCAGGAAGGCTCGTTGACCGCACTGACATACATTTCACCCTCGCAGGAGACGGACCGCTCAGAGAGGCTGTAGAAGCCGCAGGCCTTGATCGCGTGCATGCCCTAGGCGCGCTCACACCCGGCGATGTCGCCGCGCTTTTGCTCGAATCGGACATTTTCTGTCTCCCCACGCGCTCTGAAGGATTCTCGACCGCCCTACTCGAAGCAGCAGCGTGCACGGTCTGCCCGATAATCACAGATGTCGGAGGTGCCCGCGAGCTCATCCCGACAGACCAATACGGGATCATCTTAGAAAATGCTGATCCCGATACAATAGCGTCAGCGATCTTGAAGCTTGCAGACGATTCCCATCTTAGGCGCACCTGTGCGGGAAACATCGCACGGCGAGTACGCGAGAATCATTCATGGGTCGAAACAGCACGCTTGCTCGAGCAGGCGGCTACGCTCGCTTCGCAAGCTTAGCGATTTGCCTGATAGATACTTTTTTGCCAGATGAGCGGCAGTTCCTCGTAAAAAGCTACTTCGCATCCCCACCGTCGCCATCCGAAGACGGATCGGGAGGACATACGCTCGCAAGCGCCTGCTCTTGGACGATATCGTTATGCTTCTCATGCAACTTCGTGATTTGGATGGTATCCATGAAACTGCGAACCAACAGGACGGCGATGACATAGAGGAATACGAAATTCGACGGAGACTCGATATTGAAGAGATGCGAGAAGAAATAGGCTATCTGCGGGAAAAACGCCAACAGCAATAAGCTTATGGTGAAGAGGAACCAGAACACCGAGCTTGCGATACTCAATTCAGCCTTGCGAATCTTCCATACGATGCCCAAGAAAACGATGAGGGCACCTATCACGAGAACGATAGTCAATGTCAGATTCATTTATTCCCCCTGAACCACTGTGCAAATAGAATCGAAAAGCTCTTCGAAAGCATGTACATTATGGATTTCGACATGGTGAGATAGCTTTTTCCTGCCGTGCGCTCGTGCATCGTGACCTGAACCTCCACGAGTTTCGCCCCGCGGCGCATGAGCAAAGCTATGGTATCGGGCTCTGGACCGAAATCGAACGCATTCGCGAAGAACTCGATCATCTCTGCGTCATACATACGCATCCCGGAAGTCGGATCGACGACCTTCTGCCCCGTCGTCAAACGGATGATAGCCTGGAGAAGCGCCGAGCCCGCCATGCGTGCGCTCTTCGGCTTCTCGACCGTCACGAAACGCGAACCGATTACGATATTCGCATTGTTGGATACTGCAGCATCGAGCATCGCCTGTATGCTCTGCGCATCGTGCTGACCATCGGCATCGAATTGAATCGCGTAGTCATAGCCTTTGCGATGCGCGTATTTCATACCCGTTTGGAATGCGCCCGCCAATCCGAGATTCGTGGCATGCGAGACATAGTTAAACCCATGCTCTTGGCATATGGCAACTGTCGCATCCGTCGATCCATCATCCACGATAAGGCAATCGACCCAAGGAGCATGACGCTTAAGACTATCCATCGTTGAGACGATACTATCCTGCTCGTTGTACGCAGGGATTATCGCTAGGACATGCGGATTCATCTTACAAGCTTCACCTCCTTTTCCTTCAGGGACATTTGTCATGCAATCATTCGTGAGGTATCTGCTGATACCCGCTCGTCTGATCGAGGTTGACATTGTAGTGAGGGTCACCGCATTCGCGCCAAGCGGGCCATTTCTTATAGAGCAACTTTTGGTCTGCCTCGGGGAAATCGCTCGTCGAAGTCGAATAATCGTATCGAGGGAATGGGCAGGATTCCCTGGTGAGAAGCTTGACAGTCGGCGTTTGAACGCACCGATAACCCGTCTCCCTCATCCGAAGGCAGTAATCTGCCGCAGCGATCACGCTCTTGAACTCCTCATCGAACCCGCCGAGGCCAACGAAAAGCGCCCGCGGCGTCATCATGCCCTCATACGAGACAGCGGAAGGGTTCTGGAACGCGCGGAGATTGCACTCATAACCTGGAAAACCATCATCGTACCCGCGGTACATGGGCATCACGCGTTTCGGTGTGATGGCGATACCGAAGCATTTATTCTCGCTCATGCCATAGAGAGATTTCGGTGCTACCGCACCAACGCCCTTGATGCTGCTCAACCCTAAAAGCTGCTCAAGAGGCTCTGCGGTCATGAACATCGACCCGGGAGGCATGAACAGCAGATAATCCCCCTGCGCAGCCTGTGCACCAAGGTTCCAAGCGCGGATGAGACTCAAATCGCTCGAAGCTTCCTCTACCGCGCGAGCGTTCTTTAGATCAGCTGCGAGCTCCGGCGCATGAGCCCCGACGAGCACTATCTCGTAATTGCTGTAGCTATTCCCCTGCTCGAAGAGCTTTATGAGCGTTCGGGTTTGAGCATCGTCGCCATCAGCATGCACTATCACCGATACGCGCACTGCATTGCCCGGCTTGAACCAGAGATTGTGGATAAACGGGATACCCGATGCCACGATGGTCGCCTTAAAGCCATTCCTCTCGACATGGCTTTGAATCGCCCAACGGTTCGATGTGCGCTCATAGGGCTTCGAACCAGGATTGGATGCTGTGGAATTCGGGCCGACGCGCCAGTGGTAGAGAACACGGGGAACATGATGCACATCGCAGCCGGAAGATGTTGCCAGAAGCGTCAGGTTGTAGTCTTGGCTGCCATCATAGTCAGCCGTAACCACCGGCATGAGCGCGTAAATCTCCCGTCGTACGGTCAAAAGATGCATAACGTAGTTCTTGCACAGCAGATGCTCTGGCGAATAATCCGGCTTGAACAGCGGGTTCTTGAAATGCCAAGCACGATGCTGAACGGCGATATCAGCGCCTTTATCTTCGGAAGCAACCTCAAGATCTGGTGATTTCTTCGCACCGTCGGATCCAGACTCGTCTTCAATTGGCTCAACGATATCCTCATCGCAGTAAAGCAGGCCAATGGAAGGATTTGCATTGATCGCAGACGCATATTCGAACAGAAGATCCGGCTCGATGAAATCATCGTGATCTAAGAAGCACACGAAATCGCCGGATGAGGCCGTCACTCCGTAATCGGAGTTGAGAGAGATGCCGTAGTTCTTACTCAAGGGAACGACGATGATGCGCTCGTCAGACGAGGCTAGACTCTCGACAGCCGAGGTAAGCGCTTCATCCTCGGGGGTAGCGTTGACAAGCACCAGCTCGAATCTGCCGTAGCTTTGCGCTAAAACGCTCTCAACGACATCATTGAGATAATCGAGAGGCGTATGGAACAGAGGAACTATGAAGCTGAATGTCGGCTGAATCGCGAATTCACCCGATATAGCACGTTGACGCGCAAGCTCCTCATCGGTCACCTGATGCGCCTTGACCCATTCGCCGTACGCCTCGTCGGTCCACGCATCGACGGGAAACGGGTCGGGGTCGATGATGAGCGGCTGCTCTGGCTGCAATTCATAGCCGAATCTCTTCAAACCAGCGCGCACTCCGATACCGAGTACATGTTTTACCTTAGGTAACCTTGCCATGTTTTCCTACAATTCGCGCAAAGATGGATGCTTGGTGTCTTTTTCGCTCAAGATGACCTTTTCGGGATCGAATGATTCATCCCCCATCAAGGCAGGCCACTCGATTCCGATCGCGGGATCGTTCCACATCAAGCCGCCTTCATCATTCGGATGATACACGTCATCGCATTTATAAACAAATTCGGCAGTATCGGATAACACCAGAAAGCCGTGTGCGAAACCGCGAGGAATAAAGAACTGGCGCTTGTTCTCAGCTGAGAGGACCACGCCCTCCCATGCTCCGTACGTTGCGCTTCCAGGACGCAAATCAACGCAGACATCGAAAACGGTACCGCTCACAACACGAACGAGCTTGCTCTGGGGATGCTCTATCTGGTAATGCAAGCCACGCAAGACTCCTCGAGTCGAGCTCGATTGGTTATCCTGAACGAATTCCACATCGATGCCACCACGAACGAAATCAGGTTGCTTATAGGTCTCCATGAAGTATCCGCGTGCATCGGCATAACACTTAGGATCGACGATGATGACACCTTCGATCGATGTTTTTGTGAATGTGAAATTCCCGCTCACGATTTGATTGTCAGTCACCGTGCACCTCCGCATATCTTCCATGACCGTGCAAAACCATCCTGCGTCCGAATGGGCGTCCTTTAATTTGATCGCCTGTTCAAACGGTGATAGCTCACACGTGTGTAATCCTGATCGAAGTTCTTATTGAAGAACGGATCGCCTTTCACGTAGTAATCAGGCCAACGGTACCAGAAGTACGACCACTCCTTCATGACACGTTGCCTTTTCTCGCCCGCGTCGTCATGTCCTCTGGAAACCGACTCATAATGATAAAGCTCGACAAAGGGGTTGTAGACGATAAGCTTGCCCGTTTCGCGAAGCCTCAAGCAGAAATCAACATCGTTATAGGTTACTGCGAAGGTCTCATCGAATCCGTTAAGAGACTCGAAAGCCTCCCTGCTTACCATCATGCAGGCGCCCGTCACCGCGCTGACATCTTGCATCTGGCAAAGCAACGACATATATCCGAGATATTCACGAGGAACCCGATATCCGATGTGCTCCAAGCTCCCGCTCGTCACTACCACACCGGCATGCTGGATGGTTTGATCAGGATAGAGAAGCTTGGCGCCAACGGCACCGACGTCCTTTCGCTGGCAGCAGCCTAGCAATAGCTCTATCCATTCGGGTGTGATGACCTCCATGTCGTTATTGAGGAGAAGGAGATATTCACCATTTGCATGGGTTGCACCGAAGTTGATCAAAGACGAGTAATTGAACCCCTCGCCCGTCCATGTCACCACGCGGATCTTGTCATTATCGGTTTGAACGTCTCGATAGTAATCGAAGGTCTCGGGAGCAGAGCTGTTATTCTCGACAATGACGATCTCGTAGTTTTCGTAGGTCGTCTTTTCCACAATGGAGGAAACACACCTCGTAAGCAAGTCGCTCGCGTCCTTCGAAGGAATGATGATGCTCACTTTAGGCGTGCCGCTAACGAGATAATCGACACGATTAAAACGCCCGTGATGGCAAGTGACCTTCGCCTCGATGCCAAGGCGGCGAAGTTGGTCGCGAACCACTTCGGTGCCTTCGCATGACGCTTCGGCAGCTTTCGCAGAAACCTTCTTCTCCGCAGCGCGGTGGTGGTAAAGAACCTTGGGGACATGCGCCACATACCCCGCAGCCTCGGTAACCCTTAACACGAAATCGTATTCCCGCTGCACTGCGGAATAGCCTGTTGCGGCAGGAACCGATCGGGCTATCGAAGCACGAACGGCGATAAGATGGCGGATGTAATCGGTTGAGCGAAGATAATCGATGGAATAATCGGGCTTTAAGACGGGCATGCTGTATGTGCCATCGGGCATGAGGCAATCCTCATCGCAGTAAATGACATCGGCTTCAGGATAATCGTTGATAACACCCGTATACTCGAAAAGGATATCGGGCTCGAGCACATCGCCCTGTTCAACGAATGCAATGAAATCGCCTGTTGCAGCGATAAAGGCTTCGCTTACGCCTAATGCTTCGCCTTCCTTTCCTTCGACGATGGCGATCCTCGTATCGAAAGCAGAATACTCTGCGAGGGTCAAAAGCATCTTCGATTTGGCGGAATCCCCATTCACAAGGATGATTTCGAAATGCGAATACGTCTGGGCCAGAATCGAATCGACCGTTTCGCGCAGTTGACGTGCAGAGGCTCGACGAATCGGGATGATAATGCTGAAGGTCGGATTCGCATTGAATGGGTGATGGCGCTGAATCGCAAGCTCGCTTTGCTTCGGACGCCTATCGGTGAACCAGTTATGATAATCCGCATCAGACCAGGCATTTTCGAAATAGAAGGCAACTCTTTCCTTCAAATCAGCTATCTGGTCATCGGCGAGCGATTCGAATCCTACGATGGCCTTACCGTCTTCCCCGTAGGCGACGATGGTGAACCCATCCAACGAAATAGGCGCACGCATTGAGAAACCTGTTTCCCATAAGGGAGTCGTCATATCCTTCGATTCCGCAATCATCTTCGCAGGCGCATACGTGAAGGCGACACCCGTCTCATTGCATTCCCCGTCGAAGCACCGAAGCGTAAAGGGGCCCGGGGAAAGGGTGCAGGGAACGAAAGCGGTCCCGTGATAGATGCATTCCGCGACCGGGAGATTCTCTGCGGAAGAATCGTGCACGGGCACGCAGTCGTGGATCTTGATGACGGCACGACCGAGCGTTTTCCCGTAATCGCAATTGCGAATCGACGACAAGATGCCCGGATGCATCACCCTGTTGATACGCGACCTCCACTTCGCCTCATTCGGCCTGACAACGTATTCAGCCTGACCGAGTTTCTCGAAATGAGCGGAAAGGACGTTGACGCATACGGTCACATCGACGCGCACTTGCGGGATTATCACCGTGAAATCGCGAGCACAGCTCGCCTCGAGCACAGGAGAGCAGCTGTCATTCTCGAAGACCATGCAAGGGATGGGATCGTCATGCACCTTGGCATTTACCGAGACGAGATTGGCAGAGTCGATATCACTGACAAGAAGCTTGAAAAATACTTTCGCGCCTCCACGACATACACCCGTTATGTCGATGTTCATATGAAGCCTCTCCCTTTAGCCACCTTGAAAAGCCGAATCCTCGGCTTTTTCATTCGGTCTTATTGACCTTGCGCCTTATATTTCGCCTCGGTCGCTTCCTTGACGCCTTGCCACCAATCGCGATGCGTCTCGTACCACTCGATCGTTGCAGCCAGTCCCCCATCGAAATCCGTATGGATCGGCTCCCAACCAAGTTCGCGACGAAGCTTCGTGGAATCGATGGCGTATCTACGGTCATGACCGGGACGATCACGCACCCAATCGAAATCATCCTCTGAGTATCCCATGGTACGCAGTATCGCGCGAAGCACATCGATGTTGCTCTTCTCGCCGTCAGCACCGATGAGGTAGGTCTCGCCGATGCGGCCATCGTTCAGTATCGCCCATACCGCCGAAGAGTGATCCTCGGTATGAATCCAATCGCGCACGTTCTTCCCGTCGCCATAGAGCTTTGGGCGCAGACCCGAGAGCAGGTTGGTGATCTGACGCGGGATGAACTTCTCAATATGCTGATAGGGACCGTAGTTGTTCGAGCAGTTGCTTATGGTCGCGCGCACGCCATATGTGCGGTGCCAGGCACGCACGAGCATATCGCTTGCCGCCTTCGTTGAGCTGTATGGGGAACTGGGATGGTACGGCGTCTCCTCTGTGAACCGAGCCGGATCATCGAGGGCCAAATCCCCATATACCTCGTCGGTGGAAATGTGATGGAACCGCACGTCGAAGGCTCGCGCAGCCTCGAGAAGGCGGTACGTCCCCACGACGTTCGTCTCAACGAATGGATCCGGATTGGCAATCGAGTTGTCGTTGTGGCTCTCCGCTGCGAAGTGCACAACCGCATCGGCTTTTGGGAACAGCTTGGAGAGGAGCTTTTCATCGCAGATGTCTCCGTGCACGAAGTCCATGCGGTTCTCGGGGATGTCAGCGAGATTCTCGCGGTTGCCTGCGTACGTCAGCTTATCGAGGACGGTGATATGAACGGAGGGCTCATGCTCCACTACCCAATGGACGAAGTTCGATCCGATGAAGCCGGCAGCTCCTGTGACGAGGATGTTTCTCACGTTCTTCCCCTCCTACTTTGCCGGTTGTGTCAGATCGTCCCACGAGGGGTTCTTCGCAAGGGCAGGCATATTGGCGAGGTACGTCGAGAGCGCTTCTTGCCATGGACGCATCTTGTTGCCGATAGTCTGCGCCAAATGGCGGTTCTCCAAAGAAGAGTACGCAGGACGGTCTGCGCTCTGCGGATTGTTCTCCTTATACTCGGCAGAGGAGCAGCGCACGACTGCGCAATCGCGGTCCGCACCCTCCATGATCGCCTCGGTGAAGTCAGCCCAGGAGCACGTCCCTTCGTTGGTGCAGTGGTAAAGTCCATAGTATTCAGTATCGGCGAGCGCGAGTATCTCGTACGCGAGGTCATTAGCGCTCGTAGGGTTGCCCAATTGGTCATCGACGACCGTGACGTGATCGAGCTTGGTGCCAAGCCCCACCATCGTCTTCACGAAGTTCTTTCCAACGTAGCCATATAGCCAAGCGGTGCGCAAGACGAACGTACGGCTGCAGTTCGCGAACGTCTCCTTCTCACCGTCGAGCTTCGTGCGGCCGTATGCGGAGATCGGCCCGGTCTGGTCATCTTCGGTACGCGGGACGGGGTCGGTCCCGGGAAAGACATAGTCGGTGGAGATATGGACGAACTTCGCCCCGCATCCCTCTGCGCCGCGAGCGAGGTAACCGACGGCATCGGCGTTGACGCGATGCGCGCCCTCCTCGTCTTTTTCGCAACCATCGACGTTGGTGATCGCAGCGGAGTTGACAACGAGATCATAGGGTCCGTAGTTTTTAAACCACGCATCGACCGCAGCCTCGTCGGAGATGTCAAGCTCATGGTAATCGATGCACGTCACATCGGCGTCCGCGTAAGAAGCGGGTATCGGGCCGATCTCGGCCCTGCCGGTCGAGATGCAGCGGGAAAGCTCGTTGCCCAGCTGTCCCAAACCGCCCGTGATCAATATCCTCATCGCCTACTCCCCTTCTTTCTCAATGTAGATCTTGCGCTCGGCGACCTTCTTGAGGTGGTCGCCGTATGGGCTCTTCCCGTAACGCTCCGCGGCGGCCAAGAGGCGCTCGCGGGTAATCCAGTTGTTCTCGTATGCGATCTCCTCGATGACCGAGATCGAAAGGCCCTGCGCCTCCTGCACGGTGCGCACGAACTGCCCCGCCTCGAACAGCGACTCCATGGTGCCCGTGTCGAGCCATGCGTAGCCGCGCCCGAGCGTGACCACGTTGAGGGACCCCTCCGCGAGGTACATCTGGTTCAAGGTCGTGATCTCGAGCTCGCCGCGCGCGCTCGGACGCACCTGCTTGGCGAATTCGCACACGCGCGCATCGTAGAAGTACAGGCCGGTGACAGCGTAGTTCGACTTCGGCTCGGCGGGCTTCTCCTCGATCGAGACCGCGTTGAAATCCTCGTCGAACTCCACCACGCCGAATCTCCACGGGTCATCGACGTAGTAGCCGAATACCGTCGCGCCGCCCTTCTCCTCGGCTGACGCGACCGCTTGGCGCAGATGGCGCTTCAGGCCGTTGCCGTAGAAGATGTTGTCGCCCAAGACGAGCGCGCAGGAATCGCCGTCGATGAACTCCTCGCCGATGATGAACGCCTGGGCGAGCCCGTCGGGAGACGGCTGCTCGGCATACGAGAGCTTCACGCCGTAATCGGAGCCGTCCTTTAAGAGGCGCTGGAAGTTAGGCAGATCGTGGGGCGTGGAGATGATGAGTATGTCGCGGATGCCCGCCATCATGAGGACGGACAGGGGGTAGAACACCATGGGCTTGTCATACACGGGCAGAAGCTGCTTGCTCGTCACCGTGGTCAGCGGGTACAGCCTCGTACCGCTCCCCCCTGCTAGGATGATGCCCTTCATCTTGCTTCCTTTCCTAAGATGGCTCCAAGCATCTTGATGTCGCCTTGCACTATCGGCGCGAGTTGAAGCCTCGCGCAGGCCATCTCATAAGACGCTTTCACGCATCCATCGGGGTGAATGCTTCCTGAAAGAAGGCCTAAAAACCTAAATTAGTATTATACAACGAAGTGCACGCCGGCATGCTGGCATGTGAAGGGGTTGTGTAGCTCTTTCGACAAACGATTGCGCTCCGAAGGAACGCGATCGCATCGCGTATGTCGCGAAAGATGGCGGCTTTGATTAGTGCTCAGAGAACCAGTCGCTTACTTGGCTTTGATCGTAGAAGACGACATCGTCCCCCACAAGGTCAAAGCATCCGTCATGAGCATCAACGATGCTCACCGAACAATTCAGCGGCACGCCTCCGTGCCAGAAATCGGACGGATCGTCATAGACCATGTTGAGCATCGCGCGCAACGCGAATCCGTGCGTAGACACGAGAACCGATTCGTAATCCTTCTGCGCAAGCTCTCTTAGAAAATCCTGGGTCCGCGCGCATACCTCCCGAGTGCTTTCACCTTCGGGGAACCCATCGAAATGGAGCGGATCATCGAAATACCCATGAAGATACTTCTCATCCACTTCGCATTCTCCCGGTCGGAAATGCTTGCCTTCGCACTGTCCCACCGAAATCTCGAACAAGCGCTCATCGATTTCGATGGGCACGTCCTCGTTGCCACTCGCATCCAGCAAGGCACGGGCGGTTATCTGCGAACGCGTTAGAGGAGACGCGAACGCTGCATCGAAGCGCACATCCGAGAGGGCCTGACCGACCGACGATGCCAGCGCCAGCCCGCTTTCAAGCAATTCCGTATCGAGCCTGCCTTGGAAAACACCTGCGACGTTCGCCGATGTCTCCCCGTGTCGGATGATGTAGATCTTCATAGAGTGCTCTTTCTTCTCGGGCATTTTTGCCGAAGGGGATTATACCGCCATCTCCGTGATATTTGCCTGGTGGTTTCTGCAGTTGTCGTGTTATACGGTCAACTATCGTGAATGCAAAAATGACTTCATGTATCATCGTATGGACAAACGTCTTAGCGAAGCGCACTGTATAGCGTATAACCTGTTCCACAAAAGGTTTTTGAATCCAAGCGCTTGTTGGCATTGTCCAAAGAACCATCCGGCAATTTAGCACTTTGATTGGCCGCGTTCAGCGCATCCACAATATCTTGAAGCTGTGCGGATGTC
>JAFRLO010000035.1 GCA_017431165.1 Eggerthellaceae bacterium
GCCGACCAATTCCTTGGAGGCGGTCAGCGCGACGGAGCCCTCGGCCTTATAGGTGTTGGTGATGGTCGCATCCTCGGGCGAGTAGGTCACCTCGGTCTTCAGCGTGCCGTCGCCGTTGTCTGTCACCTTGACCGTGGCGGTGATGGACTCGGGTTCTGCCGTCCAACCGTCACCGAAGCCTGCCGTCTCCGCGATGGTGTAGGTGTAGGTCTTGCCGGCATCGGCCTCGGTATAGGTGATAGCGCCGAAGGTCGCGGTACCCTCTTCTTCCAGAGTCACGGTCTTCGTCTCAGGCAGGGTGCCGCCTTCACCGGAAAGCGTGAAGGTCACAGTGCCGTCCTCGGGCCACTCGGCACCGGAGACTGCCTTGATAGCCTCGAGCTCAACCTCGCCGGAAGCCGCATAGGTGTTGGTAAATTCGACAGCGGCAGCCTCTTCAGAGTCGATGGTGCCAGTTGAGGAAGTCTTATCGGGCGTATAGCCTTCGACTGCAGTCTCGGTAACGGTGTAGGTCACGCCATCGGGAATCTCGGTGATGATAGCCGTTTCGCCATTAGCAAGCTGGACGGTTCCGCCAGATGCGATGGTGCCAGTTGCGCTATCGCCGATGGTGTACGGGAAGCTGCCTTCAATAGCTGCACCCGTTGCATCGGTAAACGTAACGGTGAACGTGAACTTGGTGTTGTCCTCAGGATTGGCCGCGTTCACAACAGTCTTGGTGATTTCCAACCTACCGGTCTTGTACGCGTTGGTGAAGGCGAAAACAGCACTATCGGTAGCCGGATCCACGGACAAGGTGCCATCGCCTTTATCGGTAACGGTGAATGTGATGGTCTTGGTTGCTTCGGAGTCGTTAGTGACACCCAGAACGCTACCGGACTCAGTTACGGAATAGGTGTAGGTACCCGGAACGGTAAAGGTGATCTCACCGAACTCGTAGTAGCCTTCCTTGTCCTCGAGCTCATAGGTAGCGCTGTTGGTGATGGACGTGTTGGTAGGCATCGGGGCGGTCACACCCGTAGGAGCAGCCGTATTCGCGATGACGAACGTGAAGTCGCCCTTGTTATAAAGCTCTTCGGTACCGGTGATGTCCTTCTTCACCGGCGGATCAACCTTGCCAGAAGCGCTATAGGCATTGGTGAACGCAGCCGATGCGGTTTCGTTCTTTACGATAGTACCGGTATCGCCGGTCTTGGAAGAAATCGTGTAACCAGCCGGAGTGGTCTCGGTGACTTCATAGTAAGCAGCCTCGGGCAGCTTCTCGAACTTGATCGTGTCGCCATCCTTCAGCTTGAAAGTTCCGCCCTCGGTGATGGTTCCTTCAGTTGCGGAGCCACTGGCCGGCGTAATAGTGTAGTTGTACTTCTGGCCCTCGAGCTCAGTAGTCTTGTTCTCGTCGGAGAACAGCTTGAACGTGAATTCGAATTCCTTAGAAGCATCCTTCGTGTATCCAGCGGGGACAGTAACGGTCTTGGAGACTTCAAGATCGCCGAAGGTGTATTTGTTGGTCACTTCCGCATAGCTTGCAGAGTTGCCCTGAACCTGATGATTGGGATCCGCTTTGCGATTCTCTGCTTTTCCACCGTAAGCGATTTCATAGGTGGTGCTCACATACTCGTATCCCGTAGGTGCAGTCTCAGTCACGGTGTAAATCGTGTCGTCTTCAACGTTGACAACACGAATCACATCACCGACATAGATAGTTTCGGTGAACTCGGTACCGGTCTTGTAGATGTGGTCGGAGCGGTTATTGCTGGAAGCCGCATCGTAGTTGGGATTGTTCGGACCATAGTAAATACGATAGTCGATGGTGTACTCGGTACCAGCCTGCGGCTCTCCCTCTGCAACCGTCTTGGTCGGAAGAGCATTGCCATCAGGATCGGTCATAGTGATCTTGATCTCGAAGGGATTCATATCATCAATCGCTTCGCCATCTTCGTCAACTACAACCTTGGTGATATTGATGCCGCCCTTCAGGGTGTTGGTTGCAGAAAGGCTATCTTCAAGCTCTTTGATGTCTTCAATACCGGTGATGGTCTTACCATCAGCAGCATAAGTAAAGATCACGTCCACAACATGAAGCGAACCGTCTGCATTCTCACCCATAATCATGGGATGATGATGATACGCTGTCAGTTCGAAGTGCTTGTCGCTTTCGCTCTCTTTGAAGACATAGTCATGGCCCTCTTCGATAAGCGCATATGTAACGCCGTCGTAGGTGACCTGCGTAGCATTAGGATCATACGCCGGGCTATCATCGGTTACCATGATGCCAGGAGCGATGCTGATGTAATCGGACTTTTCCCAATCCTCGCTCTCCTGAAGCGTAACACCTATGGGCTTGCCATCTTCATCGACGTAATAGTAATCGCCATCAACCATGAGGTAGAGCGTTACGGAATCGCCGACGTCCTCACGCTGACTCGGGTCAAGCGAGTCTTCCCAAATCTTGAGAGCATTCAGCTTCTCCTCGGCAAGAGCAACAGGCTCCGGATTCTCAATGTTGACTGTAACGGGGTCGGAAACCTCTGTATGCGTTCCCGTCGAATCAGTGACGGTGGTTACCGTGCTATAGGTTACCGTGGGGTAGTCAGTGTTGGTCTTCAATTTATACGATCCAGCAGATCCAGAAATCTGGGCTTGCTGTTCGGGGGTCAAATCGGAATAAGAGATAATACCGTTGTTCAGATCAGCAACGAGGTCAAGTGATTCTTGCTTGGGCCACACAACAAAGGTGATAGTGTAAGTAACACCATCTTCCAGCTGCATCGGAACTGGATCGCCCTCTTCATTCGTGTATTCAAGTTTCCAATCAACTTCACCTTTATCGTTGATGGTTGCATGGGGGGCATCCGTCCATTCCTCGCCCAAGCCATCGTTGGCAGTTGTGCTGTAGGGACCGCCACTACGATAGTATTTGACGCCTGTCACGTCGCCACCTGCAGTTGCCTTTACATTCGAGGCAGTCATTTGGGTGACACCGTCGGTCATCTCAACATCCTGATAGCCAACAGTATTCGTGATGTCATCAACAATCTGCGCAAGTGCAGCAATAACCTCATCAGTGTTGTTTGCGTTCGTATAGTACTTCGCGTAGGCTGCATCTAGAGCGGTGTTGGGTCCACCAGAACCCGTATATGCGTACTGCACCAGGCTAGAGAGATAGTGCGCACGATTAGCGGCACCCCAAGTGAACAGGGCATAGAAAGTATGATCGCCCGGATCGACCAACGCCCGAGCATAATCGTTCGCATAATCCCACTGCTCATCAATGAGGGCATCGCTTTGCCAATAGACGGTAGTGTCACCATAATGGCACGTGGGCTCGCCATCGGTCATGAAGATGATATAAACCTCTTCGTTTGGCTGAGCGGTCTTCTTAGCGTTTGCCAATGCCTGTGCATCTCGAAGCGCTGCCTCCCAGTTCGTACCACTATCCGTTGAGAGCCCGTTGATCGTTCTCTTGAGCAGGCTGCCATCTGTGGTCCACGTTTGAGGAACATGGCTCGCATTGCCGAAGTTGACAATAGCGACTTCGATGATGTCGCTCTTAACCGAATCGCCTGGCACGTTCTGCGAAAGAAGCTTGTCGATAATGCCATCTGTCTTCGTTAGGGCATCCTGCTCAGCAGCGAGACGCGTCACGCCAGGCGAAGCGTTATTGTTCACCATCGAGCTCGACGTATCCAAAACCAAGATGACGTTTGCTTTGGTAGCTTCTGTATGCGTACTGCTTTCAGCTGCACCAGTTACGTTAAGCGCGATGGTATACGTACCATCGCCGTTGTCAATCAGCTTTTTCTCGTTTGCGGGTGCACCGGATATTTCGCCATAAGCAACCGTCACGCCACCTGCAACAAGAGCAACCGTTGCAAGCATCGTGATGAGAAGCGTTTTGATAAAAGGAGTCTTTCGTTTTGTCTGTGTTTTCCTTCTCATCTTCTCCATAATTACCCCATTTCCTACAAACCAATACCGACGACCTTGTTGCCTACCAAAATGACCAAAAAAGGGCATAGTTTGGACATAGTTATAGACAGACTAATGCTACCTTAAAGTACAAGCCTTGGGAACACTTTCCCTCGATTTTTGCCTGAATAGTTTACCGAACGGACATACTTCGCATCGATATGGCACTTTTTCGCGCTTAATCAGGCACTTAAAACGGTGCATCGGTGCTTTTTGCGGCATTTTCCACGTTTTTTCACGGTTTGGTGATTAACCTGCAGAAGCAGATTTCGGATCAAGTGCTAAGCATGCAAGCAGGCAGCCGCCGCCCAAAGCGCATTACCGTTCTTTCATCCGCCTAGAACAAGGCAAAAAATGGAGTCGTAAGCCTTAGCTGCCGGCTTTCGTGATGCTTTGCAAGCAGGGGCTCCAAACGAAAAGAGCGCCTGCAAGCAGGCGCCCCCTACGCTCGATTCTTGTGCGCTTACAGCTCGGAGATGATGCGCTTGGTACGCGCGCTCACCTCGGCCTTGACGCGCTCGATATCGAAGCGCGGCCACTCCCCATCGCGATACACGACACGGCCATCGCACATCGTGAGCACAACGTCTGAGCCATGTCCGGCATATACGAGGTTGCACAAAGGATCCGTCATCGGCCACCAGCTCGGACCGCTCGTATCCAACACGGCAAGGTCGGCCTTGAAACCCTCTTTGATCAGGCCGCAATCTTTGCGCCCCTGCGCCAGCGCACCCATACGCGTTGCGGCGCGGATGGTCTCCTTAGGCGTGACCACCGTCGGATCGCCCATGCCCTTATGGATCATCGCGAACAGGTACATGTCTTGGAACATATCGTGATTGTTGTTCGAGGCCATGCCGTCGGTGCCGATGCATACGTTCAGGCCTCGTGCGAGCATCTTAGGAATCGGTGCGAAACCGCTGCCGAGCTTCAGGTTACTCGCTGGATTCGATGCCACGAACACGCCATGCTCCTTCAAGATTGCCATGTCGGCATCCTCGACCCACACGCAATGCGCGGCAACGGTGCGCACATCGAACAACCCAACGCTCTCGAAATACTGCACGGGGGTCATACCGTTTTTGCGGCCCTTGCACTCTTCATGCTCGGATTGCGTTTCAGAAACGTGAAGCTGCACGCCTAATCCGTGCTCCTTCGCGTATGCGATGATGTCGCGAACCACTGGGTCGACCGTCGTGTACTCGGCATGTATGGTCTGGTCCATGAGAATGCGCCCATCGTCGGCGCCGTGCAGTTTGGGAAGTGCGGTCTCGTACACCTGGTATGCATCGTAATCGCTATAGGGCTTATCCGGATCGAACGCGATAACGCCATCCGCAAGATTCGCCTTCAGGCCGGCTTCGATGATAGCTTCTGCGCGTTGCTCAGCACGGAAATACATATCGCTGAAGCTAACAACGCCATAACGCGCCATCTCCGCGCAGGAAAGCAAAGTCGCCGAATGATAATCTTCCGCTGTGATCTTAGCCTCGAACGGCCAAACAAGCTTGTTCAGCCAATCGTGCAGCGTGGCATTCTCGGCATAACCCCGAAGAAGCGTCATGGGAGAATGCGCATGGGCGTTGTACATCGCAGGCATCATCAGACGGTTCGTGCCGTCATAGGCTTCCCCATATTCGGCAGCGTCAGCAGGTGGCACGTCGCCGATATAGGCTATCTTGCCGTCTTTCACGCCAACCCACTGGTGAGCTTTGTGATCGAAATTCTCGTCCAAGATGCTGATGTCTTTGAAGAGCATGATGGTGCCTTTCTCTTGATGCTCTTTTATACGTTCGCGACAATGCCCTCGATGAGGTTTCCCAAATCGGTAGCGCGTCTCTTCGCCGTCGCAACGATCTCCTCGCCCGAAATGGGTTCGTCTAAAACACCCGCTGCCATATTAGTCACAAGCGAGAGCGCAAGAATATCCATCTTGCAATCGCGTGCGGCAATCGCCTCTAGAACCGTTGACATACCAACCAAGTCAGCACCGAGCACGCGGAATGCACGGATTTCCGCAGGCGTCTCAAGCGATGGCCCGGCAACGCCGATATAGACGCCTTCGTGCAAGTCAATGCCACATGCTTTAGCCTGTTCACACGCCAATTCTCGTAATCTCGGCGTATACGTGTCGGTCATATCGGGAAAGAGCGCCTTGCGTCCCATCTCTATGTCGCCGCGTAAAGGATTCACTCCCATGAAGTTGATGTGATCCGATACCGCGACGATGTCGCCGACGGAATACGTGAGGTTGATGCCTCCGGATGCGTTCGTCAGAATGAGCGTTTTCACCCCGAGCATATGCAGGATGAAAACAGGAAATACAACGATACGTGAGGAGTAGCCCTCGTATAAGTGCAACCGCCCTTGCAGCACGATGACCTGCTTGCCGCCAAGCTTTCCGATGACGAAGTTGCCCGCATGCAAACGCTGCGTCGTCATGCGCATATGCGGCACGTCAGAAAATGGGATGGTTAGCTTATTTTCCACCTTGTCGACAAGCGAGCCTAAGCCGCTGCCGAGCACGATGGCGATTTCGGGAATCTCGACGGGCGCATTCGATTCGACCGCCGCTTCGACGATCTTAGAGCGCAAATACATCGCTGCATCCGTAGCGAATCCGTGCACCGTCTTATCCGTAGGCTTCTCCATACCTTGACTCCTATCCACCCTATACCAATGAACCGCCGCAGCTTGAGCCCGATCCGGCAACGCAACTGTAGCAGATGGCGTTCGTGAGAATCTTGCGCGGCGGCAATTGCCCACTAACAAGATCCTTGATCGTCATATCACGACCATCGATTTGCCGAGGCATGGAAAGCGCATGGTTCGGCTCGCAGTCGTAGATGCGGCCATCATAGTCGACGCTTGCCTGGCTTAAGCACATCGTGCGCGTCACGGCGAGTGCATTGTAGTTATTCGCAAGCAAGCTCAGGTATGCATCGAAGGTTCCCGACTCGATAAGATCGTGGGCATAACGCCCTAAACAGAAGTTATTGAGTGCAAGCAAGCTATCGAAATGAATGCCCTGCTCTTTTTCCAAGCGAGCGCGATACGCCTCTTCGATCTTTGATTGCGGCGGAGGCAAATACGGACCTCCCGCATTGAACATGAGGTCGAGCACAAGGCCACGCCCCATGCCATATCCCCGTTTGTTCAATTCGCGGATGCCACGCATCGCGCGCTCGAAGACGCCCTTGCCACGTTGATCGTCGGCACCTTGCTCGGTATAGAACGGCAAGCTCGCTATGATGCGAACGCCCATCTCGGCGAACAGGTCGACGAGATGAGAGTACTTGGGCAAATCGAGCATCGTGAGGTTCGTGCGGACGATGATCTCCTTCGCGATACCGGAGAATTCACAGATGAGCCATTCGAGATCGGGATGCAATTCGGGCGATCCGCCTGTGATGTCGATGCTTTCGAATCCACCTGCCTTAAACGCGCGGATGCAATCCTCCATGGTCTCATGTGACATGATCTCGGGACGGGTTGGCCCGCTTTCCAAGAAGCAGTGCCTGCACGCGATGTTGCATCGATACGTGATGTTCATCTGCATCGTGATGAGCTTCTCATGCGTCATGAGTAACTCGGGTTCTCCCACGCGTTCCTCGAAGCTTTTGTAGCCGAGACGCTTATATGCATCGTCGAGGAACTCTTTATCAATCACGATACTCGAGGAGTCCTCCATGGAAAACGGCTTATCACGATGTTCTTTCGCGGGAACGACTACGGCGCCAGGTTCTGCGGCCTCGTACGAGAAGAACGCTTTGTAGCGCGACTGGGCGATAAGCGCCGTCTCGGAAGGAGAAATGATCTTCGGCTTGCCCTTTACGAAGCGAAGGCCATCCGACCAGTCGAAATATCTCGGTTGCTCGGGAATCGTACCTAAATAGCGCACGCAAACGTTGCCTTCGCCCTCGATGGCGTCGGGCAACGCCTTCCCACCGTCCTTGATGGCGCGCCATGTGCCAAGCTCAAACAGATGGAAACGCACCTTCGTCTGCATGTTGAGGTTCATGACCTTCACGCGTTCGGTTGAGACAGTAAGCGCTCCGATAAAACCCGCCTTGACGAGTCTCTGTTCGAAATCGTCAGCGTAAAACGCTCCCGCAAAACCCTCCTCGACGAGCTCGGGATCTTCAACCCATTCTTTTGGAGGAGAAGGATGGCAGAACAAGTCGGATGAGAACAGCTCCCCGCCAGGAACGAGCACGCGTGCCGCGCATTCGAGCGCAGAATCACGATCGCACTCGGTAGAGAATGCGCAGTTGGCAACCACAAGATCGAACGAACCATCGGCAAGCGCACGCGCCTCGTCCGTCAAGCCCTCGGCATCCGTGAGCGCATCGATCGTGGCGACGGATCCATCGGATCCGACCAGTTCTTCGACGATGACGGCCTCGCGTTGCGTTCCGCGGCCGACGCAAAGCACCTTTAGACCGCTAAGAGCAGGAGGCACGGGTACACCGTAACCGCAATTCTCGCTCGGCACGTCATCGGCCAAGCGCCGAAGCACGTCCGCCACATATCGCGGCGGTTCGACGCTCACGCAGCACGCATTGTCATGATCGGCAAGCTTCATGGCAGCATCATCCTAGTAGCGGCTAGCACGGCCGCCGTTTGAACGGCCCTCGTCGAATAGCCCGAAGCACTCCGTGAACAGCACATTGCATTTCAGGTTGTGCTCGGCTTTTATGAAATCCATCGCGTCTTCGATGACCTCGCCGAGCGTTTCGGATTCGCATAGCGCGCGTGCATTCACCACGATGGCCATGGCGGTGTATTTTTGCTCGAGTCGATGGTCATATTGGATATCGTAATCCACGCCCAATAGCGAGGCCTTCACGAAGTCCTCTCCCTCGCCCGCCGCGAACAGCTTTAAGTGCGGGACGTTTCGCTTCGCCTCGATGAGCCCGTCACGAATCGCTTCGATGAAATCATCAACCACCTGGTTGAAATCGATATTGCTCTCGTCGCGGACCGATGCGAAGAAGCGGCGATTGTACCAGCACATCTGCTTTTCGGCAGCATCGAATTCCTCGGTATCATCACCGAGTTCGCGATGCTCGGCAGTGGCGCGATGCGTTACCAGGTAGTCCACGACCGCCTCGACGCCCTCGCCCGTTTTCGCGCTCATCGACATCACGGGGATTTCCGGATAGGCCTCTTGAATGAATGCCAGATCAGCCTCGCGTTCCTCATCGCTGATCAAGTCAATCTTGTTCAGCACGATGAGATCTGCCTCGGCAAGCTGCGCATCGAGCAAAAAGCGCATCTCCTCGGTCAGGTTGATGTTTGCACGCTCGGGCAAGATCATGCGCAAACGCTCTGGGTCAACGATGACCAGAAACGGAAGCAGATCGTATCGGTCGGGATAGTTGTTTTTGAGTTTGATGTATACGTGGTCGAGTGCGCCTAAGCCGCATCCAGGGATATCCGACATAACGATGTTCGCGCCATCGGCGACAAGCCCGTCGATACGATGGACCAGATCCTCGGTGACGTAGCAGATGCAGTCGCCGGTGATCTCCGAGATAGCGACATCGGTCGTACGCGTGTAGTCGGCATCCACCAGGTTCTTCGCGCCGAGATCGTTGGCGATGATGGCGGCTTGCCCGTATTTCTTATTGATGACGCGCGCCATCGCGATCATGCTCGTCGTCTTCCCCGCGCCCAGAAAACCGCTGACGACCAAATATTTAGGAAGTTCGTTACCCATGCTTTTTCCTTGCTGGCCAAATCCAAGCCCTGCTAATCCGCATTCGCTCTCGCGATTCCCCCAATGCGAATGATTCACTATCGTTTCGGTACAAATTAGTTGCTTGCCGCAATTATTGGAATCTATCTAATAATTGTTCTACACATGCAACTAAATTTCATTATACTAGACCTTAGCCAATATACCTCAATGAGTACTTTTAAATTGAGTGAAAGGATGTTTCATGGCTGATATTTCCCGTAGGCAATTCTTAAGGATTGCCGGTAGCACCGCCCTCGCCGCAGGAGCGCTGGCGAGCTTCGGCACACTAGCAGGTTGCTCTTCAGGTGGCAAGGGCGCCGACACGAAGAAGTACGACAATACTATCAAGACCGAAACCGAGGATTTAAACCTCGTTTTGCTCGGCAAGGATGCGAAGATCGCTTGCATCATCGTCGCCATCAAGAAAGGCTTCTACGAGGAAGAAGGCCTCAACATCCAGACGCAAACCGTGTCCGGCGGCTTCCCCGAGGCCATGCCGGCGCTCTCCAACGGTTCCGCCGACGTCCTCCCCTTCGGGTCGATTCCCACCTGCTCTTATATCGGTCAGGGCGATGACCTCGTCATTTTCGGCGGCACGGTCACCGATGGATCCGAGTGCATCACGCTCATCGAGAACAAGGATAAATACAAGAAAGCCGAAGATTTCAAGGGCAAGACCATCGGCTGCTTCCGCATGGAGACCGGCCATATGATCACCAAAAGCTGGTTGCGCAAGCAGGGCCTGAAGATCGGTCCGCTCGCTGAAGGCAATGACGTCGAGTTCATCCTGCTTGAGAGCTCTGCGGCAGAAGTCGCTGCCGTCGAGAAGGGCGAGATCGATATGTGCTTCGTGAACAGCGGCTATGGCGTCAATGCCGTCAAGACCGGCAAGTGCGCCGTTGCATTCCGCCCCAACGAGCTCATCGGCAAGGAATTCCCTTGCTGCCGTCAGAGCACGAACCGCAAGGCCTTCGAGGAAAAGCGCTCCGCGCTGATCAAGTTCGAGATCGCCAACCTGCGCGCTCTGCAGGTCATCGAGAACGACCACACTGCAACGCTCCAGATGATCCAAGAGTACTCCGGCCAAGATGCCGATTACGTCGAGAAGATCACCTACGGCAAGGACGGCTACGTAGCCGCCATGAAATTCGAGATGGATCCGCAGACGGATGCCGTCGTCGACTTCTACGGCGACATGATCGACAACGGCGACATCGAGAACAAGGACAAGGAGCTCATCAAAAAGCACCTCGACTCCTCCATCTATAAGGTCGCCCTCGATACCTTGATCGAGCGCGGCGAGAACAAGGATTTCTACAACAGCCTGCTCACCAAATACAACAAGCAGAACACGCTGGGTCTGTAATCTAGCCCTTCTTACCTTGCCCCGCACTTTGCGGGGCGAGGAGCCCGACGCGCCTGCGGATTCTCCCTGCAGGCGCGTCTCATACCTTAAGGAGCTATATGCCGCGCATCACATTCAAAGACCTCGAGTACTCCTACGTCGACTCAAACGAGACGTACCTCGCACTCGAGAACATCAACCTTACCATCAACGACGGCGAGTTCTTATGCCTCGTCGGGCATTCCGGCTGCGGCAAATCCACGATGCTCTCGCTCATCGCGGGCTTGATCAAGCCAACGAAGGGTTCGGTATGCATCGACGATGCGCCCATCGAAGGACCTGGCCCCGACCGCTCCATCGTGTTCCAGAACTACTCGCTTTTCTCGTGGCAGAAGGCGCTCAAGAACGTATCGTTCAGCATCTTGAAGACGCATCCGGGCGTCACCAAAGAGCAGGCTGACGAGCGGGCGCTCGATTTGCTCGACCGTGTTGGCATGAAGGAGGCGGCGAACCGCTATCCTTTCCAACTCTCCGGCGGCATGCGGCAGCGCGTTGCCATCGCGCGCGCTCTCGCCGTCGAGGCGGATACGATGCTTTTGGATGAACCCTTCGGCGCACTCGACCCCGCCATCAGAAAAAAGCTCCAGCATCTTCTGCTCGATTTGTGGAACGACCAGGAAAAAAGCTGTTGCAAGAATGCTGTTTTCGTTACGCACGACATCGATGAGGCGCTCATCTTGGCCGACCGCATTGTGTTCATGGAGCCTCGGCACATCATCAGGGACTTCACCCTTCCGAAACGCGACCCTGGCGAGCCGCCCGAAGCGCGCGTGCTTTTACCCGAGATGATCGAGATGAAGGCCGAGATCCTCGACTTGTTCGAGAAAACCGACACGGGAAGCGAGGACTAGCCCGATGAAACCATTCGAAAAGAGATCGGACGCTGTGTCCAGCACGAAAGCCTCAGCCGACGGTACGATCGCCGCGAAGACGACAGATGCACGCAAACCCATTAAGGTCGACCGCCGCATTTTCAAGCCAAGCTTTATCGTGGCAAACGTGCTCTTTTTGCTGCTGATCGCAGCGATCATCATCCCTGGCAAAGTGACATTCAACACATATGTGCCGTTCATCGTCGCGTGCTGCATTATCGAGGCGCTGTTTCTGTTCCATTACCTTAAGGGTGGTGCGCATAAGCCCGCTACCTGCTACATCGTGACGATTGTGTATGTTTTCCTCATTATCTGGGAAGTATGCTCAACCGACCTTCAGCTCACGCACCCTGTGCTCATCCCGATTCCCGAAAACGTCTTCAATGTGTTCCCGACCAAGACTGCCGAGCTGTGGAAGAACGTCTCTTCATCGCTCACGTTGTTCTGCGAGGGCTTCATCTCCGCCATCGTCGTTGGCAACGTGCTTGGCCTTATCGTCGGATGGCTCCCGAAAGTACGCGAGACCATCTATCCGGTCGCCCGCGTGCTCGCCCCCATCCCCGCCATCGTGTTCACGCCGTATCTGATCTTCATCCTGCCGTCGTTTAGGCTGGCAGCTGTGTTCGTCATCTTCTTGGGCATCTTCTGGTCGACGCTCATGAACACGATCACGCGCGTCGAATCGATGGATCGGCGCATCGTCGATTCCGCCAAGATGCTCGGACTCGACACGAAGACGATGCTATTGGAGGTTCTCGTACCCTATATGTACCCAGCTATTGCTAAGGGACTTAAGCTGCAATTGCCCGCCGCCATGCTGATCATGGTCATGTCTGAGATGTACGGGGCCACGAGTGGCATGGGGTACTTCATCATCAACTATACTAACTACGCTAATTACACAAACGTCATCGCCGGCATCATCATGATCGGCGTCGTCGTGACTATACTGGACTGGCTGGTCGGTCTGCTCATCAAGAAGACCGTCCGCTGGAGCGATCAATAGGATCGCCGCATAAAGAGAGGAGCATCCATGACTATCGGTAGGGCGAATTGCCTCATTTGCGAAGCACCCATCGTTTACAGCGATGAGGCGATGGATGTGACCTGCGCTATCTGCGGAAAGCAGGAGAAGGGTCATTGCACCTGTTCAAAAGGTCATTATGTATGCGATGCGTGCCACCGCACAAAAGGCGTGAATGCCGGGCTTGCGTTCGCTCTTCATACCGACTCGGCTAACCCGATCTTCATCTTAAACCGCATGATGGCCGACAAGTCCATCTACCCGAACGGGCCAGAGCATCACACGCTCGTCGGCGCCGCGCTCATCGCCGCATACGCGAATGCCGGCGGCGACATAGATAAAGAAGCCGCGCTTAAAGAACTCGAACAACGCTCCTTACAGGTTCCGGGCGGAACATGCGGATTCTGGGGTTGTTGCGGTGCGGCAGTCAGTGCCGGGCAGTTCATGTCCATCATTTTAAAGGCAAGTCCTATGACGCCCGAACCCTGGGGTGTCGTGCAACGGTTGACTTCGAAGATCTTAAGTGCGCTTGCCGATATCGGCGGACCACGCTGCTGCAAGCGCACGGGTTTCACGGCGGTGCTCATCACCATCGATTACGTTGCCGAAATCACAGGCATTCAGATGATCAAGCCCGAAAATGTGAAATGCGCGTTCTCCGATCGCAACGATGAATGCCTGAAAGACCGTTGCCCTTACTATCCGAAAAAGTAGCATTGCCTTTTGGATGATTAACATGCGGCAGGCATCTTTTACGATGCCTGCCGTTTTCGTTTCAGAAAACCCTCATTTAGAGAAAGTCCTCGTTTTCGGAAGCGGTTTGTTGCTCGCAGAACGCGCGGAGTGGAGGGATGCAATGCTCGATGGCATCCCATACGATTTCGGAATCGGACATCTCGTATCCGTGAACCAAATGGCAGCGCATGCCGTAAATACGGCTCCAATCTATCTCGGGATGCGACAACACGAATCTCTCGGAAAGCCGGTTCACCGCCTCCCCGATCTGGATGATGCACAAAGAGCAGCTATCTTGGAAAACGGTATCGTCGGCGAACGCGTCGTACGTTGCACCGAAACGGTTGAGTGCCTTGTCAAGACGATCGCAATAACGCCTGATGACGAAGAGCTGGTCGATATCGCGCTCAGCTTGCCTCATAAAGCACCACCTCGTCACGCTCTATCTTTTTCAAAAAGCGCTCACTAGCACCGACCGTAGTGACAACATCGACCTTTTTTCCAAGTTTGGAAGCCAGCTCTTCCTGAAAATCAAGCACGCCCATTCCGTGAATCGCGCCCTTATCCAAGAGGATGTCGATATCGGAATCAGCTGTAGCCTCGTTTCGGGCATACGATCCGAAAAGCGATACCTTTTTGGCCCCGTACTTCTTTGCAAGCGAGACCGTAAAATACTCGATGGTCTTCCGATCGAGCACGCCATCCCCTTCAAAGCTTTCCATGATCATCTGCTCGAGAATGCTCGAACGACTCGCGACTTTGCGACCGCTAAGCCCATCGGCTCGATTCTTCGCAGCATTGCGTGCAACAATCCCGTCAAGCTTCGCAAGCGCCGCATCGCTTAAGTATATTGAGATGTTGGAACCCATATGCACCATCCTTTTTTCTAATATATTACTATTATAAATGAATATTTGCAACGAGCATGTCGAGGCGTACCTGTTTTCGCAAGTTCCTTTGCGCTACAATCAGGTCGGTCGATCAACAGGATAGAGGTACGCATATGAAACCGCTTTCACGTAGGGGCTTCACTGCCGCCGGTATACTTGCGGCACTCGGCCTTACGGGCTGCTTCAAGCCATCCAAAAATAACCCCGAGGTTGTCTATGGACCGCCAAATATGCTCGACCCTTCCAAAAACGAAATCGAGGATGTCTACGGACCGCCCGGCGATTACAATCCCGACAACAACGAGATAGAAACCGTTTACGGTCCTCCCGAGGACCTCGGACTCGAACCTGTCGAGCAAACCGACCCAGAGTACGACCCATCCGAAAACGAACTTGAGGACGTCTATGGGCCACCCGAGGATTTCGAGGTGGATAAGAACCTGATCGAAGGCGTCTACGGTCCGCCCGAATATTTCGGGCAGGTTGATCAGAAAACCGGCATCGCATTCACGCCGAGCGACAATGAACCCGTGTGCGTCTACGGACCGCCCGAATGGTTCCAGTCGGGCGGACGCGCATCGTTCAATCCCTCGCAGAACACCCCGCCCCCGGTGTACGGTCCTCCTTCGGGGCGTAGATGAATCTCCGCGACATCAAAACCGAGCATCTGAACGCGCTCTCAGATTACACGCGAACGCTGTACCGCGCCCCTGAACTGCGCAAATTGTTCTTCGAGCTCACACTGCAATGCAACGAACGATGCTTTCACTGCGGAAGCTCCTGCGCACCGGGCCTTAAAAACCCCGACGACCTTACCCGCGAGGAATGGTTCTCTATCATCGACCAGGTGAAAGCAGATTTCGACATCTCGCGTATGCAGCTGTGCATCACAGGCGGCGAGCCGCTGCTTCACCGCGACTTCTTCGACATCATGGGATATGCGCACGACCAGGGCTTTAGGTGGGGCATGACGAGCAATGCCACGCTCATCACTCCAGAAGTGGCACATCGCCTTTCCGAGGTGGGCATGGGCACGATTTCGGTCTCCATCGACGGCTTGCGCGATACACATGACGAACTGCGTGGGCTCAAAGGCGGATACGACCGCGCCATGGCTGGCATCCAAAACCTCATCGATGTAGGCACCTTCAATGCAATACAGGTGACCACCGTCATAAATCACGGAAACATCTGCGAGCTCGATGCGTTGTTCGATATCATGGACGGTATCGATATCGATTCGTGGCGCGTCATCAACCTCGAGCCGATCGGCCGTGCGCTTACGCGCCCCGAGCTCATGCTCACACCTAAAGATTACGTGCATCTCTTCGAATTCATCCGCGAGAAGCGACAAGCGGGTTATCCGTTGGAGTACGGCTGCACCCATTACCTCGGGCTTGAATACGAGGCGGAGGTGCGCGAGTGGTATTGGCTCTGCAACGCGGGCGTGTACACCGCATCCATTATGGCGAACGGCGACATCGGCGCATGTCTCGACATCGAGCGGCGCCCCGAAGTCATCCAGGGCAACATCCGCACCGACCGTCTTCTTGATGTGTGGGACAACCGCTTCGAGTTCTTCCGGCATGACCTGTCGGAACTGAACAAGGATTGCCACGCATGCGAACACGCACGCTTCTGCCGCGGCGGTGCACATCACAGTTGGGATTATGATTCCAATTCTCCGATGGTCTGCTTTAAAGGCACGCTCTTCTAGCGAGCGTCTTTTTCATATCGCGCTATAAGCCATTAATATGCGCTGTGATTCAGTCAATTTGGCTCACTTCTTCCCAACGATCATTCCCTTCCCTTCCTTTCGCAATCCGTCCCCCGAAACTACTTGACAACACCCTCGCTGAGCATATACTTATGAATGATTGTTCATATGTTCATTCATTTATGAATAAGCGAATAGGAGAAACCATGGAAGATTCTTTGGCAAGCATCCACTGCACAGCGGAAAACGACGAGAGCATCCTCGCAGAAGGCATGCCGGAGGAGGAGCTTTTGTACGATTTGGCAGACCTGTTCAAGGTCTTCGCCGACACCACGCGCGTCAAAATCCTCTATGCACTCATGGAAAAGGATCTGTGCGTAGCGCATATCGCCCAAGCAGTCGGTGCCAGTCAAAGCGCAGTCAGCCATCAACTGCGCGTGCTAAAACAGGCGCACCTCGTGCGTTTCAGCCGTGATGGCAAAAACGTCATCTACTCTTTGGCCGACGATCATGTTTTCACCATCCTTTCGCAGGGCATGAACCATATCTGCGAGTAAGAGAAGAACCAACAGGCACAAGAACCGAAAGAAGTACTACCATGCGCAAGACCTATAAATTCGAAGGCGAGTGCTGTGCTAACTGCGCTGCAAAGATAGAGGACAAGATCTCAAAACTCGATGGAGTCAATAGCACCAAAGTCAATTTCATGCTGCAGCGATTCACGTTGGATGCAGAAGATGGCGCATTCGAGAATGCGCTCACCAAAAGCATCGGCATCTTCAAGAAGATCGAGCCGGATGTCGAAGTGCTCGTGAAGTAGGCTAGCCCTTACCCCTCGCCATGACATCTTCGCAAAAACGCAGGCTCACTCGCATCGGCATAGCGCTTCTCATCTATGCCGTTATCCTCGCTTTGCCCATCGATAGCTGGTTCGAGCAGCCGATGGCACTTTACGTCGAGTTCTTTTTGTTCCTCATCCCCTACCTCATCGCTGGTTACGATGTGCTCATCAAAGCTGTACGCGGCATCGGCCGCGGGCAGGTGCTTGATGAATACTTCCTCATGAGCGTAGCGACCATCGGAGCGTTAGCCCTTGTACTGTTCCCAGATGCCGAACCGCATATGGCCGAAGGCGCTGCCGTCATGCTCTTCTTCCAGGTCGGCGAATTCTTCGAGGATTACGCGGTCGGCAAAAGCCGTAAATCAATCGCTGAGCTCATGGATATTGCACCTGAGTATGCGAATCTGCTTGACCCTGAAGGCTATAGCTACCTGGTCGATCCCGATGATGTCGAACCTGGTCAACTCATTATCGTGAAGCCTGGTGAGCGCGTACCGCTCGATGGCGTGGTTGTATCCGGCGCAAGCCAGCTCGACACCAGCGCTCTTACCGGTGAAAGCCTGCCGCGAAGCGTAAGGGTTGGCGATGAGGCAATCTCTGGCTGCATTAACTTAAGCGGCCTTATCACCGTGCAAGTAACCAAGCCGTATGGCGAATCTACGGTGCAGCGCATTCTCACGCTCGTGGAAGATGCAAGCGAACGGAAGGCTACAAGTGAGGCATTCATCACGCGCTTTGCCCGCTATTACACACCGATCGTTGTTGGCGGCGCGGTGCTGCTGGCAATCATTCCTCCCCTACTCGGATTCGGCGCATGGAGCGATTGGATCCAACGTGGCCTGGTGTTTTTAGTCGTCAGCTGTCCATGCGCACTTGTAATCAGCGTGCCATTGAGCTTCTTCGGCGGCATCGGCGGCTCATCAAAGCAAGGTATCCTCGTCAAAGGCGGCAACTACCTTGAGGCGCTTGCGCATTGCGATACGGTCGTTATGGACAAGACCGGGACATTGAGCACAGGCAAGTTCAGCGTCATCGAGGCTGTGCCTGTACACGATGGCGATGTCGAAGTTTCGGAACTCTTGCGTAAAGCCGCCCATGCTGAAGCATTCAGCACTCACCCGATTGCAGTGAGCATCCGCGAAGCATTTGAAGCAAGCAAGGACGGGGCAAGCATCGATCAATCATGTGTAACCGACGTTTCAGAAATCGCAGGTCGAGGAGTTTGCGCCACCATCGGTGGTATGCATGTGAAAGTCGGCAATCGCCTGCTTATGGAAGATGTTGTGGGAATACCCGAAGAGGATCCCTCCGGTATCGGCACAATGCTTTTCGTGGCGTACAATGGCGTGTATGCGGGTCATCTGCTCATCGGAGACTCGCTTAAACCAGACGCTGCGAAGGCAATCAGCCAATTAAATGATATGGGATCTAAGACGGTCATGCTCACTGGCGACCGCGAAGATGTCGCTTCTGCCGTCGCCAACGAACTGGGTATCGCCGATTATCGTGCCCAGCTGCTCCCGCAGGAAAAAGTCACAGCCGTTGAACAGCTTCTTGCTACGAAGAATACATCCGGAAAGCATACGCTCGCGTTCGTCGGTGATGGGATCAACGATGCGCCCGCGCTTATGCGCGCGGACATCGGTATCGCCATGGGTGCGCTAGGAAGCGATGCAGCCATTGAGGCAGCCGACGTCGTGCTCATGGATGATGCGCCCGTAAAGATTGCCACCTCTATCCGCATCGCGAAGCGAACGATGCGCATCGCATGGCAAAACATCATCTTCGCCATCGGTGTGAAAATCGCGATCCTTATTCTTGCCGTCTTCGGCATCGCGACGTTATGGCTCGCGGTGTTCGGCGATGTCGGCGTCGCCGTGCTCGCGATCCTCAATGCCATGCGCGCGCTGCATGTCGAGCGCGCCTGACACTATTTCTATTTGGCGAGCGCAGCTTCGAAGCCGCATGCCTCTATGGCAGCGATCATGGCAGCCGTATCGAGACCGTGTCCTTCAGCGACTGCGGAGTCGCTTGCCAAATCGACCGCTACTTTCGTAACGCCCTCAACGCCCTCAAGGGCCTCCTTAACACGAGCGACGCACTTCTCGCAATGCATGCCCTTAACATCAAGACTCACGGTTTCCTTCTTGCTGAACAAGCTCATGATCTATCTCCTTTTCCGTTCGCTTGCCTTTTCATTTCAAAGTGGCCCATTTCGGCTTCCATGCGCGTAGGCGCAATGCATTGCTCACGACGAATATGCTCGAAAGGCTCATAGCAGCAGCCGCGAAATCAGGCGTGAGTGTGATTCCCAAACCTGTGAGCGCCCCCGCCGCAATCGGTATGCAGAGCACGTTGTAGAACAATGCCCAGAACAGGTTCTGTTTGATGTTTCTCATAGTGGCGCGCGCTAGCTGGATGCCAGCGGCAACGTCTAGGAGGTCATTGCGCACCAACACCATGTCCGCGCTTTCGATGGCAACGTCGGTACCCGCCCCGATGGCAATGCCGACATCGGCACGCGCAAGCGCTGGTGCGTCATTCACGCCATCGCCCACCATCGCGACCTTGCCATCTTCTTTAAGCGATTGGATCTTCGCATCCTTGTCCGCAGGCAGCATGTCCGCGATAACCCCGTCGATGCCTACCTGCGCTTGGATTGCATGGGCCGTACGCTCGTTGTCACCCGTGAGCATCACGGTATGGATGCCAAGCGCGGAAAGCTCGGCAACGGCCGCAGCGCTCGTAGGTTTAACTTGGTCGGCAACCGCGATGATGCCGAGCAATTGCCCTGACCATGCGAAGAACAACGGCGTTTTCCCCTCTTGCGAAAGCTCCTCGGCACGCAAAGCGAGACCATTGAGCTCGATGCCAGCATCGGCCATCATGGCTGCATTGCCGGCATACGCTAAAGCTCCTTCGGTCACACCAGACAAACCCCGCCCGGGCACTTGATGGAAGTCCTTTATGGGCAACTGATCGCTTTCTGCCGCTTCCGCATAAGAGCAAATCGCCTTCGCGAGCGGATGCTCGCTCTTCTTCTCAAGGCCATACGCAAGCATGAGCAGGTCTGCTTCATCGATGCCTTCAGCACATACCACGTCGGTAACTTCGGGTACGCCCTTCGTAATCGTGCCCGTCTTGTCAAGCACCACAGTCGAGATGTCGTGCGCGTTCTCGAGCGCTTCCGCGCTTTTGATGAGAATGCCCTGCTTAGCACCACGTCCCGTACCGACCATGATGGCCGTAGGCGTGGCCAAGCCGAGCGCGCAAGGACAGCTGATGACCAATACCGAGATGCCGTGCACCACCGCACGCGACACATCCATACCCGTAGCGACAAGCCATATGACGAATACAGCAACTGCGATGCCTATGACAGCGGGAACGAACACCGCACCGATCTTGTCAGCAATGCGCTGGATGGGTGCCTTCGAACTCGTCGCATCATCAACCAATTGAATGATGTGCGCAAGCGCCGTGTCGTTACCCACATGCTCCGCCCTCATCTTGAAATACCCTGCAGTATTCACGGTGGCACCCGTAACTTTGCTGCCTACGCTTTTCTCAACTGGGATGCTCTCGCCCGTCAAGGCGGACTCGTCGACGATACCATCGCCATCGATAATCACGCCATCAACGGGAATACCTTGACCTGCACGAACGATGAGTATGTCACCGGGCTTTACGTATTCCACGGAAACTTCCTGTTCACTCCCGTCATCGGAAATGAGCGTGGCGGTCTTAGGCGCCAAATCCATCAGCGCTGTGATGGCATCGGTTGTGCGTCCCTTCGAACGCGCTTCGAAGTACTTGCCTAAGGTGATGAGCGTAAGGATCATGCCAGCACCTTCGAAGTACATATCCATGACGGCCGCATGCGCCGCCCCCGCTTCTCCCGCGCCAAGCGCGATTCCCGCGATATAGAGCTTAACGATACTGTAGAGAAGCGAAGCCGTTGCACCAAGCGCCACAAGCGTATCCATGTTTGGCGAACCATGGATGAGCCCCTTGAAACCATTCCGGAAGAACTTGAAGTTGACTGCAACGATGGGAGTGACGAGAAGAAGCTGCGTGAGCCCGAGCGTCATTGAGCTCTCAGGCCCCAAAAAGCAAGCAGGCAAAGGCCACCCATACATATGCCCCATGTCCACGTAGAACAGAGGAATGCAGAAAATGAAGCTCACGATAAGGCGAAGACGAACCGTTCGCGCTTCCTTAGCGGCAAGGTTCTCTGGTTTGGAAAGAGGTGTTGCGCCCGCGGCGCTGAGCGTACCCCGCTCCCCCTCTTGACGCGGAATAGCGCCGTAACCGGCCTTATCGACCGCCGCGCTTATCGCCACTATGGTTGCAGGATCTCCATCGTAGTTGACCTCCATGCTGTTCTTCAGAAGGTTTACGACGGCATTCTTTACACCAGGGACTTCGTTAGTCACCTTTTCTACGCGCGCGGAGCATGCCGCGCACGTCATGCCAATTACATCGAACTTCTGGTTTGCCATCAGCGACTTCCGAACTTCCTGATCAAATCCATGGCCTCGTCGACCACTTCATCGTTGCCTTCGCGAACCTGCTCCACAACGCACGTATGCAGATGGTTCTCCAAGATAAGCTCGCTGACCCGATGCACCGCACGCTCCGCCGCCGAAAGCTGCAGCAGCACATCCCCGCAATAACGGTTTTCATCAAGCATGGTTTTCACACCGCCAAGTTGACCGATAGCGCGGTTTAGGCGCTTCTGCAAATCGGCTTGGAATTCATCGCCGCGCGGCGTCTTCTTATGCCGGCACGTGCAAGTCTCGTGCTCCATTGCGCTCTCCTTAACACAGTATCTACCATATACCCCCTAGGGGTATATTGGAACAAGGAGATTATACCGCTCTCCCATCGTTTGGCAATATGGAATCAAAAGACATCCAATTATGCATTTCTCATAGGAAGGAACGCGGCATGTTGATGCAGATAGTCCTAAAAAGGTTGAATTTGAACATATACGGAACTTGAGTTATTCAGTACAATTTCTATTGGACAGATATTGGGTTGCAAGACCCATGTTTGCAAGATATGTACTTCGTTTTTAAGGAGGATTTCATGTTTGATTACACTGGCAAAGTCGTTGCAGTGACCGGTGCTTCTTCGGGTCTCGGCAAGCAGATGGCCGAGGGCTATGCTGAGCAGGGCGCTAACCTCGTGCTTTTGGCTCGTCGCGTCGAGCGTCTCGAGGCAAGCGCTGCCGAATGGGCAGAGAAGTACGGCGTTGAGGTTCTGCCTCTTGCATGCGACGTTACCGATGAAGCTGTCATCGATGCAGCTTTAGCAGCTGCCGACGAGAAGTTCGGCCATGTTGAGGTTCTCGTGAACTGCGCAGGCGGCGAGAAGGGCACTGGCACGCGCCTCGTTGACTTCGATCGCGGCGACTGGGACTTCACCATGAATCTCGACCTTTCCTCCGTCTTCACCATGACCAAGAAGTTCGCCGGCTATATGGCCGCGAACATCGAGGCTGGCAAGCAGACCTACGGTCGCATCATCAACATCGCTTCGATTTATGGCCTCGTTGGCAACACCGCCATCCCGACCATCGCCTATCATGCATCCAAGGGCGCTGTCGTGAACTTCTCCCGTGGTGCGGCTGCCGAGCTCGCTCCTCTGGGCATCACCGTCAACACCATCTGCCCGGGTTACTTCTACACCGAGCTCACCACCGAGA
>JAFRLO010000036.1 GCA_017431165.1 Eggerthellaceae bacterium
ACGCTCTTCCGATCTAGCTCGTCATAGTTGTGAATCTCATGACGATAACCCGTGTAGAGTTTCGTCGTGACGTCATGACCAGTATCGGTCAACCAATTCGCGCACATATACACGCCTTCGCCGAAGTTGCCAACCGGATCTTGGTCGCCTGCGATAAGGAGAATCGGCAGATCGGTCGGTACCTTTTCGGCCCATTCGGTACCCTCGATGACAAGCATCATATCGATGAAGTCACGTAGGCTGATGTTATGCGTAGGATGCGTGAATGCATCGAACGGATCCTCGGCATGATCCTTCTGTACGAACGGATCATGGCAAATCCACTCGTTGCCGAGCGTGGCACCTTCCTCGCAACGGCTGAACATCCAGCCCATGAGCGCAGCCACGAACGTCGGATCGCTTTCGTGCGCTTTGCCTGCCTCGACAGCAGCATCGACAGTTGCCCGCACTTCATGGGTGTTCTTGAAAACACCTGTGGTGCCGCAGTAAATGGCTCCTGCCAAATCATCACCATATTTTGCCGAATAGTCGCGTGCGATCATCGATCCCATCGAATGACCGAACATGAAATACGGCAAATCAGGATATTTTCCACAAACGATATCGTGGAAGAGCTTCTCATCTTCCATCATGGTATGCGGACCTGCCTCGCCCCAGTCGCCCCACGTATCGTTGAGGATGGCGGTCGCACCATGACCAACATGGTCATCAGCTGCAACGATGAAACCAGCATCCATGAGCGCCACGATAAGGTGGAAATAACGGCGAGAGTGCTCACCAAAACCATGGACCAGCTGCACGATGCCTTCTGGCTCGCACGCTGGAACGTAAATCCATCCGACAACTTGGTCGCGTCCGTTCGATGACGGGAACTTCACTTCATGCAGCATGATGATCTCCTTTCGACGTTCTTAAAGCGCATCTTTTCACTACTAAGCTAACGATACGTGGTTGCCGTCATAATGGCAACCGTATTGTTTTCCTCATCAGTTACGGTGATCGTATAGGCTCCGATATGCCGACCCGAGCGATTAGCCACCGCAGTTGCCGTGAGCTTATCCCCACGGGCACTCGTGAGGAACTTGATGTCAGATTCAATTGAAACCGTTGGTTTCTCGCCAACATTGCAGGCGATAGCAAGCGCGAAATCGGCCAGTGTGAATACCGCGCCACCCATAACGTTGCCCATCGCGTTACGATGGCCATCCGTAAGTTGCATGGTACAGACCGCTCGACCGCGCGAGGCTTCTTCGATACGGCATTGCGCATTCGTCGCAAAGCGGTCTTGCACGAAGAATTCTCGGATTTCCTCGATTGTCGCATCTGCTGTTAATTCTGCCATAGGGATTCTCCTCGTCTTCCGTAGAACGTTTACCTCTGAATTAGGATAAAAAGACGCGGCACACTTAGTGTACCGCGTCCCTCCATTGTGTCTAGCGTCAAACCATTTGCCTATTCGTGCTTCTCGACTTCTTCGTCCATCTCGCGCGTCATAGGATGTGCGCTCGGTTGCGGCGGAACCGTCGAAGCTGCTGCGGAGATGCTTCCGTCAGCTTCGCGTGCATCGAAATCGTAGTCCTTACCAGGCAGGATCGCGTTCATGATGATGCCGACCAAAGAGCCGATTGCCAAACCCGAAAGCGAAATGACGATCGTGCCGAAGTCGAGGACGATGGCGCCGGCGGTGCTGTAGTTGATGCCGAGGGTCAAAACGAGGATGAGCGCGGCAACTAAGACGTTGCGGCTCTTCGTGAAGTCGACTTGGTTCTCAATCAGGTTGCGAACGCCCACCGCGGAAATCATGCCGTAGAGCACGAGCGAAACGCCACCGATGACGCAAGCGGGCATCGCACCGATGACCGCCGCGAACTTCGGGCAGAAGGAGAAGAGGATTGCGAAGCACGCGGCGATGCGTACGACGCGGGGATCAAAGACGCGAGTCAGAGCGAGGACGCCAGTGTTCTCGCCATAGGTCGTGTTCGCAGGAGCACCGAACAAGGATGCGAGAATCGTGGCAAGGCCGTCACCGAGCAACGTGCGATGCAGACCGGGCTCTGCGATGAAGTTGCGCTCGCAGGTAGAGCTGATGGCCGAGATGTCGCCGATGTGCTCGATCATCGTCGCGAAAGCGATGGGCATGATGGTGATGACGGCGGTGATGGCAAGGCCACTATCGAAGTTCGGGCCGAACAGGCCGAACACTGTGTTCTCCATGGCGACGGGCAAGCCGATCCACGCAGCATCGGCAACGCCCGAGAAGTCAACGAGACCGAAAATCGCAGCGACAACATAGGAGATGATAACACCCATGAGGATGGGGATGATCTTGATCATGCCCTTGCCCCAGATGTTGCAGATGATGATGACAACGACGGCCAGGATGGCGATATACCAGTTCGTCTCGCAGTTCGCGATAGCCGAGCTTGCCAGGATCAGACCGATGCAGATGACGATCGGGCCGGTGACCACAGGCGGAAAGAAACGCATGACGCGCTTGGCGCCGAAGCCCGCGAAGCAGCCGGAAAGCACCAGGTAGAGCAAGCCCGCGCACGCAACGCCGAGACACGCGTATGGAAGCAGGGCCGCCTCGCCGTTCGGTGCGATGGCAAAATAGCCTGCCAAGAACGCGAACGAAGAACCGAGGAACGCGGGAACTTCCCTCTTAGAAAGAAAATGGAACAGCAACGTTCCAAGTCCAGCAAAGAGCAGTGTTGCAGAAACGGAAAGTCCCGTAAGAACAGGGACCAGAATCGTCGCCCCGAACATCGCGAACATGTGCTGAAGACCCAGCACGATCATTTTCGGTGCGCCAAGTTTACGAGCGTCATAGACAGCGGGTGCCTGCTCGTGCACGGTTTTGGCGTTGTCTTTCGCCATCGAATCCTCCTCCAAGCCAATAAGTTTTCAGATGCGGTAAGTACTTGGATGAGGCCCGAGAAGAATGTTTAAACTGCGGCGAGGCACACTCGCGAAGCAATACCTTTTGTATTATGACAGAACGCAGACACAATATGTTGCTGCAAGGTAAAACTCTCGACAAAAAAGGGCCTTCTCACACCCGAATGGCTCGCGTTTTTCAGTGGCTGCGGGCATCATGGAATCGGTGGTGGAAGGCGTTATGAAAATGGCCCCGATTTCGGGGCCATTCGCTTGCATTGGGGAACGCAATCCGCGCGTTTCCTTCGCGCTTCGAAGCGTTTTCCTATCCGTAGATATCGGCGATCACGTCGTCCATGCCGCCGACTTCCTCGAGCGTCTCGCGATAGGGCACGCCATCCTCGGGATTGGCACCCATGTGCTTGAAGAACTCATCGGCCATGGTCTCGACATCCACGGTAACGCCCTTGAGCGGTCCTTCCTCCAGCGGCGGTTTGCCCAAGATGCGATCATCAAGGTACCAGTAATCGCGCAGATGGCCTTCGCGGATGTTGAACGCCTCGCGCATGAACCAGATGCGCTTACCGGCTAGAGCATACTCCTCGGGCGTGAGATCGAATCCGGTTGCCGCGTTGATGAGCTTGCGCTGCATATCGGGTGGAAGGCCGAAACCACTGAAGTCGCAGAAGCCACCGCAGTTGTTCATCTCCTTCGCGCACGTACCAGCAGCATCCGCGGCCCCCTTGTCATCGAAGACGTATTTGACCTCGGCGGGTTGACGACCGCTTGCAATGCCGAGGCCGCCCTTCACGTGGCGCCCAGGCGACGGATCGTAGGTGTACGTACGAGCCAGACCTGGGCCATAACGGCTGTCGTGCTGAGCGATCTCGATGCCGCTGGCAGTACCGAGCGCGTCATGGCCGAAGCCGAAATGGTCGGCAGCATAACGCGAACCGTTCAGCAGCACGGCCCCGATACCCTCGGCATGGCACATCATCTCGGCGATGCGCACGATTGCCGGACCGTTTCCCCACGTCAGCTCGACGCCGTCCATGTCATCGGCAGTGAGCAGACCGCGATCATACATCTCCATGGCCCATGCGATCGTGCCGGGACCCGAAATGGTATCGATGCCGTATTCGTTGAACAGGAAGTTGACGACGTTGACCGCGTCGGCGTCGTTGCACAAAAGCATGCTGCTGAGGCCGACGGTGGTTTCGTACTCGGGCCGCCCGCTGTCTTCGGACTTGTAACCATATGCGTCGAAGCCATACACGGCACCGCAGCCGATGGGGCACGCAGAGCATGCGTACTTCTTGCGTTTGTAGGTCTCATCCATCCTGGGTGCACTCGCCACGTCGCGGTCCTCGGCAGGGATGTCCTCGACGGAGCCTGCCCAGTTCTTCACGCCACCATCACCGCGTCCGATGGCATTCTCGTAGTCGTTGCCGGTTCCCCACTGCCCGAACATCGCGCAAACGGGCTTGACGGGACCTTCCTTCTCCCAGGTCATAACCTCTTTGTTGAGAGCCCTGATTGCATCAGGGTCGGCCTTATCGAGCTTGAACTTGCCCGCAACGACAATGCCCTTGAGCTTCTTCGAACCCATGACGCCGCCGACGCCGCCGCGACCCGCAGCGCGGTGCGTGTCGTTCATGACCGCGGCGATGTATGCCTTGTTTTCGCCAGCGGGCCCAATCCAACAACTGCCAAGACGCTTCTCATCGATCTCCTCGGCAGCAAGGGCCTCGCACTCGCTGATGGTCTTTCCCCAGTATGCTGAAGCATCACGAATCTCGCACTCACCGTCCTTAATGTACAGGTACACCGGCGCATCCGCGATGCCCTTCACGAAGATGCCGTCAACGCCAGCACTGCGCATCGACGGACCGAATGTTCCGCCCGAGTTCGCATCATTCCAGCCATCGTACACGGGCGACTTGCAGACCACGGTGTAACGCCCTCCCATGAGAGCAGTCGTGCCGTTTGTCGTGCCGCTGATGAAACCGATCATGCTCTCGGGAGCGTACGCATCGGTGTGGGCCGGCATCTCGTTATACAGGATGCGGGCACCGAAGCCGTAGCCACCGATCCACGTGCGAGCGAATTGCTCATCGAATGCGCGTATCTCGGTCTCATTCGTCGAGAGGTCAACGAACAGCAGCTTACCCGTGTATCCCTTCATGCATTTCTCCTTTTTCGTACTTTTTGGCTGTTCCATTATACTGCAGACGGCTACAGCGCAGACAGCCTCGCACCTCTGCACTCAAGAGTTTGGGTCTAAAAGAGCTTCAGATGGTTTTTCGGCAGAAGCTTATATGCTCCTCCGCACGGCACGACCAGCACGGTGCGTTTGAAGTCCTGGAAGACAGCCTTAACGCCGTCGCCGGCTATCTCGATGATGCAATCTTCTGAAAGCTCACCTAAACCGTATGCGCATACACGATCGAGCCCGTACGATCAAGAAGCTCACGAACCGTCCAGCGTCCGTCTTCAACCTGTATTTTGCCGCGCACGCGACCATCGTTGCCGCCTACCGCAAACGCTAATGCAGGCATAGCGAAAGCCAGAACGAACGCGCACAATACTGGGACGATTCGCTTCATTACAATCCCTCTATTTACTATTCTTCTCCTTATGATCATAGTAAGAACTCATTATACAGGCGCGCATTCCCTCACGTCGTACCGTTCGCGAATTCATTCAGATTGTAACGCGATTCGCGTGGTTTGCACACCATTCATAGTTGGGCTAAACTGATGCTGTAGTTTATCCTTCAATCGGGAGAAAGAGGTCTTACATGTCTGGCTCTTACACACAGTATGCTCCTGTACTTTACGGAATCGGTGCAGTGAATGAGCTGCCCGACCAGGTTAAGGGATTCGGGGCGAATACCGTTCTTTGCTTGTACGACCGAGGTGTTGCCGGCTGCGGCATCGGTCCGCGCGTCATGGGCATCCTTAAAGATGCAGGCATCACCGCGTACGCTTTCGAAGAGGTTGAGCCCGAGCCGCCCGATTATCAAATCGACAACATTTACAACGAATACAAGGACAAGGGCATCGATCTCGTCATCGGCCTCGGCGGCGGCAGCTGCATGGATACGGCGAAGGGCGTAGCTTGGCTATTCACGTTCAAGAAGGAGTCCATCCGCCCGTACCTCTACCACGATTCCAGATGGATGTGGGCCGACTTCCCGCTGATTCTTATTCCGACCGCATCGGGAACGGGCAGCGAGGTATCTCCCGTAGCTGTCATCACCGATACGTCCTGCAACTTCAAGGGCGGCATTCTCGTGCACACTACACTCGCCCTGCTTGATCCCGAGCTAACGAAGACCGCTCCTCCATTTGTCACTGCAACCTCAGGTCTGGATGCGTTCTCCCATGCCGCTGAATCGATGACTACCAAGGTCACGAACCCCAAGTCAGATGTTCTGTGCACGTATGCCCTTTCGAACATCATGAAGTACCTGCCGATCGCCATGGAGGAACCTGGCAACATGGAGGCACGCAATGCACTTTCCATTTCGGCGAACTTCGCGGGCATCGCGTTCTCCTCTGCATCCGTGCATCTGGGCCATGCCATGGCCGAGACGATCGGCGCCGCCGTGCATCAACCGCATGGCCTGTGCTGCGCGCTCACCGTTGCACCCTGCATGGAGTATGTCGGCGACTACACGCCCGATCGCATTAAGATGGTTGCAGATGCCATAGGCGTCGATTATGCCGATATCGAAGACGATGGCACAGCCATCGGCCTGCGCGTAGGCGATGCGATTCGCGACCTGCTGCGTACGTGCAATATCCCCTCGTTCGCTGACCGTGGTGTTACCCGCGAGCAGATTATGGCACTCGTTCCCGATGTGGTTTCGAATTTCCATGCACTCAAATGCCCTGTCCCTCTGACCGAGGAAATGGCCGAGAAATACCTTGCACGCATTTGCGATGCCTACTAAGCAACCGGCTTTTAAGCGCTAAGGCAAATGAAAAGCGGCGCCACCATTGTGGCGCCGC
>JAFRLO010000037.1 GCA_017431165.1 Eggerthellaceae bacterium
AATTGTCGTGCTCGTCGAATTCCCAATGCGATAAACTAGTCTGCGCCCTAATCGGCAACTTAGCCCAACCAATCAGCCCGTCATCGAAACGAGATTTCAAGCGCGGGTCTTTTTTATTCTCGGCGCATCAAGAACGTGCCATTGGCACTTGCCTCAAAGATAGCGAAGCTCGCCGGCATCGATGAGTATCGCGCCGACCTTCTTCCTGAAGACAAGCATGCCATCGTCCAACAATTGCAAGCCGAAGGTTACAAGGTTGCTATGATCGGCGATGGGGTGAACGACGGCCCTGCACTGGCTGCTGCGCATGTAGGCATTGCCATGAGCGGAGGGAGCACGGTTGCCCGCGAGGCGGCTGATATCGCGCTGGTATCGGATGACCTGAATGCTCTTGTCGATTTGAGGAAAATGAGCCGCATTCTCGTTACGCGTATGAAGAATGGCTATCGATTCACTATCGCACTCAATTCGCTTTTGCTCGCTCTCGGTATCGGCGGCATTATCACACCGCAAGTCTCATCGGCAGCGCACAATGGGTCGACCATCGCGCTCTCGGCATTCAATGCGCGGGCATTCCTTCCCGAATAAGCGTTTCAGCCACATGCCCGCAACAGCTTGCCGTATATCGCAAAGGCCGCTTTCTCTTAGAAACAGTTAAAGGGTTTTGGACGCTTTGAAGATTCCTCAACGCCGTTTGCGATAGCTGCGCAGCACGCCGATGGTGATGCCGATAGCGATAAGGGCGACAACCAGGCTCCCGATGGTTACCCACTTGAGAATCGTCTCAGTATCCGCATCGGTTGTTCCAGAAGCGGCTTGGCCAGTCTGCGGCTTCTGCGTCTGAGCCGATTCTGCCCCAGCAGTCTTCTTGAGCGTCGATGAATCGAATGTGAAGGAGTACTCTATCTCGTGCGCATTGCCCATGGCGGTCGTGTCGCCGATCATCACGAGTGGCGTATCGAATGCGCCCACGGGTACTTTGAATTGCGAAGTCGGTTTCTGAGTGATCGGCATGATCTTCTCGCCGTTCACCTTCATGTAATCATAATTCTCGCTGCTCCAGATAAGCGTCGCATACGCCTTGCCGTCAGCAACCTCGAGTTTGGCAGGCGATTCGACTGTCGCCTTGCCCGTACCACCCGCCATCGTCACGCCAATGGTATAGCTGCCGGGCTCGAGAGCTTCAATCGCCTCAGCTGCATACGCATGCAAAGTCGAAGCGCAAAAGAGCACCACAGCGCATACCATCACGGTAAAGGCTGCAAAGCACCTGGCAAACAACGTTTTTTGATTATTGGTTCGCAACAAAGTAATACTTCCCCGTGCTCTTGTCATAGTAAACCGCTCCGCGTTCCTCGTATGTGTCGTCGACTTCTCCGTCTTGGTTCGCATCCATCGCAACCTGAATGCCGATGATGTCATCGGACTGAATCGGAACCTCATTCAAGTCGATGTTGTAGCGCGTGATGAGCGCAACGAGAAAACCGAGCATCAGCACGAGCATGCAGTCGGCGATATTGAAGATGTACGATCCCGGGTTCACGTCCTCTTCAACAGGAGGATTACCTGCGAGCGAATGCGAGTATCTACGCCTCATGTTTTTATCCTTCCTGTATGGATCCACGCGGAATGGACACGTCATCATCGCGCCTTTCCATCCATGACGGAACTGCGCTTTGCGCCGCTGGAGCTTTCACGCTCGAACGTTGTGGTGTGGCCGCCAACTCATTCGCCCTCTCAAGAACGCATTCCATCGCTGCCTCGAATGCCGCCATGTACTTCGCATACCACGATTTGCGCACTGCTGATACGAACAACGCGAGTGCGCCGACAATCAAGCCGAGGATGGTCGTGTCGAACGCGACGAGCAGGCTCTCTGACAGAAGCGAAGTATCACCCGTGCCGATGGAAACGATGCCAGGACCAAGCGGGATGAGCGTACCCATCAGACCGAGCATCGGCGCGACCTTCGCGATGAAGTCGGTTACCTTCGTACGGGTGTCATAGATGTTCCGCTCGCTCGCAACCAAGTTCACGGCCATCGACTCGCGTTGGGACTCCTTCGCGTGCGGATGCCGCAGCAATTCGAGCAGGGCCTGCTTCTGGCGCAGCAGCAAATCTGCATCCTCGATGACCTCGACAGGATTCTCGTCAGCGCCCAGATCGTCGATAAGCACAGGCAAATCAAGCTTGAAGTAGCGTCTCTCTGTGAACAGCTCAGCAATCAACATGCCGATGATGACCACCATGGCGATGGTGAGCACAATCAGCAGCACGATGACCGGTATCTGCAATGCACTCGAAATCGTATGCAGCATCTGAATAAGCATTGTTTTCTACCTCTTCTTTCCCAATGCGAATGAAACCGAACGTAATAGAATGCCGGCAAGCACAGCGCCTGCCATGATGAGCATGAGGATTTGCGACAGGGAGAGCCCTTGAGACTGCGCCTTTCCCGAAAGCTCGGGTGCGCTGGCTGCAGCATCTGCTCCCGTTTGCGTATCGAACGTGACGCCTGTAATGACCACACCCCGCTTCGCACCAGGGGAAACAGCCTGCGCGCCTCCGCTCTGCGATGTTGCAGCGCTGTTTGCACCTTGATTCGCAGTAATCTGATCATTGATATCATCGATTAAGCCGCTATAGCCTGAACCACCACTCGGCGTTGAGTCGCCCGACGGTGCAGGAGTCGGATCGGTGCCGCTCATGGCAGCATACACCTCGTCTGTCGCCTTGAACGCGATGAAGCGATGCCACCAGCGACCGCCTGCGAAATCGGCGTTGTTGCCACCATAAGTCGCGACATCCATCGGCCAGTTCAGCGCAGGAATCTGCAACGAGAAATAATGCGGCACATAACCTTGGGAAGGACTTCCGAAGATGTAGCCATCCCCATCCGTGCCATCAGCATTACAAGCGGCAGCCGCTTCAATAGCAGTACCCCACCGCATATGCGTATATGCCTGCGACAGGTAGAAGTGCACGGTGAACGTTCCCCCGCTTACCGTGAGAGTGCAATGGCACCAGGGCGGATCCTGGATACGCCCGGAGCACTCCGAGGCGGTCGGATACAGCCAGCACATCGTTGATGTAGTCATGGCATCGATGTTATATGTGCCATCAGGTACCTCTCCGGGCATGATGACCTCGCCCATCGATGCCATATACGAGTTCCACGAATCCTGAGAGCGAGATGCCGCGCCGTTGAACGGATCGGCAGTGGAGTAATCGCTGAAACTCGCGAATGCGGTGCTTGGGGTTAGACATGCGAACGCGAGGGCGAGGCTTGCAAGCAAGATGCCCAAACGTCCGTGTACTATGTCTTTCGGAAAGCGCACTGTATGCGATACCGCTGGGTTAGTTCTTATCTTCGCGATGCACGAAACGCAATGCGAAACCGAGTGCACCGAGCGCAGCGGCGCACAGGATTCCCGCAAGAATAGCGAGCGGTGCGTTGCCCGCGCTATCGTCATTGCCCATCGATTCACCCGTGAATCCAAGCCCATTCGAACCGAGCGAGCCCTTCCCCAGCGAGGCCTGCGCCGTGGGTGATGCCGCCCCTGTCGTGGTCGCCTTGGTCGTATTACCGGTCCTCGAAGCCGCAGCAGCAGCCAATGCAGAGCTGTTGCTCGCAGTCGAGCCGTTCGGGTTCACAGACGGAGCTGCACTTGAACCTCGTCCTTGCAGTTGGTCGATGATGTCGAGCAACTCGTTGATGACAGCCTCATACTCCTCGGAGCTCGTATCGCTTCCGCTCGGCAGCGGACTGTCGGGAGATGTGCGGGATTCATCGATTGCATTCGTCAGCTCAACAGAAATACCTGTCGTGCCGCTTCCCGCATCCTGCGCTTTCCACACGAAATGCGTAGTTGAATTCAAATCGATCGGCACATCGTAGGTACGATAGTCTTTATTGCTCACGGGCGGATTGTTCGCGTATTCGCGTCCGTTGATATGCATGATGCCGTCAGTCGTGGACTCGTGCTCGATGGTCGCAATCGCGAGGCCATCCTTCACCGTGACGCTCTTCACGTTGAAGGCCTTCGAACGCGTGGACTGGGTTTTACCGTAATCGTATGACGACTCGATGCCAGTCGTGTACACGCCTTCTGGCAGCGTCGTTGACGCGTTCGCACTGCTCATGGCGTCTAATGCCCACTGCGCATTCTCGAGGATGCGACCGTAAGGGGTCGTGCTCAGCGGAGGTTTCTCATCATCGAGACGCGTTTGGACATCGGCAGGCAGTGCATTATAGGCTGCAGCCGCCTTCGCGATGGCGCCATCATCGTCGTTCCTGATGTCGATCGGGTCGCGCGGAAGAGCCTCTATGAGCGCCTTGGCCACGTTTTCGCTATCGTCTGTGCCATCGATGCGGATAACACCGCCTGCCAGATCGATTGTCAACGTTCGGTCAAGCCACAAATCGCTATCGACGTGATGGAAGCTCATCTGGATGGGCTCACCGAGGCTGAAGCTCTTTTGCCCTGCCGAATTCTCGAACACGAGCAGGAACGAACCATTCGAAAACGTCGCACCCGCGGGTGCGAGCTCGCCTTCGATCATCGACGTGTACTCGATGTAATCGTACGCCTCATCATTCATCGGCAAGGTCACAACGCACTTGAACATGCTGTCATTCGGGTCGCCGATGGCACGCACGCTCGCCGTCGGAGCTGCATTGAAGTCGGGAGCAACGCCGTCGCCAACCTCAACCGCAATGTCGAACGCATTGTCATAGCGCTCGAGCGTGAGCGTTGCCGCAGCAAGGTCGAGCTCGAACTGGTATGCGTGCAACTTCTCGGCACTGTCATCGACGTCATCAGCGTCAATAACGGCAAATGGAACGAGCAACGCATTATACGCCGTTGGGATGACGAAACGCATCGTTCCGTCCTCTTGAGGCTCACCGGCAATCCATGCGGAAAGGTCATCGCCTGCCGCTAGCGCCTGCGCAAGGTTGCCGAGGAACATGTAGTCAACCGATGCGCCTTCCAAATCAACAGATAGTTCGACCGAACCGCTTTCTTCAACCGCAGCGGAAGCATTACCGGCAGTCAAGCCATCCGCCTTATTCTCCACGTCGAGCTCGATGAAATCCTCTTCAGGAGCAGCAGGCTCGGCGATTTCGGTTTTCAGCTCATACATGATCGGATAGGGCATAGTGCTCGAAATGCCAGCGAAGTATGTATCGCCGTTTAGGTCGACAGGTATCGGATACGTGCTGTCCGACTCCCTCGGAATAGTCTCTCCACCAACCCAGATACTCGGATACGAGGTCAGTTTGTTGTCAGCGGCAGTGCCGCTGGTAACGTAGATGTAGGCCGTAGCCTTGCCGTCCTGGACGACGACCTTCTCTACCCACCAATTCCTAACACGAGAAGACGTGCTCTTGCCCTTATTGGACTCCGAACTCACTGCCGGAGTCGACGTCGTGGAGTAGGTGCCATCCGCAAGCGTAGTACTGTCATCGATATCGAACGACTTGACGGACCACAGCGCGCTTTCGAGGACACGACCCAACGATTGACCGGCGCTTGGATGGCTTTCTGCATCGAGCGTTGCCTTATCCTCGTCGCTCAACGCCTGGTAATCCGCCCAAACCGCTTCGACTGCGGCCTTGTCATCCGCGGTAAACGATGCCGGATCGACCTCGAGCGCTGCGATCGCCGTTCGCACGCTATCTATCGTCGCGGTCGCAGGATCCGCAAGCGCCGTTGGCGCAAGCATCAAGCCGAATGCAAGTGCAGCGGCGAGCGCTGCGCGCGCCCACGCTTGAATCATCTTTGACGAACCCATCGATGATTCCCTTCTCATCTTTCCAACTCCTTCAACACCCAAACCTCCGTGAAAGCATCGTATCGTCTCGATCAGACGACGAGCACACGCAAGATATCATCACATCGCGCATTGCGTAACCGAATCAGCCAAATAAAAAACGCGTCCTGACCGGACGCGTTAGCGAAGAAGCACGATTGCCTTCGCGCGCTCGCGCGCGAGCCGTGCAACCACTTCTTAAGGAACACTACTCCGGGGTTCACAGAGCCATCTAGCGTCTGAGCAGGACAGGCATTCCGACTCTTACGGCAATGTCCCTTGCTCGGGAATTACACCCGATTCCCCTGCCGCGTGATGTACCTTGCGGCACCCCTACGCAACTGCCCAGCATTCGGTTATCAACATACGGAGGTCATTGTATTTGACGAGGTGAACAAGTGTCAAACGTTGCGCAACAAAATGCAAGTTCAGCTAGCAAAATCCAAGTATTGAGAATGTTGCCAGTTCAAAGGAAAACGGTCAGACAAGACACCAGGACCAGCAATCCTCAATACCTGCGGATGCTGTGCCCTTTCCCATTCCGAACACCTGCCGCATCGTATGCATCCGCGAAGCAGATATGGTCACGCACGCAAGGCAGATATACAATGTTGGAGTACCTTGCGAAAGATGCGGCTGAAGAAGACTCGTTGGGAGGCCACCATGGATTTGGATAGGTGCATCTTCTGCGACATCTACGACGCGGTTGCCTCCCGCATCAAGAAGTCGCCGACAGATTCGAGCGAAACCGAAACCTCCGCTGAAGCAGATGGGCTCGGCGAACTTGACGACCAGACGACGATCAACGACCAGTCGAAAACCGACAACGAAACGAAAGGAACCATCATGGACGACTGCCTGTTCTGCAAACTCGTATCCGGTGAAATTCCCACCAACGTCGTGTATGAAGACGAGGATTTCCTCGCATTCGACGACATCGAACCCGAGTGCCCGATCCACACGCTCGTCATCCCCAAAAAGCACTACGAGAGCCTGCAAGACAATGTTCCCGCCGAGCTTTTGGGCAAGCTGTGGAAGGTTGTTCCCGAGGTCGCCAAGATCAAGGGCGTTTATGAGTCCGGTTATCGTTCGGTCATCAACACCGGCCCCGATTCAGCGGCAACGCAACCGCATCTGCACGTGCACATCTTAGGTGGCGTTAAGCTCGGCCGTTTCACGTTCGAAGGCTCACAGCGCCTCGGCTAGGCAAATAAGCGCCATACCATCATTAAGCGAGGCACCGGGTTTTCCCGGTGCCTCGCTTATTCCCGTACGTTTAAGAACCCGCCTCTTTAAGAAGCGCCTCGATATATTCTTTTCGGCTTGAAGAGAGCAGCCTGGGTGGATGCTTGCGCTCCCACTCAAAGCAAGCCTGCCATCTTGGATAGCCCCGGAAAGCCTCTTCGTTTCGCTCTCCTTGCCTCGTCAAGATGCTTACCGCATCGGTAGCTTCGATCTCTTCCTCGTCGCAAATCATCCGAACATGCGCATCATCGCGCCATACCCAGCGTGAATTGGTATAGCTCACAGAATCGATCTTTCCATGAGCGATATTGACCGTCCCTTTGCTATGAAGCCCCTCGACCGTATACCCCTCAACGGCAATCAGCCCGCGGTATTGCGAACCCGCCTTCCACGAAGGCCGGTAATCCAACCCCGCACCTTCATCGATTTCTATCATCGCATGCAAGCCATTGGAAGCCGTGAGAAAAAAGCGTTTCCCGCGTGGGTCATCGCAAGCCAAAAGCCCGCCATCATCTGTGCAGTCAAACGGCACGATAACCCTTGTGCCGTTGTCGTACACCCTAAGATGCCGCACGGGCTTCTCTATATCATCTGGTGGGAAGTCGAATGCGAATATCTCAAGGAGGGCGTCTTTCGCAAGATCGAAAAGCGCAGCGCGTTCATCGGATGATGCCTCGGATTCCCCTTCTAGCCGAAGAAGCCACGGCTCACCATCAGCTGAGTCCGGCTTTCCCCCAAAAGCCCACAGACGGTAATCGAGCTCATAGCGTTTCATGGTGTCGCGATTCCTCGCATGCACATCGCGAAGGCCCAATTCGTGAAGCGCTTCGCGGTACATGACCTGCAGCCCGTAAAGTTGCGTATCAAGCTCGATCTCGCTCAATAGGCCTGCCGTATATTGTCGAAGCACGGCGTTTTTAAACTCGTTGATTCTGGCAAGGGCCGCATTAAGCTTCACCTCGTCCATAGCCTATCTCCTTTAAAACGCATCTCTTGCAGATCCGACGGTGGAAGTATAGCGCGCAGATAAAAGATGCGCATGCTGAAACACTCGGAAACCATTATCGAAAACCCAGTTGAAATCAACTTTTTCTCCTTGACCGGCAAAGCGCTTTGCCGTAGAATCTCCTTCGCCCGAAATCACTCGGGATCATCTGAATATCTCGAATCAAATCAGGAAAGACAGCATGGCTTGGGAGTAGTGCGCCCTCTTTCGGCGTGCGCGTATGCGCATGCCAAAAAAGCCATGTTGCTCTTTGACAACCGCATATCTGAAACGAACATCCCGAATGCGGGGCCGGAGCCGCATATAGTCCCCCGGCAGCCAACCTAGCGAGCTGATACGTAAAGGGCATCGCGCATGCGGTGACAAGCACAGAAATCTGCAGACAACCATCCAACCGTCCGGAAACTTCATCGTCTGTGCAGATGAACGACACGGAAAGAAAGGAAGATGCATGTCTACGAACAATCATAAATCACTCGGTAGAATCGACCATGTCGATGAAGATGCCGATGCCATATCGGGTTTGAATGCAGATAGCGAAAACCCCTTCGACGAACACTGCCCCGACGGGCAATTTCTGGCCGAGAACCTCTCCTTCGGCATCACGCTCGGCAAAGCCGATGGGCGCACCGTGTTCCAATTCAACGAGGACCGTTTCCGCCATACAGCCATCATCGGCCGTACAGGCAGCGGCAAATCAAACCACATCATGCAGATGGAACGCGAGGACATCCGAAACGGAGCCGGCGTCGCCATCATCGCAGCCCATGAGGAGGATGCGCTCTATCCGCTCATGTGCGTCCCAAAAGAGCGAATTGACGACGTGATCATCCTTGATCCGACCAATGCCCGTGTGCTGCCCTGCTTGAATCCACTCGATGTGGAACCCACTGACAAAGCAGCGGCCTCAAAGGCAGTAAGTGATTGCATCCAGCTGCTGAAAAGCCAGTGCTATCACGAATGGGCGGGGCCCAGGTTCGACCAGATGGCACGCCTCGCCCTTGAAACGATGCTCGACCCTGGCTTTCTCGAGGCCGTCTGCGTAGAGCATACGAAGGTTGCAGCGATCCCATGCGTTCCCGCATCGCGGGAACAACTCGGGAACCACCCCCATATAGGGCTGATCGAGCGCATGTACACCGATCCCGACTACGTAAGGTTGTTTCTTCCCAAGCTCACAAGCAAGCACCTCTACGATCAGTGGAAGCTCGAAGCGAGCTCGCGACGTTCGATCGATGCGGATGACAAAGTGCAATGGTTCTTAAGCAAGCTCGATCCATTCTTCTGTGATCGCGTGCTGAAGAACATCTTTGGCCCGGGTAAGAAGACCATCGATATCAAGCAGATCGTCGATGAGGGGAAAATACTCGTGGCAATCATCCCTGAGCATCGCATCGGGCACGATGCCGCTGCGCTGTTGCGCACATGGCTGCTCATGCAGCTAAAAGACGCCATCCTTGCTCGAGGAGCCTTAGATGACAGCGGTTATTTCGGCATCTGCTCCGCATCGAAACGAAAGACACAAGACCTCGACCCGTTCTTCGTGTACGTCGACGAATTCGGAGAGCAGGCAAGCCTTGAGTTCGCATCGTTTCTCGCCGAATCGCGCAAGTATCACGTCGGATTCACGCTTGCATTTCAGAACCTCGCGCAAATGAGCACGTTCGATACCCATGCAGGCCGCGAAAGCAGCAAGCTGCTTGATGCCATCCTCGGAAACGTCGGAACCGTTATCACCTATCCCATTGGTAGTTCGGATACCACCCTGATGGCTCGCCAGCTCAACGTGGACGAACGCGAAGTCGCTAATATCAGGCGTTATCACCCGCTTGCCCGCGTATTGCTCGATAACGAGCAGCGTCTTTTAACGCTTGACGTCGATTGCAAACCAAAACCCGACGACCCCGACATGCCTGAAACTTTGGCCGACAACCAAATCATCCATAACGTCTGGTTGCCGGTTAGGCGCAATTGATAAGCGCCACATTTCATTGCGGCGCTCGATCCCATATGCAGGGAAAGATCAACTCAGGCATTAACGACACATCATGTTGTGCAAATTTATCTACAATTGTTGATTCTTCTACATGTGTGGATTATAGTAAATTCGCACATTATCGAGAGAATCGAGTAACCTTTATGAGCAGAACAGACCGTCGCGTCATACGTACCCGCAAGGCAATCATGGATGCATTCGGCGAGCTCATCGCCGTACAGAGCATCGATACGATCAGCATCTCCGCGCTTGCACGCAAGGCAAACATCGACCGCAAGACCTTCTATTTGCATTACCCATCCATCAACGCTTTAGTCAACAGCTTCATCCAGCAACATATAGAGCGTGTACTCAAGGTCTTCAAAAGGCATTCTTATCTACCCATCGAAGAGCGTCTTCACCCTATGCTTCAAGAGGCGAATGCGATGTTCGAAGAGAACATCGATGTGTGGACGCACCTCGCTGACAATCTTTCAACCGATGAGATGATCGACATCATCGCAAACACGCTTGGCCCCGCCGTCGTCAATACGGGACTCGCAAAAGAAGTAGATGCAGGGCAGTTGGCGAACGTCCTTGCGCTTGCGCGTTTGCGCTACGCACTCGCCGGAGCACTCTCGTTGTACACGTTCTGGCTCAAGAACGGCTGCAAGGAACCCGTGGAAGCGGTTTCCAAAATCGTCGAGGACTCTGCAAGAAACGGCATCTACCCGCTCGAGAGGCGCGTTTAGAACAAACACGCCTCGATTATCTCTTTGCCCCGCAACGATTCCATCCACCGCGCAGGAATAGCGTCGATGCCATAGAATGCGCCAGCGAGCGCGCCAGCCACGCACGCAGTCGTATCGGTATCGCTACCGAGATTCACCGCTGCCAGCACGCAATCGGCATAACTATCGGTATTGGCAAAACACCAAAGCGCCGCACCAAGCGTATCCAACACGAATCCGCTCGAACGCACTTCACCTCGTTGCCAAGTAACCACGGTATCGAGGAAAGCGAAGCTTTCGCCTGTGGGCTTCAACTCGCAAACAACCTCTTCCATCGAAAGGACATCCGTGATGTCGCCGTTGATGATGCGGCGCAGGAGCTCAACGAAAAACACGCACGATTCAGTGGAAACGCGATGCGCATGCGTGATGGCGGAAACAGCTCTCACATCATCATCGTTTGCATCGCAATACGCGAGCGGCGCGATGCGCATGAGCGAGCCATTGCCGTTATCGCGTTCGCCCGAACAGCCGTACCCCTCATCGAGCGCTATGGCTGTCGTATTGCCGATATCGAAGCACGACCCATCCGCTGTATATGCTCCGTTGCGCCACCAGTGCCTAAAACGTTCGCGCATGTCATCCGTATCGATGCGTCCGGCTAGCTCGCGGATGCTATCGCATGTGGCAAGCATCATGGACGTATCGTCCGAGAACGTTCCGGCAGGTAAACCGTATGTGCCCTGCCCCACCATGTCGGAGCATTCGAATGAATCGCGGGCCTTGAATTCGAACGGAACGCCGAGCGCATCGCCTATAGCTGCACCATAAACCGCATCTCTGAGAGTGCCCACGTACAACTCCTCATCCGTCTATCCGAACAGGCTGCCGATGACATCACCGATGTCTTTGCCAACCTCACCGGCCTTATAGGCCTTGTGCGTTTTGCTTTCCTCATCGCCCGTTACGGAATCACGTGTATCGGATACATCCTCGGCCAGTTCGCTTATGGCCGCAATCGTATCGAGCCCCAAAATCGCGGCGATATTGTGCACGACCGACACGCCGTCTTCGGCCTCCATCTCCACGCCTGTAAACGCATCCTTCACGGTGTCACCGAGATCGTGCACGCGATCGGCACTGGAAATGGCGGAAAGCATCGTGGAAACGCCTGGAATGCCGAACAAATCGGTGATAATACCGATGCTTTCGAGAGAATCGGCATCCTGCATCAGATCCTTGTATAAAGGCACCACGAGCTGCGACATCTTCACATATTTGTTTTGGTCGGCACCTGCATAAGCGAACAGCAAGCCAGCATCCTTCTCTGAAGCCAGACGAGAGGCAATCACATCATCGGCATCGAATACGATTGCTTCGCACCTGGTGTCACCATGTCCCGCCTGAAGCTCTGTAAACACTTCCATCATCTGGGAGAACTCTGCTTCGTTCGCACAATCCAAAAGCACGGCATCTGGGTCTTCAGCCTCGACCTGGGCAGATAAGGTATCGGCCTTTTCAGGGTTGAACAGCACGAGCGAAAGGTTCGGACGCGAACGAACAAGTTGCAGGAACTCCTCGTTTGACTCAGATGGTCGAAGTTTCGCGAGGATCTTCTTCTCGGTAAGCTTTACAAGCTCGAATCCGCCCGCCGCTTCGGCAGCCGCAACTCCCGCTGCCGCAGCATTCCTGGCAAGGAACTTCTTCACAACGAACGCGATACCGCCTGCGATGACGATTGCGCCGCCGATGATGACGCCGATAGGCAGCCCGGTCTTCGGAATGGCACGCTCTTCACGCGCCCCGCAACGCATGCACTCACGGTACTCCAGGCCCTCTTCGGAATCCGACGCTTTCTTCAGAACCGTCCACTTCTCCGGCCAGCTATGCCCGAGTGCGGCGAACTCGGTCTTCTTTATATCACCGCAACGCGAACATGTTTCTGTCGTAGAACCGGGCTCGGTGCACGTCGGCTCGATCACCGTGCTTACGTAATCGTGTCCGAGTGCTGGAACGGATTCGGTATAGGAGGTACCGCAGCGGACACAGGTATACGTATTCGTGCCTGCTTCAGTACATGTCGCGGATGTGCCTGACCGATAGTAATCGTGTCCCACTGCACTTGAGGTCTCGGAAAAGGAATCACCGCAACGAGAGCAGGTGTAGACAATCTCGCCATCTTCCGTGCATGTTGCCGTACTGGCGCTCGCGTGGTATGCATGCCCAAGCGCGGGCACCGTCACGAAATCTTGGAACAGGGTCCCGCAAACGGGGCAAACCAATGCGCCGAGACCTTCTTCCGTGCATGTCGGGGAATGATAACCCACAGTGCCGGCGACATCGTAATTCATTATCGGTTCAACATCTTGATCGCAATTCCAGCAATACGTTGCAGCAAATGCCTTGCCTGCGAAAACGGGAAGCAATGAACATGCGAGGAAGATGCCGAGAAGCAGGCCGAACACTCGTGCAGAACGCACAAAACGAATGGATGCGGAATGCATGAACGACCCTCCCGATGGAAACCGAACGGTACATTTCCGATTGCATCGAATCATAGCACAGGGCATGCGCGCTATACGTCAGTTGCCCTTTCCCGCACGGATGCAGGCATCAAACGAGCGCAATCACGCTTGACAGGTACAGATAGATGAGCACGATGATGGCATACGTTTGCACGATGGGCTTCCATTGCCACACGAGCAGACCCGCGAACTCGCGTATGAATGCATTCGGCCAGAAGTAATACCGCGTCTTGCTTCCGAGCCCCTCGGCATTCATGCCGGCCTTGTGTGCGCATACGTATCCGCGAAGCACATGGTAGTTCGTCGTCGAGAAGCCCACGCGAAGCTCACCAGCATCGCGATGCGCATGTTTCTCGATGACTTCGCGAGAGAACGCCATGTTCTCGTTCGTGGTAGTGGAGCGATCCTCTAGCACGATACGCTCACGCGTAACACCGTTCTCTTGCAGATAGTCCGACATGCTCAAAGCTTCGCTAATGGGCTCATCGGGCCCTTGTCCGCCACTGCATACGAACACCGATGGTTCATCCCCCATCGAAACGCGTTCTGCATCGAACGCGATGGCACGGTCGATGCGTCGCTGGAGCAAAGGAAACGGTTTGCCGTCTGAACGGATGCCGCATCCAAGCACTACCAGATAGTCCACTCCGTGCTGCGGCACATGGCGCGAGGCAAGCCACGCGCACAGCATGGTAGCGACCAAGAGGCATTCTCCGAGCGCGATGCCCACGGTGATGAACAGATTGACGGTCTGCATCGCACGCGACGCGACACCTACGCCAGACCACGTGCTGCCCACCAAAATCAACAGCACGTTCGCCGCAGCCCACGCAATACCGAACGCGATGCCGAGCAGATTCACGGGACGAAAACCCTCATGCCTGATGAGCGATATGTTGCTCGCGAACAAAAGCAGCGCGATAAATCCCATCGGGAAGAACGAAAGCAACACGAAGTACTCAGCGGAATTGGAGACCGTCACTAGGAATTGCCAGAGCGAAGGATCACCGCCCCGCATGAGCATCACCGAAAAGAATGCGAATTGCGCAAGGCAGAACAGAAGGCTGCCGGCGCATGCGATCATCTCGTATCCGTACCACGAGCGGCGATGCAGTCGCATAAGCGCACTTGCAAACAGTACGGCTGCCCCCGCGAGGAAGATGCACAAGCTGACGTAAATCGACCGCCAACCTTCCTCGAGGTTGCCGTTCGCTTTAAGCTGAATGTACGCGTATGAGCCGATTGCGAGCGCTAGAACCAGAGGGATAAGCAACAGGAAGCGCCGCCAAATACGTTTCACGCTCACAGGTTTGCTTCGCGCAGCTGCATCCATCGCATCTTTCGCCGCCCGGTCAAATGCCCGCTTACGCGAAATGGGCGCTGGCGCATCCGCATCGAGCGTCACTGTGCTGTATGGCGCGTAATCGCCTCCGTTGCTCTGCGCAGTATCGGCCTTGTAATCCAGAGGGGTATCGCTCATCGTGGTGTACTCGTTGTCGCTTAAAACCATCCGTTACATGATACCCGTCTTTGCCAAGGACGCACCAGCCATTCACTCATCATGCTGCTACAATGACCTCGAAAAACAATGCGCCCCTGCATATGGCGCAGCACCCGCACCACTGGATGCCCTCCTTTGGACATCCGAAAGGAACGCCATGGATTTCGCAAATATGGATTTCGCTAACTTCGTCGTCGCATTCTTGAGCCTTGCCGTCGCCGTCGTCGTGTTCGTGATCACATCTGCGCAGACGAAGAGGGCGACCGAGGAACAGACGAAGCAGGAGAACATCCGTGCAACGCTCACGGATTTCGCCGCGCTTCGCCGTGAACATGAGAACTTCGAGCGCCTTATGCAGGCGCATCCTGAAAGAAGCACCGAGTTCACCAAGCCCTACATCGCAGACCTCGAGCGCTTTGCCGTCGGCTGTAACCGCGGTGCCTACGATCTTGAAGTGGTCAATAGCATGTCGGGCGGCATGCTCGTGCGACAGTATCGTCGTTATTTCAGAGACTACGTGACAGAGCGACGCCGCGCGACGAAGCTCAATTCCGCTGTACCTCGCCAGAACCTCTATATCGAGTACGAAACGATGATGAAAGAGCTGTGCGCCATACGTGGCGTAGCGTGGGAGCCAATCGAGATGATCTCGGAGGACCAATGGACGCTCGAGCGTATGCTCGACATGCCCATCTCGTCATCCGACTCCATATTCTCCCTGTTCAGAACGCTACCAGGTGCCATCGAAGCCCACGGCGAAGGAAAGCAAGGCTACCTGTACGTACCAGGCACGCGTAAGGACCGCTGCGTATTGGTCGCGCATGCCGATACGGTATTCGATGTCGCGTACGACCATGAGCCCGTCGAACAGACCACCGTACTCGAAGACGGTTTCTACCATGGCACGAACCCCGCATGCAGCATCGGCGCGGACGATCGTGCAGGCTGCGCGATGCTCTGGCTTTTGCGCAAAAGCGGGCACTCATTGCTACTGCTCGATGGAGAAGAGCACGGTCAAATCGGCTCGCATTTCCTGAAAAAGAGCAATCCTGAGCTGTTCGAAGAAATCAACGCCCATACGTTCATGGTACAGCTCGATAGACAGAACGGCAGCGATTACAAGACCTACCAGCTGCCCGTCCCCCGCGCATTCGTCGACTTTGTGGAGCGCGAGACGGGTTACTCGCTTTCGGAAAGCACCGGCCGCACCGACATCCAGGTGCTGTGCGAAAACGTGAGCGGCGTGAACTTGAGCATTGGCTTCTACGACGAGCACAAGCCTACCGAGCGTTTGTGCCTGGCAGAATGGGAGCACACGCTCTCGATCGTGCGCACCATGATTGCAAAGCCGCTTTCGCGCTATCCACTGGAACGAAAGGATGCGTAAGGCGCTGACCGACTCGGCCAGTGCGCATCGCATGAGGAAGCCCCATGAAGAAGATCTTTAAAGCAGCGGAAGGCGTCTCGAACATCGAGCTGTTCTACGACCTTATCTTCGTGTATTGCATCAGCGTGCTCACGTCGCTTATGCATCACGTGCACGACGGCTTTTTCGATCTGGGAACATTCCTCACGTTCATTTTCTCGTATCTGGTCGTGCTGCAAGTATGGTTCTATACGACGTTTTTGATGAACCGCTATGGCGACCGCTCCGCCGCTGACAACGTATGCCTGTTCATCAACATGTTCCTGCTATATTTCCTGGCAAGCAGCATTCGCGCCGAATGGGGCGCGGCGTTCGGCTTCAACAGCGCCTGGGCGCTCATCCTCGCAAACCTGCTTGTGCACTGGACGATAAAGCGCTTGCGATACACCAATCTGGATGACGATGATAAGCACATCATGAATACTACGATCGTGGTGCTTGCCATCCAGCTAGTCATCTGCGTGATCGCAGCGCTGCTCAGTGGCGTCCCCAGCGTCGTCGTCTCATGGATAGCACTCGCCTTCGGCACTGGCGTCTTCACGCAGATGCGCTCGTACAAGCGCAAGACCTCGCGTTTCAACCATCTCGCCGAGCGTTGCGCGCTTTTGACCATCATCGCATTCGGAGAGACCATTGTCGCCATCGCTACGTATATGCAAATAACTGACCTCTTCTACCCGATCTTCGTGTTCGCATTGGTCGTCGGATTATTCCTTATCTACATCTACGAGCACGACAACATGCTCGACCACCATAGGGAAACCGATGGCATGGCTTACCTCACGTTGACGGGCTGGATCATCCTTATCGTCGGCAATCTCACGGTCGCCCTCGAATACATGCCCATGGAAGAGGTCGCGTTCCTGCCGAAGAGCATCATGCTGACGATTTGCTTAATCGCGTACCTGCTTACGTCGTTTTTGGTGGGCTTCTTCAACAAGCCAGAATTCCACTATTCGGGCGCATTCATCGCCGGCCGTGTTGGCGTCTGTGTGTTCATCGCCGCGGTAGCGTTCCTCACGGACTTCAATCCATACATCAATCTCGTGTGCGACACGGTGGCAGTGTACTTCGCACTGTGGCACGAATGGCTTTTGTACCACGGTCGCTCGAAAGCGGTCGCATTCGGACGCTCGCTCGGCTTCACTGACGAGGAGATGATAGAAGCGGGCTACACGTTCACCACACGCGAAGGCAGACGCAACATCCGTAATGCCATCCGTACGGCACGCGAAGCGGAAAAGAATCGAGAGGATCAAGAATGATCCGCCCAATCATGAAAATGCAGGTGTTTTTGCAACAACCGAGCGCAGATGCGGAAGCGGCAGACCTCGATATCGCTCAAGACCTCGTCGATACGCTAAAGGCCCATCGCCCAGCTTGCGTGGGTATGGCGGCGAACATGATTGGCAAGCGCAAGCGCATCATCGCCGTTGTGGACGATGACGATCGGATTCTCGTGATGCTGAATCCCTATCTCATCCATTGGTACGGCGAGTACGAAACGAAGGAAGGCTGCCTATCACTCGAAGGCCTACGGCCAACGAAACGTTACAAGCGCATCCTAGTGGGCTACAACGACACCCTCATGCGTTCCTGTCAAGCGGAATTCACCGGACGCGTTGCGCAAGCCATCCAACACGAAATCGACCACACGAACGGAGTGCTGATCTAGGTGAGCAGCATAGAAGCGCCTCGCGTCAGACACCTAGAAAGCGAGAGAACGACCCCGCGCCATTAAGACGACGGGGTCGTAACGTTTGTGCGCTCGTGGCGCATATGAAACATGCGGCCTTTACGTAAGCTCCATCCCCAGCATGTCCATGACCTGACCGGAAAGCGTCGCCGCCTCAAGGCCCCAGTCAACGACCAGGCAATGGCCCGACACGTATTCGGCAAGCTCGCTGCCCAAATACAGGCAGGCTTTGCCCATGACGGACGGATCGGCGATAGGTTTACCATTGCCAACGCTCTGCTCGAACTGCTTCTTTGCGCTCGGCATGACCTCGTAGAACTCGGTCATGAAACGCGAGCCCGTCGAGCACGGAAGAACCGCATTGATGCGTACGTCACGCTCCGCGAATTCGGCCGCCTTGCTCGCCACAAGGAAGTTCATGGCGCGTTTGGCCAGCATGTAGGCCATGTTGCCGCCGGCATCATCCATATCGAGCTCATGGATGGCCTCGATGGTAGCGTCCCAACCGTCTGCTTCCACGATGTCACGATACTCGTCGATGAGCTCTTCCTTGGCCCAGCGCACACCTGCTGTGGATGTGACGAAGGTGATGCTTCCGCCTGGCACCACGCGCTTTGCCAGATACGTATCGAGCAGGTATTTGTTCGCCACGAAATCGATGGTGAACGTATCTATGTAATCGTTTTTCACACCCGAAACGCCCGCTACGCCGAAGAAGCAATCGATCCTCTCGGGCAGGCTTGTGAACGCCTCATCGATCGATCCGCGACTCACCTGATCGAGGCGAACCCAACCGGCTTGCCCCGAGATATCCGCCTCGCCTCTGCTCGCGGTCCACACTTCGGCACCGCAATCGATGAGCATATCGGCAAGCGCACGACCCATGCCCGAGCTCGCACCCGTTACCACGCAGACCTTGCCTGCGTATCCTAGATAATCTTTCATGATTCCTCCTTGGAAAAAGGGACAGCACACCGAAGCATGCTGCCCCTCTGATCCTTCGGTCAGTTCTTCAAACGCTAACCTGATTAGCCCTCGAACTTGGCCATCATGTCGTTGAACTTGTCGAGTTCCTCGGGGTCCATGTGATAGCCATGCTTATCCTCAGGATAGTCGCCATCGCGGACGTCATCCAGCCAATCCATGTAGGCCTCGCACAGGAACGGAAGCAGCTGCGCATAGGTCTTCGCATGGGATGCCGGCTTCGGCATAACGCCGAAGGTGTCCATGTCAACCATCTCGGAACCGTCGCACGGTGCGCCACCGGCGATGGAAACGACGGGGACGCGCAGCTTCTCGGCGATAGCCTGAGAGACTTCCATCGGGGTGAGCTCGATGGTCATGCCGCCCATGCCGTTCTCCTGATACTCATAGCCCCACTTGAAGATCTTGAAGGCGTCCTCGGCGGTCTTGCCGACCTTCTTGTAGCCCGTGGCGTTGGTCTGCCAACCGGAGATGGCGCCGATGTGGCCATAGGTGGGAACATAGTTGTCGCTCATGAACTTGAGGACGTCGTTGGTGACACCCATGGGAAGCATGGAGTCGGCACCGTCGAAGGTCCACTCGGAACCCCAGCGCACTGCCTGCTCGCCAGTGGAATAGGTGGGAGCCGGCATGTAGTAGTTGAGGTGGATGATCTTGCAGTACTCGCGATACTTCTGGATGGTGAGACCGCTCGTCTTCTTCATGAAGTCGTAGTCGACGCTGTTGCGCAGGCTCATCATGTCGGGGATGCGGCAGATGTCGCAGCCGACCATCTCGGCGGCCATCGCGAAGAACGGGCCGAGCTCTGCCGGGCACATTTGGACGATCTTCTCGCCGCGATCCTTCATCTTCTGAAGGTAATTCAGGTTCTTGCGGGTCTTAGAAGCGGTCGACATCTTGATGTCGGCGGTTTGATTGTCAGCCATGGAAGGCTCCTTTCGTTATTCCGTAACTTTCAATCGTGTGGAATGGCTCTTTCGATTAGGCATCGAGCGCGTCGAGGCGGGCGATGATCTCTTCGACGGTTGCCTTGTCAAGACCGGTCTGCGGGAACTTGAGCAGGGTCTTCATCTTCATGCCCTTGACCGGGCCGAGCTCGGGGTTGGAGACGAATCCGGGAACGTATTCGTCGATGATAGCGACTGCGCGCTCGTCCTCGAGAATTTCGCTGAGCTTGCTCTTGCTGTTGATTGCCATGATGTTTCCTTTCTCGAAACTTGTTTTATCTACTCCCGCATGCGCGGGGTCGAACCAATAACGGGGTCAGGCGCGAAGGCCTGGTTGCAGTGCCTTATGCGTGAAGACCGCCTTCCATGGTGTAGCTCCACGGCTTCTCCTGGAACGAGAGGCCGGCACCGCCGTCGACATCGACGACCTTGCCGTACATGAAGTCGGAAAGACCGGTGCACATGGCAACGATCATACGGGCCATCATGTCGGGGGAAGATGCAACCGGTGCATCGGAGAGGCTCATCTGGTCATGCTGCCATTCCTGTCCGTAGCGCTCGGTCGTCTCAAGGCAGTTTGCGATGGCACCAGGGGTGACCATGGCACCCGGAGCGATGCAGTTCACATTGATGCCGTACTGCTTGAGTTCCTTGGCGATGCCGCGCGTCATGCCGATGACGCCGGCCTTGGCCGCGTTGTAGTGCGTCATCATGGCGAGCTTCGTCATATCCTCGCCGCGATATGCAACGGATGCGATGGTAACGATCTTGCCGCCCTTACCTGCCTTGACCATGGAACGGGCTGCTGCCTGCACCAGGAAGTACTGGCCCTTCATGTCGGTATCGACGACATCGTCGTAGAGTTCCTCGTCCATATCGAGGAAGGCGCGCGCTTGCCACGTAGCGGCAACGGGGATGCAGATATCGACTGGACCGAAGGTCTCCTCTGCGAAGGCGACGAGTTCTGCGCACTCGTCAACATTGCGGGTATCGAATTGCTTATAGATGCAGTTCTCGCGACCGAGATCGGAAAGCGCTTCCATGGCCATTTCGCCCCACTCTTCGGAGCGCGCGCCGAAGACGACCTTGGCGCCGAGCTCAGCAAGGCGATTGATAACGAAAAGCGCAAGACCGACCGAACCCGAAACGACGGCAACTTTGCCGCTCAGGTCCATAAGGTCCTCAAAAGGCTCGACATCTTCCAGGCTATCGGATGACATGTCGAACAGATCTTCTTTATCCATGGGGATTCCTTTCCGTGAAAATGGCTGGTAAACCTTATGGAAAGTATCCCGAAACGGTGTGCTGCACGTTATGGGTAAAACTGCGTATTGTTCATACCTAAAATTAGGTAAAACTGAAAGGGTTGCTAGATTGTACGGAAAAGGCTATTTGTCGAATTCGCAGGGGCTTTTTGGCGCAGCGTGCCGAAGCTGCAGCTGCCGTCTGCGAGAGCCCGTCTGCGACCGCCCATCTGCAAGCGCACGTTCGCGACGGACGGTTTCGATTATTTGCCAAGCAGCCTGACGAGAAGCTCCTGCTTGCTGTCAACGCCGAATTTTCGATAGATGTGGGCAATGTGCTTGTTCACCGTTCCGACCGAAATCCGCAGTTCCCGCGCGATGTACACGGGCTTGATTCCCTGGCACAGCAGGTCGAGCACTTCACGCTCGCGTTCGGTGAGATCATCGACGCCGGCAACGCCTTCCCACATGCGCACCTGCGCCGTCGGGCGCACGAAGAGATTCTTGTAGAGATTATTGAGGTGCGCGGTAAGGAGCTTCACGGTTTCGACCTCGAGATCGGTGAACTTCCTATCGACCAAACGATCGAATGCGAAGATCGTTGCCGGCGCGCCTTTCGGATTGAACAGGACGATGGAAAGCGTCTGAGACAACCTGCGCGGACGGATGTAGTTCACGAGCATATCATCGCGCGAACCGTCGAAATCGTGCCAGTTGATGAGGCGAACGTATCCCCTGCCCTCAAGCTCTATCGCATCTGCCGTCAGCGAGAAATCGTCCCCTTGGAACTTGGAATAGTAGTTGAGATACATCTGAACCCAACGATCCGTGAATCCTACGAAACGCTTGCGGGCGATCTTGCGATTGCTGTCGAGCATGAGAAGCACGGCCTGGTCGTACGGGATGATATCGCGGACCTTGTCGAGCACGTTCACGCAGAAGCGGTACGGCTCATGGATGCTGCCGCAATCGAGGATGAAGTCGCTGCATTCCTTCCAAGGGGGTTGCTTCTTGATTGCCATGATGCCTCCCGCCGTTCGCTTTCGCCTGCTTGTGGCTCCCCTGCCCCGTTCAGTGCTTCGAATACGCTAAACGACCTGCTCGCATGCCCAATCGCGAATCTTGTTCTCACGAACATCGCGTTCGAGCAGCGCCAGGTCGTCGCCGAAGAATCGCTTCAGCTCATCGACCGTGGTTCTTTGGCGCTTCGCCATGGCCTCGGCCTCTGCGAGAAGCTCGTCGTAGGTCACGGCGACCTCGAGTTTCTTCGTCAGGTCGCGCAGCACGAGCGGCTCCTTCGCCTCGAAGAGGGCCGCCGCACGAAGCGCATCCTCCTGCTCGGCAAGCTCTGCATCGGGAAACAGATGCATGTCGCCGCCGCTCATCTGGTCATACATCATGCGATGCTTCATATCGGCGCGGATGAGCCCGTATTCTTCCTCAATGCGCTCGGCAGGAACATCGATGTCGTACGCGGCAACATAATCGCGCCACAACTCATCCTTAGTCTTCATTGGAAGTTCCCTTCTTGGCCTCGGGCTTCATGACGCCCGCCTCGGTGAGAAGCGCCGTACTGGCAACTGAGAACGCGGCTTCTACCGCCGTGCGCACGACGGACAGCGGATCGACGATGCCAACCTCGAACATGTCGACATAGCGATCCAGCACCGCATCGTAACCGATGCCATCGGGAAGCTCGGCGAGGCGGGCAAGCACGACGGCACCCTTCTTGCCGGCGTTCTCGGCAATCTGCGCAGCCGGAGCCGTGCATGCACGCGCAGTGATCTGCACGCCCAGACGCTCATCGCCCTCGCGTTTCTTCGCGAGCTCCTCGAGCGCGGAGGACGCATTGAGAAGTGCCATGCCGCCGCCAGCAACCATGCCTTCCTCGTGCGCCGCACGCGTGGCTGCAACCGCATCCTCGACGCGCATCTTACGCTCCCACTGCTCGGCTTCGGTGACACCGCCGACGGCAATCGTCGCGATGCCGGAAACGAACGCCGCAAGGCGCTCCTGATGACGCTTGCGGTTGAACTCGTACTCGGTGTTCTCAGCGTAATGGCGAAGCTGCGCCTCGCGATCCGCAACGGCAGCGGAGTCGCCCTTGCCGCCTTCGATCACAGTGCGCTTCATCGTTATGCGCGCGCGGTCAGCCTGCCCGAGCATCTCGCGCGTGACGTCGCGCACCGAAAGGCCCATCTCCTCCGAAATGTAGGTGGCGCCCGTCTGCACGGCCAAGTCATCCATGCGCCAGCGTCGACCTTCGCCGTAACCAGGTCCCAAGACGCACGCAACCTTCAGGTTGCCTTCGCGCCTGTTGCGCAGCACGAGTGCGAGGGCGGTGTTCTCAAGCCCGTCGCAGATGACGAGGCAGTCGCGCTCGTCTTCGGCGGCGAGGATGAGCGCGGGAATCAAATCCTGCGCGTTCTCGAACTTCTTATCGGTGATGAGGATATAGGGATTCTCGAGTTCGCACGACATATGCGTGGTATCGGTCGCCAGATAAGGCGAGATGAGCCCGCGATCGAACACGATGCCCTCATCGACGGTGAGCGTGGTTTCGAGTCTGCGGGAATCATCGACATTGACGACGCCTTCGCGACCCACGCGGTCCATCGCCTCGCCGACGAGCGCGCCGAGCGTTGCATCCTGGCACGACACCGTAGCGACGCGCGAAAGGTCCTCGCGCGTTTCGACCGGAACCGCTGCCGCACGCAGGGCTTCGACCAGCGTTTCTCCGGCAGCCTGCACGCCGCGACGAATCGCGAGCGGGTCAGCCCCTGCCGCCACATTGCGGAAGGCATCCTGAAGCAGCGCCTGGGTCAGCACGATCGCCGTTGTGGTACCATCGCCCGCCTCATCGTTGGCGACGATGGCGGCTTCCTTGCACAACTGCGCGCCCATGTTCTGGGCAGCATCGGGAAGCGTGATCGACTTTGCGATCGTCACGCCGTCGTTCGTGACGAGGACCGGTGCATCGGGCGCAGCGGCATCCGTGTAATCGGCGCCGTAAAGACTCGCCTTCTGCGGCAGGGCGACGTTGCGCCCTTTGGGTCCGAGCGTGACCTTCACGGCATCCGCGAGCAGGTTCACGCCTTCCATCATCTGAGTCCGGATTTCATCTCCACGAACAATAGCCACGGTTTGGTCTCCTCACATTGCTGCGGAATGGCTCTTGAAGAATAGCTGGGCATCATCAGATGCAACCAAGAAGAGCATACTCAATTCAGAGTAGTGGTTCTATACCTAAAAATAGGTATTCGTTGGATTTAGTGGAAAGCGGATTGTCGATGGCACTCATGTAACAACGACGCATTCCCCGAAGGCTTTTTGCTAGCTATTACCGTTCGAAGATCACGCTGCCCGCTTCGGTGGGATGATCGAACAAAAGCGTGTCATCCGAGACCGCCTTGTGTCGCAGGACCTTTAAAACGATCAAGACATCGCCCGCCGCAGCAACGGTCATCAATATGCCAATGAACAGGAGCGGCACATTGCCTACGATAAACGCTATGGCAAGGGGAGCGATCCCGAGGATGATCAGCGGCATGAGCGCACCTATGACGTAAGCGCCTTTGCGCAATGGCGCATTACAGGTGCAATACGGCGTGAAAGAGTCACGCATGATACCGAATTCGATGTTCTTGAACCCGTTGGGAGCAAAGAAGCTCCATGTTATGCCATGAATCAACTCGTGCACGACGATCAAAACGAGGAAAGCGATGATAACGATGATGAAACCTACAGAAGAGAGGATGATATCGGTTTCGGGATGAGCCATCGCGAAAAGAGGAATCGAGACGAGGAACAACACGACGGCAGCAACAATAGCCACGACATTGGCGAACAGGATGCCGACTTCGAGACCGATGCGCTTATAGCCTTGCGAGACCAACGCATCGCAGGTTGCGCTGAACGCTTCTAAGCGCCGCACCTCGGCATCGGTCAGTTTGCGTTCTTTCTTCGCGCCCAAAATGATCCTCCTTTTTCTGGCGCACTGCCAGCGACCCTACCCAACTATCAGCATGAAAACCGCTATGCATACGACTATGGTTATCACGATGACTGCCACACGCAAAGGCGTGCGAAGCGCACCGCGCAGATTCAAGTCACGCGTAAGCGATTTCGCTCCGACGAACAAGTGCCAGCACAACAGGACCGCCGTCATAATCAATGTGGGCAGGGCAAGCATGTCGACAACGGAAGGCGGCAGCAATCGTGCGACGCACAGCTGGTGCACTACGATCGCACACGCAAGCAACACGCCGGTGACCCACTTCAGGATTTGATGGCGTTTCTTGCGGTCGCTGGGCGGACGCACCGTATCGGTCCACATCTCATACGTGGTTGCGATACTCATGATCACATGGACGACGATGACTGCCACGCCGAACCACACGATGAATTCCAAGTTGCTCGGCATATCTGGCCAATAAAGCTTCAGCGTACCAAGACATGCATGCACAAGGAACAACAGCATGATGAAGCACGCTGCCACGGCATTTGCGATGCGCGCACGGGTATGCGGACGATGCTCGTCTTCGAAATCGTCAGATAACCGTTTACTGTCCTTCGGATCGATCAAAGAATCACCTCATGCACGCAATCGTTTACGCATTACGCGTACAAAGGGCGGCCTTCGGCGCCCTTGCGCGGATGCGAATTGCGCAACTCTGGCGACATGGCGGAAAGCCCTGCCTCGAGCCATTCGATCAGCTTCTCTTTGTCACGCGGCAAAATGCCGCCCACCTTCACCGGATTCGACACATGCTGCCCGAAGAATCCGCAATCGTTTTTAAGATCGAGTTGGCGGACGAACAGAATCTCCTCCTCCACGTACTGCCCCAGCGTGCATTCCTTGAACTTACCGGATGCGATATCGTCAAAAAGCGGCGTACCGAAATCCGCATGGATCGGCGAGACCGAAATAAGCTTGGGCTGCACCTCGTTCACGAGTGCTGCGCATGCAATAGCGTGCTCCTCGATGCGATCAGGACCAGCAGATGCGAAGATGATATTCACATTGAAGGGCAGGTTAGCCTCATTCAGGCGGTGCATCTGCTCGCGCGCATCCGCTAACGTAGTGCCCTTCTTGAGATAGGCGATTACGTCGTCGAGGCCTGACTCGACACCGATGTTTAAGTGCGCATAGCCCGCCACGGCAAGCTGCTTTAGCTCTTCATCGGTTTTCGGAATGATGTTTTTGATGGATGCGTATGCGCCGATGGTCGTCACGTTCGGCAGGTATTTATGGATGAGTTCGGCGATCTCGAGCAAACGCTTCGCAGGCAGCCCGAATGCATCGCCATTTTCCAAGAATACGCGGGTGGCGTTCGGACGGAAACGGGCGGCCTCGTACAGGTCGGATTCGATCTCGTGAAGCGGGGATTCCGTATACGGCGTTCTGCGATACATCGCGCAGAATGAGCAGGCGTTGTGCGAGCAGCCGGTAGTCACCTGCAACAATAGCGATTGCGCTTCGAATGGCGGGCGATAATTCTGTCCGTAAAAATGCATAGCTCGCTCCTACTCTTCCCCACCTGCTGCCTCGGACACTGCAGCGGCAGCAGCATTTACCGCCTCATGCTCACGGGACACCTCGCTGATAAGCTTTGCAAATGGCCACACGCGATTATACTGCGTAACCTGCGCCTTGCAGTCCACTACTGCATCGGCCTCGCGCATGGCGGCAAGCAGTGCGCTGAGCCGCTCCCCTTTCACGTTATGCAGCAACATGAACTCGGTTTGCGGCGCTTCGCCTTCGAACGGCTTGGCGAGATGATGAAACCCCACAAGGCCCACGAGCGCACCGACAGGATTGCCGAGTACGTCAGCTGAAGCGGTCTTTGCGCGAATTCCTAGCTCGGCAAGCACTGCGCGCACAGCATCGCCTCGAAGCGTTCCCGCATCCAGATTGTAGAGCACGGCCACAGGCTCTGACACGACCGCCTTTTTCGCCGCGCTGGCTTTATTCTTCTTGGGCTTCTTCGCCATCGGCCTCTCCTCCGCGCGCATGTGGGCGCTTTTTAATTAATCTGCTCGTAGATTACTTGCATTTTGAGCATTTCGCAACGCGCCGCATGATGCAGAAACTGGTTTTTTAGCGAAGCAAACGGCCATATTCGCAAATCTGAACTGGGCAAAACGCACGCCATGTATAATTCGTAAGTCTTACAATCGACCAAGGAACCAGGCACAATGGCACAGCATGCCTCACAGACAAAGAAGCAGCACCGCGTATTGAAGGCGTTTCTCGCCATCATCGTCATTCTCGCGGTGGTAGTCGCTGTGCTCGCTGGACTGATCAAAGCAAGGGTCATCAATCCAAACGAACCATTTTTGCGTAATGGCGTGCAAGGAGTGGACATTTCGGAATACCAAGTTGACGTCGACATGGATGCCTTGAAGAGCCAAGGCATCGAGTTCGTCTATATCAAGGCGACGGAAGGATCGTCTCATGTCGATTCGCGCTTCGCAGAAAACTGGGCGAATGCACAGGCAAGCGGCATCCCCGCTGGCGCGTATCATTTCTTCTCGTTCGATTCACCAGGAGCAACGCAGGCAGCGAACTTCATCGCAACGGTTCCCGCATATGACGGCATGCTCATACCCGTCGTCGATGTGGAATGGTACGCAGACAAGAAGACCAATCAGCCCGCAAAGGAAGATGTCGTCCGCGAACTTGCCGCCTTTATGGATGCCATCGAGGCCGCTTATGGTGTGCAGCCGATGATCTACACCGGCAGCGATTTATGGAACGATTATCTCAAAGAAAGCTTTAGCGACCACCGCCTGTGGGCATCGAGCCTGTATTCACCCTATTGGCTCAGCTGGGAAAACGAGTGGAGTGTTCTGCAGTATAGCGGTCGAGGCAAGCTGGAAGGATACAAAAGCCACGAAGGCTTTATTGACCTTGACGTCCTTGCATCTGGCGTGAGCCTCGATGATCTGCGTGTGAAATAGCATGACACGAAAAGGGGCGCCTCGTTCAAAGGCGCCCCTCGTTTCACAATGAATGTGAGAACAGTACTGCTTAACCGAACAGGATTTGCGGCTCGAGGCGAGCATCCTCGAGTTCTTTCTGCGTGAAGCCGTACTTCTCGGTGTTGTACTGGTCGATGTACTTCATCAGTTCGACATAGGTGCCGCTGAACGTGGAACCCGGGCCGCCCTGCGTGATGCACGGGATGTAGCCATTGGGAGTAAAGCCGTCAAGATGCTCGTACGCAACGCGCTTTACATCCTCGGGAGTCCAACCATCGAAGTCGATGAACTTGTTGTCGATGTCACCCATGATGGCGAGTTTGTGATCATACTGCTCGAGAATGCCGCGGGTGTCGTTGTTCGCCATGGCGCCTTGCCACACATCGATGCCCATCTCGATCATGTACGGTACGAGGTTCGCGGAATAGCTGTCGTTATGATGGACGACGAACTCGACGCCGTGATCCTTATAGTATCCGTACACTTCCTTATACGGCTCGACGAAGAAGTCGGCGAACACCTCAGGACGCAGGAACGAATTGTTCTCGGTACCCCAGTCGTCATGATGGAACAGCATCTCAGGATGCAGATGCTCGCAGATGCCTTCTGCAACCTTCAGCTCGAACTCGGTGAGATACTTGATCATGTCCTTCATGCTCTCTTCCTCGGTGAGGTAATACACGAGAGCATCGTCGATAGCGCACAGATAATGCGTCATCTCGAACAGTCCGGTAACGTAAATCGGCGCTGCGTAAGCTTTGCCGGTCGCATTGACTTCCTCGTACTGCTGCTGGAACACTTCCCACTCAGCCTCTGGGAAATCGAGGTTAGGAGCCTTAACATAATCGAACCATGTCTCGATGTCCTTGCAGACAATCTTGTCCGCTGTATGAACCGGGAAGGCACCTGGCACATACTCCGGAAAGTCCATCGTGACACCCCATGCATTGACTTTGCCGTAGTCGCCGGGCATAAGCAATGCGCCCGAATGCATGATCCATGGGTGCATCATGAGGTACATGCCCTCATAGTTGTTGGAGAAACGATCCGGCTTACCATCGGGCAAGATCGATTGACGTAGATTTTCTTTTGCTGTGAGCATAGCATCCCCCTTACCGTAAAACATGCTCGTATACTGATGGGCGATTTGCGCAATATGCGCAAGTTAGAACCACCTAATGAGCCAGGCCCCTCATCTGGCGTTTCATTAGGCTATATCTTGATAGTAAATGGCACTTTGGCAAAAAGATATGCTCTATAATTGCAATTATTGACAACTTGGCACTACAATTTGTAGTGTTTTTACGTGGTGTGATTCAACACGTAAAAAACCGCTTGTCCTAATGCATGCTGCGATGCGGATTAGAGCGAGGCGGCAACACCTGAAACGGAGGCCCCATGAAACTTGACGGATTTGCAGTGCAGTATTTCCTTTCACAGGGCTTCGAGGACGTTGCAAGCGTCAGCATCTCGCGTTATGCGCTCGTTGATTACCCGATCCTCTACGATGACACCGTCGATATGAGCGGTCATGTGGTGCTCGTTCCCGATCACGAGCATCCTACGCGCGACCTACATGCCAAGAATGCCCTGTTCGTGTGCACGGGATCTGCGTCCGCCATGGCAGCACGCGATGCAGGTTTCTCGGTCATCTGGGTACGAGGCGACGTAACGTTTCGGCAGCTCTATAACTCCATGCTGGATGTATTCGTACGCAATGAGCGACTTGACGCCCAGTTAAGCGCCTATGTCAAAAGCCTCGCGGGTTTCCAGGCGCTATTGGACGCATGCTCGAAAGCCATGGACTGCAAATGCGCGCTGATAGACAGTCAATATCGCATAGTTTGCCAAGCGGATCCCGGAGCGAGTGAGAACATGGAGAACGGAGAATCCGACTTGCTCGAAGCGGAAGTCATCGATCTGTTCATGGCATCGCATAGATACCGACAACGTCGCAAAAGCCGTAATGCGTTCACGATTCCCGGTTCAACCGACTTGCTCATGAAGAACATCTTCTCAGGAGACGATTTGGTCGGCACGCTCGTCATGAACCACGACGGGACTTCGCTAAGCGCAAATTTCACGTTGTTCTTGCTGAACTACCTAAGCCCCTTCATCGAAGAAATGTATGCGCACCTCGGTTCGTTCGACCAACCATCCTCGGGGTCGAGTCGCGTACGCATCACGCTTTCCGGGGCGCTCGCAGGCGACGCAGCAAGCGCGGCAAACCTTGCTGCCGCATTGATTGCCGATGGGCACAGCAAGTACACCAATTACGTGGTGCTGCTCATCGACCGCAGTTTCACGCATGAAAGCGATGCGGAACTCGACTACTTGGCGCGACGATTCGAATTATCCTTGCCGCATACGTACTGCTTCGTCGAAAAAGGCAATCTTTATATGCTCGCCGATGTCGGTACTGAGGAGGCGGACAGGCGGCGCGCGTTCTTGCAGAGCCTGCCCGTTGCCGCACGTGACAACTTGGCGAAAATCGGTGTCAGCAAGCCCTTCGCGAATATGATGCAGCTTGCACTCGCGTGCGAACAAGCGAACATCGCCCTTTCGCAGGGAAGCGCAATCAACCCCACGTATTGGTATTACCGCTTCGGGGATTACGCGCTTTCATGGTTAATCGACCGGGCGACAGCAGGCGTATCCCCCGGAGTCGTCCGACATTCAGCGCTAACCACGCTCGAGGCGTACGATGCAAGCCACAATACTGAGTTGGCGCATACCCTCAAGACCTTCATGAACTGCCGCTACAATGCGACGGCTGCCTCAGCGGAGCTGTTTGTTGCGCGTTCAACGCTCCTCAATCGGTTGGAGCGCATCAAAGAGCTCACGCACATCGATTTGGACGATCCGCACGAACGGCTCTATTTGGCGATTTCATTCGAGCTCGGCGCATAAACGACAAACCATTCTGGTATCGTGATGCGTGATGACTAAACCGAAGACAAACCAGACGTATGATTCTCGCGAACCACATCGCGATAACGCATCGCGCACGACTGGCACATCGCAACACGCTCGTCATGCACGCTCGTCGCAAACGGAACAAAAACAGCGGCCTTCCCGCACCCGCACACGAAAGCAAACGCGTCCGCGGCAACAACCACGTTCACAAACACAGCCGGCTCGGCAACGCCAAAGACAATCTATGCAGCATCGAAGCGCCCCGCGCCAACAACGCCGCGTTCAAGCCACGCGGCAACATCACGCACCGCGCTACCTGCGCGTGTTGCTCTTCGTCTTGCTTGCAGTATTGATCGTTGGCATCGCTTTCGGAATCAGCCGATGCATTGGAAGCCAAAACGATTCCTCGAACGCAACCGGACGCAGCAATCAATCACAGTCTGTGAATGACAAATCCACCAATGCGGATAAGGCAAGCGTGCTTCTTACCAATACGAGCATGCAGCGCATCCCCGATGACGATGGCGTATTCTCGTTCACCCTCTCGCAAAATGCTAGCGCACCAGTGCTTTCGGATACGCATCGTGAAGCCATCGAGGAAGCCTACGATTCGATTACGCAATTCGACGCATCGGCGGGTTTTCTGTTCATCGACCTTAAAACCGGCTCAGGCATCGGATGCAATGTCGATGAGCCTATCTATGCGGCAAGCGCTGTGAAGGGACTCTATGCATGCTATCTGGCCGAAGGGCAGGTTGATGCCGGACTTGCAGAATGGAGCGAAGAGCTCTCGGAAGACATCGCCTATTCATTCATGGATGAGAATGGCGAGTATCTCAACGATAACGTTAGCGAATACTCCCTAGAATCGCTCGTCGAAGACAGCGTCGTGCGCTCTGAAAACGATGCGTATCGTATTCTGCGCATGCATTTCGATAGTGACGAATACTTAGACTGGCTGGATAATGCGGGAGTAGATGGCAGCGATTGGCGCTTTACCGACTGGTGGACGAATTACAGCGCCCGCGAGGCAGCGGCATTGTGGCTTCATGCGCGCAATTATGTTTCTGGCACGTCCCCATCCGCATCGAAACTAAAGGACTGGCTTGGCAAAACCGATGTTTCGATGATTCGAAATGTGCTGATGGGCGCCGGTGAATCCGATTGCATGCTAATCAGCAAAGCCGGTTGGAATGCCGACATGGAAGAAGTACGATTCAATGCGCTCGGCGATGCCGGCATCGTTTCGAAAGACGGCAAGGACTACCTTATCGTCGTGCTCTCATCCTTTCCAGGCGAAGACGATACGTTCTATCTGGCAGAAGACCTCATCGCTGCTCTTTGGAGTGCCCGCACCGATTTGGCAAGCTGACAAACACGCCAGCCGCTCTTATTTAGCAGCCCGCGGGCATAGACGGCATAATGCGGCTCATCCCTCGATTATTCCTTGCCTAACCAATTTCTCCACCGATATCATGTCCAATTGCCTACATTAGTAGGCAACAAGAGAAGTATTGAGTAAGAACTGGGCTTCGAATTCGCTTTTCGCGCGCACGCGCGCATAGGCATGAATGCCCAGCGAGAGGAGGTGGGCTATGCGCGCCATAGATCTGTCGGCGATAACCGACGAGGACTTGCAGGCGTGTGCAGCCATTGCAGCAGAGGCTGGTGTTGACCTCAAAGACTGCTACCAGTGCGGCAAATGCACGGCAGGGTGTCCCCTTGCCGAGAGCATGGACCTCATGCCGCGCGAAATCATCCGTTTCTTGCAACTCGGCGACCTTGAAACGGTGCTGACCGCGAAAACCCCATGGATCTGCGCGCAATGCGACGTATGCTCGACCCGTTGCCCGCAAAACGTCGACATCTGCTCGACAATGCGCGCCGTACGTCTGGCCTCCAAGCATGCAGGCAAGCAGCCTGTACGCGAGGCAGACATATTCGATGATGCGTTCATCGCCAATGTCAAATCTCACGGCGTTTCCAACGAGCAGTACCTTGCTGCCGCGTACAACCTGAAATCAGGTCACCTGATGCAGGACGCTGGCAATGCGATCCGCATGCTAAAGCGCAAGATGGTCGGCGTTGCAGTCCACAACTCCCAGGGACGCGCTGAAGTCGCTGCTCTCGTCGATCGCGCATTGGCTGCCGATGCCAAGCGCCGCGCTGATGCGTCAGGCAAAGGCGGTGAGGCATGATGAAATACGCGAACTTCCCCGGCTGCTCCGCAAACACCACAGGCAAGTCGTTCACCATCTCGACGAACTACGTCGCGAAGAAAATCGGTTGCGAGTTCGTCGACATTCCCGACTGGAACTGCTGCGGCACCTCCGCAGCTGCACTAACGAGTCCTGAGCTGGCCGTCGCATTGCCTGCACGCAGCTTGGCGATTGCCGAGCAAAAGCTGCCCGGCCTTGACGTGGTTGCCGCATGCGCTGGCTGTTACAAGTCGCTGCGCACCTCCCTCGTTTACGCTCGCAAGAGCGCAGAAAACCTTGAGCAGGTCCGCGAGCTTATCGATATGCCTTATGAGGCGACGACCGATGTGATCAGCCTCCTCGAGGCATTCTCCGCACCTGAGGCACGCGAGGCCATCGCCGCCAAGGTGGTGAAGAAGCTTCGTTGCCTGAAAGTCGCCTGCTACTACGGATGCGCCATGGTACGCCCCGTCGAGGTATGCGATTTCGATGACCCCGAAGACCCGCAAAGCATGGATGAGCTCATGGCGCTCATCGGCGCAGAACCCGTCGATTGGGCGTTCAAGACCGAGTGCTGCGGTGCCGCCCAGCAAATGGCCGTGCCGAAAGAGGCGCGCCCCATGATCGAGCGCATCTTCCAGAACGCTTGGGCAAACGGCGCAGACTGCATCGTCACATCATGCCCCTTGTGCATGCTGAACCTTGATATGCGCGAAGCTGAGATCAATAAGGCCCGCATCGCAGCTGGCAAAGAGCCGTTCGATATCCCGTGCTACTACTTCACCGAGCTCATCGGCTTGGCCTTCGGAGGGCAGGCAAGCGAGTTGGGCATCGACATCCACTTCCATCCTGCAGAGCAGCTGCTCCAAAAGCGTGCTCAGGATGCTATCGAGCTCGAGAAAGCGGAAGCCGCCGCACGCGCCGAAGAGGAGCGCAGGCAGGCTGAGCTTGCAGAGCGGATCGCCCGCAAGAAGGCGGAGAAAGCCGCGAAGGAGGCTGCCGCCGCTAAAGAAGGCGCAGACGTAGGAAAGGAGGACGCACGATGAGCCGCATCGGAGTTTTCCTTTGCTACTGCGGTAGCAATATCGCAGGCACCGTCGACGTCGAAGCCGTTGCCGAAATGGCACGCACGCTTCCCGGTGTCGTCTATGTCGAAACCAATAAGTACACATGCTCTGACCCAGGCCAAGAGGGCGTGAAGAACGCCATCATCGAAAAGGGCATCGACCGCGTCGTCGTCGGCCCCTGCTCGCCACGTATGCACGAGCCCACATGGCGCAAGCTTCTGGCGGACACTCCGGTCAATCCTTACATGCTCGAGGTCGCGAACCTGCGCGAGCAGTGCTCATGGGTCCACAAGGATAAGGCTATCGCCACCGAGAAGGCAAAGGACCTCGTCAAGATGGCCGTTGCCAAGGTGGCCCGCCTTTCACCCTTGCATTCCACCGAGATTCCCGTCCATAAGAAGGCCCTCGTCATCGGCGGAGGCATCGCTGGCATGCAGACCGCACTCGATATCGCAGATGCGGGCTTCAAGGTGACCATCGTCGAGCGCGAGACCTCCCTTGGCGGCAAGATGGTCATGCTGGATAAAACCTTCCCCACCATGGACTGCTCTGCCTGCATCTGCACGCCGAAGATGTCCGAAGTGGGCAATCATCCCAATATCACCGTTAAGAGCTACTCCGAGGTCGAAAGCGTTTCCGGCTACATCGGAAACTTCGAAGTGACCATCCGTGAGAAAGCGAAATATATCGATTACACGAAGTGCACCGGCTGTGGCGCATGCGAGACGAAATGCCCCTCTAAGGTCATAAACGAATTCGAGCAGGGCATGTCGAAGCGCACCGCCATCTATAAGATGTTCCCGCAAGCCGTACCATCGAAGCCCGTCATCGATGCAGAGCATTGCCGCATGCTTCAAGAAGGCAAATGCGGCGTGTGCGCAAAGGTTTGCCCGACTGGCGCTATCAATTATCAGGACGAGGATAAACTCACGACCGAGACCTACGGTGCCATCGTCTTCGCAACCGGCTACAAGCTCATCGACTGGAAGCCGCTGTATCCCGAATATGGCGGAGGCAAGTATCCCGATGTCATCACCGGCCTACAGTTCGAGCGCCTCGTGAACGCCTCTGGACCCACCGAGGGCCACATCTTGCGCCCATCTGACAATAAAGAGCCCAAGAGCGTCGTCATCATCAAATGCGTTGGAAGCCGCGACCCCAACAAGGGTAAGGCATATTGCTCGCGCGCTTGCTGCATGTACTCCGCCAAGCATGCGCATCAGTACCTCGACAAGGTACCCGATGGTCGTTGCTACGTCTTCTATATGGACGTCCGCACACCAGGCAAGGGCTATGACGAGTTCTACATGAACACCGTGCACGATGGTGCGCAGTATCTGCGCGGCCGCGTATCGAAGATCTACAAGGAAGGCGACAAGCTCATCTGCAAGGGCGAGGACACGCTCACGAGCCAGCAGGTAACCGTTGCAGCAGATATGGTCGTGCTCGAAACCGCCATGGTACCCGCCGATGGCATCGACGAGCTCGCCGCGAAGTTCACGGTCGGCCGCGATGCTGACGGTTGGCTCGTGGAAGCACACGCGAAACTGCGTCCTGTGGAAACGAACACCGCCGGCATTTACCTCGCCGGCACCGCACAAGGACCGAAGGATATTCCCGATTCGGTATGTCAGGCAGGCGCCGCCGCCTCTAAGGTCATCGGTCTTCTTAACAAGGACAAACTCGAGAGCAATCCGCAGATCTCGCGTGTGAACGAAGCGCTGTGCCAAGGCGATGGCGCATGCGCGAACATCTGCCCCTATGGCGCCATCTCCATCGTGGAGAAGCAATTCCGTGAGAACTCCCGCAAGGTCACCCGCCCCGTCGCGCAGGTCAATCCGGGTCTGTGCCAGGGTTGCGGCGCATGTACGGTTACCTGCCGTGCCGGCGCTATGGATCTTATGGGTTATACGAACGAATCGATCATGAGGGAGGTTGATGCGCTGTGCCAGTGGTAGAGAACAACGCCAACGCAATTCCCGAAGATTGGGAGCCCAAGATCATCGCGTTCTGCTGCCATTGGTGCACCTACACGGGTGCCGACCTGGCAGGCCTGAATCGCATGAACTATCCGGCAAATGTACGTGTTTTACGCATTCCCTGCTCGGGCCGCATGAATCCGCAATATGTCATCGAAGCGCTTAACAAGGGCTGCGACGGCGTATTGGTTTGCGGTTGCCACCCAGGCGATTGCCATTACGTAACAGGCAACTACTACGCCCGTCGTCGCATGATGATCTTCAAGCGTCTGCTCGAGTACGAAGGACTTGAGCCCGGTCGTTTCCAGGTTAAATGGATTTCGGGCGCAGAAGCTGGCAAGTTCCGCGATACCGTCATGAAGGCGGTCGAGGATGTACGTGCTTTAGGTCCGATTAACCTAACTCGCGAGATCCCGTACTTCGAACTGCCCGCTATGCCCGACGACGATGAAGAAGCCTTCAACGCCGTACCCGAGGAAGTCTTCCCTGAGGAGGTGAACGCGTAATGTCTGCTCAGGAAATCATCCGCGCACGCGCCAAGGAGCTTCTTGAAAGCGGCGAAATCGCCACGTTTATCGGCTGGGAAGCGGGACGTTTCACCAATCAGACAACTCCGCTTGTCATCACCGATGCGGCAGATGCCGGCAAGCTCGTTTTCAACGAATACTGCGCGAACACGCTCGCCAAGTATGTAACCGATGTGCTCGCACGCGGCAAAGTCGGTCTCGTTGTCCGCGGTTGCGACAGCCGTGCGATTGTCCGGCTTATCAATGACAAGGTCATCAAACGCGAGGATGTCTATCTTGTCGGCGTAGGGTGCCCTGGCATGAAGGATCGAAAGACGGATGAACCGTTGAAGAAATGCACCGAATGTCGGCACAATAACCCGCTCGTCTTCGATGAGATGGCTGGCGAGAATGCAGAGAAGGCCGTGCCTGAAGACCGTTTCGCGGAAGTCAAGGAAGTCGAAGCCATGACAGCTGCCGAGCGCACACGCTACTTCGAAAGCATCTACGCGAAATGCATCCGCTGCTACGCATGCCGCGACGTCTGCCCATGCTGCACCTGCCGCGAGTGCTTCGTCGATCAGCGTCGTGAGAATTGGGTCGGCAAGCAGAACAACGTTGCCGAGAACCGCTTCTACGGCCTGACACGCGTCATGCATATCGGCGATCGCTGCATCGAGTGCGGCGAATGCGAGCGCGTGTGCCCCATGGACCTTCCGCTCATGAAGCTGAATCGCAAGGTCATCCAGGATATGAACGATTTGTTCGGCGAGTTCGAATCGGGTCTGGTCATCAGCGCTGAGCCATCGGTGCTGACCACGTACGAGCTGACCGACCGAGAAGAATTCATGTAGGAAGGAGGCCTTAGATGTTGCTTTCAAAACAAAACCTGATGCCTCTTCTGAATAGCTTGGCATCCGATGTCGACGTGTTCGTGCCTACCACTATCGATGGCGTGAAGAAATTCGCCCGTCTTGCCGATGGCGTCGAGCCGGACTTCGACATGATAAACACCACCATGCCGCCGAAAGATCTGCTGTTCCCGCAAACGCAGAAGATGTACCACTTCGACGTTGACAAAAACGGTAGCTATCACATCCATGAGTATGACGAGTCACGCGAGCAAATCGTGTTCGGCATCCGCCCATGTGACATGCGCTCCATCGTATGCCTCGATGAGGTCTTTCTGACTAAGGGCTTCGTTGACGAGTTCTACGCCAACGCACGTGAGAAGCTTTTGACCGTAAGCATCGGTTGCACGCAAGCAGCCGAAACCTGCTTCTGCACCTCGATGGGCGTCGACCCCATCTATGCTCCCAACGCTGATGTCATGCTTCAGGATACAGGCGATGCTTACAAGGTCACAGCACAAACACCGAAAGGTGAAGCCGCCGTTTCTGCATGGAGCGAGTTTTTATCTGACGGCGATGCCGAGCCTGTTAATTGCGATGTAACCCTTAAAGTGAGTATGGAAGGCGTTGTCGACAAGCTCGAGGGCATGTACGACTCCCCCATTTGGGAAAACCTCTCCATCAAATGCCTGAATTGCGGCACGTGCACCTATGTTTGCCCCACGTGCCATTGCTTCGACATCAGCCAGGAAAACCGCAAGAAGGACGGCGTGCGCTTCCGCTGCTGGGATAGCTGCATGTTCTCGGAGTACACAGCCATGGCAGGCGGCCACAACCCGCGCCCCGAAAAACTCGAACGCGAACGTAACCGCTTCATGCACAAGCTGAACTTCTTCGAACGCCGTTATGGCATGTCGCTGTGCGTCGGCTGTGGCCGCTGCGTCGAGAAATGCCCAGTCGCACTCGATATCACACGTCTAATCGATGATATCGGTTCGTACGAAGTAGCGCCTGCGAGCGCCGAATAGGAGGTAGAAAGATGGCTATCGAAATCTCCCACGGTTGCGCCAAGGGCGAGCGCCCGCTGATTCCGCAGGTCTGCCGCGTTACCGAGATTACCCAGGAAACCCCTGATGTGAAGTCATTCCGTCTGGTCACGCTCGATGGCAAAAAGCCCTTCGACTGCGAGCCGGGACAGCTCGGCATGTTCGGACTTTTGTCGTACGGCGAGTGCATGTTCGTCGTGTCGGCGCAAAGCGATGAATGGGTTCAATTCACCGTAAAGAAGGTCGGTTTGGTCACTGAGCAGCTGCACAACCTCTCTGTTGGTGACGAGGTATCGCTACGCGGTCCATACGGCAACTGGTGGCCTACGGAAAGCTGCCGTGGCAAGGACATGCTGTTCATCGCAGGCGGCATCGGACTTCCACCCGTGCGCTCATTCTTGCTGTACTGCCTTGAGCATCGCGAGGATTACGGCCGCATCGACTTGGTATATTCAGGTTCCAAATACGATGACTTGGTCTTCAAGGAGCAACTGTTCGACATCTGGCCTAACGAGCCCGATATGCACGTGCACGTGTCGCTCTATCACGAGGATCCGAAGCACCCCGAATGGAAGGGTGATATCGGTTACACTGCCCCGTATCTCGAGACGCTCGACCTCGGTCCCGAGGATGGTAATCGCGTCGCAGTCATCTGCGGCGGTCCGTCGCTTTCGCGCACGTGCCGGGAAAGCCTCCTTAAAGCCGGTTTTGATGAGGGCAACATCCTCACCACGCTTGAGATGCGCATGAAGTGCGGCGTCGGCAAATGCGGTCGTTGCAACATGGGCGGACATTTCATCTGCCTTGACGGTCCCATCTTCTCCCTCGCTGAAATCGCCACCATGCATAGCGACGTATAAGAAACGTAAGAACAGCTCAACGACACGAAATCGCGCGGTAGGGAAACCACCGCGCGATTGTCTTTTGCGGTACAATCAACTCGTGAGAATCAATGGCGGTAATGTGAAGGGAGTCAACATGGGCATTGCAGAGCGTTTTGCAACGATAATGAAGGCGAATATCAACGACTTTCTGGAAACCGGAGGTCCTCTGAAGAACTTCGACGAGCTTATAGGCGAGCTGAAGGGCGCTGTCGGTGAAGCTGAGGAAGAAACTTCGATCCTCGAAGCCGCCGAAGCCCGCGCAAAGGAAGCCTACGATGCCGCCGTAGCTAAGATCAAGGAACAGCAAGAAGCAGCCAAGCGCGCACTCATCGCCGGAAACCAAGGCGATGCCCGAAAATCGCTTGCCGAAAAGATCCAGCTCGAGCAAAAGGTCGGTGGATTGGAGGCTGCGTACAGAACCGCGAAGGAGAACGCCGACAAGATGCGCTCGATGCGCGATCAGATGGCAGCAATGCTGCAGGCAAAGCAGGCAGAGATCGATGCAGTTGCAGAGCGCTATGAAATGGCAGCCTATAAAGAAAAGATCGACAATGCCGTTGAAGCGGAACTTGCAGAGCTGAAGAAGAGCATGAATCTGTAAGCATCAATAAGAAAGAAAGTGATCATGGGCTCCCGCACATTGCGGGAGCCCGTTTCGTATGCGGAGGGAATCAGGCTTACGCGCTAGAAATAGGCCTACTTTTTATAACATATGTTATACTATGCCAGGCATCAAGCTTGTGAAGGGAGAACCGTGTCAAGAACCCCGACAGTAACGCATAAAACGATACTCGATGCTTCCATTGCGTTGATCCGCGAGCAGGGGCATGAGCGTTTGAACGCTCGAGCGCTTGCCGCACGGATAGGTTGTTCCACGCAACCGATCCTATATTGCTTCAAATCGATGGACGAATTGCGCAGGGCGGCATACGAAGCAGCCGACCAGCTTCACACAGCGTTTCTCATGGAAGGCCTCGATAGTCCCAATCCCCTTCTTGGGCTCGGTCTTAAATACGTGCGTTTCGCCTATGAGGAGCCTCTCCTCTTCCGGTTCCTGTTCCAAAGCAACGAACTTGGCCAGCACGACATGGTCGGTCTTATCGAAAACCCTGCACTCATTCCGCTACTGACCCAAGTCGCTGAAGAAGGGAGCTTGGATGAGGCGACGGCGCGACGGACGTTCCTGACGATATTCGCGACAGCCCATGGGTTCGCGAGCTTGCTTGCCAACAATGCACTGGAGTACGACGAGGAACTCGTCGCTTCCTCGCTCTTAGGTTCGTTTATGGGAGCAAGCCAATTCGAAAGGGAGATAAACGATGAAATTGCTCGATAAGCTCTATCAGCGCAACGACATCACTTTCGCCATCATATGGATTGTGGCATATGTTGTAATCGCATCTATCGCAGACTCTGCCTCGCGTGAGCTGGGCATCGAAAAATGCGTGACCGCACCTGCGCTTGCAATCATGTCGATCATATTGTGGGCTTGGGTCAGCCATGCGGGACTAAAACGAGAATTCGGTCTTGTTGCCCCTATCACACCTGCGACGCGCATGCTCCTCTACCTACCTTTGATCATCATCGCCTTTTACAGGCTCTGCTTCGGCATAACGATGAACTACCCTGTGCTTGAGACGGTGCTTTTCATTATCAGCATGCTTGGCGTCGGGTTCCTCGAAGAGATGATATTCCGTGGACTGCTCTTTCGCGGCATGGCAAAGAGCAACCTGACCGCAGCAATCATCGTAAGCGCGATCACATTCGGCGCGGGCCACATCGTGAACGTGTTCAACGCAAGCGGCCAGGATCTCCCAGAAACGCTCGTGCAGGTAGCATTCGCAATCATCATCGGATTTGTCTTGGTCTTCGTACTTCTGAAAAGCGGAAGCCTTTGGCCCTGCATCATCTGGCACGGCGTTTATAACTCCCTGTCCGCATTCTGGGATGATGCTGCCCAAATCGCCGTGCTCGGCTCGGAATTCAACGCGATTCTGCTTGTCTTGGGACTTGCGATCGTCGTCGGAGGTGGTTATCTGGCCTACTTGGCCAAACTGCCGTCTGCGAAAGGCTGATTCTCTCTTGAACGGCTCAATTTCACGTATGGTACACTTAAACGACCCTACGGACGGAAACGAATGCGAAAGCGGGAGCTAAAATGCCCAGACGTTGCAAGATTACCGTTTTGAAGTGCAATTTCGACAAGGAGCTCGCACCTGACTGGGTGCAACGCCCCTGCCAAGCAATGCATGTCGGCGATGCCTATATCACCGATGGCGAGCATGGGGACAAGATGCCTCAAGGCTTTTGCTATATGGCTTGGGAGTCATTGCGGACGATTGCCGTCACCATCGCATCAGGAGGAAAGGTCTTCGGCTTGTACGATACCTACACAGGAGCCTGTCCGAACGGTGGACGTCCGGTTATATTCCTTTTGGAACCTTATGAAGAGGAAGGTAACTAAGCGTTACGCACCCGCTTGAAACGTGTCGCGATCGGGCGCGAACGATTGCATAGCCGCTATCGTGCGAGCGAATAGCTCATCGAGATCCCAACCGCACATCTCGGCGCCTTCTCGGATGATATCGCGCGAGCATCCAGCTGCGAATCGCTTGTCTTTGAACTTCTTTTTGAGTGACTTCACTTCGAAATCCATGACGCTTTTCGAGGGCCTCATGATCACGGCAGCCCCGATCAAGCCAGTGAGTTCATCGACCGCATATAGCACCTTTTCCATAAACAGCTCGGGCGATGGGCACCCATCTGCCGCGAAATTATGTGACTGGATAGCATGGATCAGCTCATCGGTACCGCCCGCTTCCCTAAGCCATGGCTCGGCTTTGAGCGTATGAGCTTCGAGTTCGGGGAACTCTTCCCAGTCGAGGTCGTGAAGGAGACCGACGATGCCCCAGAACTCCTCGTTTTCCGGATCGAATTCCCGCGCATAATATCGCAAGGTGTTCTCAAGCGTTTGCGCATGCTCGATATGGAACTCCTCTTTATTGTGATCCTTCAACAGCTTAAAGGCGTCTTCGCGTGTGATTCCTGCTTCCAGCTTCGTCATGGCAGTCTCCTTTTGACTTTCCCGAAAAGAGCATCGCGCTGCTTTTTGCACGGCTTCGTCTTCTGCGACGATGCGCTCAATCTGCTGCTCGACGCTCGATTGGATTCCGAAAAGCGTACGCATCGACGCAATGGGGCGCGGCTCCTTCCCTGCCGCTTCGGCAGCAAGCGCGTCCTGTATGCGCTTCCAACGTTTTTCGTCTTCGCGTATTCCCATGCAGTCAGTGTACAAGTTGGCACATGGATGTGGAAGTGGTTCTGCTTCTTAAGGAGTGGTAGAATTCATTGTCTCCACATTATGCGTTTAGTTCCATCATGCACGTCCAAAGCAATCTGTCTCTATGCGTTCGCTACAAGGAAGGATCAGCTCATGGATATCATCGAAGCAATCGAGCATCGCATTTCCTGCCGGGCCTTTACAGATGAGGCGATTACCGATGACACGCTCGCCCAAATCCAACAAAAGATCAATGAGATCAACGAGCAAACCGGCTTGCATTTCCAGCTCTACGGACCCCGCGAAAACGGAACCGCGCTTGATTTGAGCAAGAGCATGTTCGCATCAGATCCCCTATATTATGCGGCTCTCGCCGCCCAAGACGACGCCATCTCGAAGGAGAAGCTCGGCTACTATGGCGAGCAACTCGTGCTTTTCATCACGCAGCTTGGACTTGAAACATGCTGGGTCGCAGGCACCTATGACCACGAAACGGTTCGTGTCGAACTTGCCGAAGGCGAGGTGCTCCATGATGTGATACCCATCGGTTACGCCCCAGAGAAGATGCCTTTGAAGCAACGCACGATTCGCAAGGGCCTTCGCAAGCGGGACAAGAAACTATCCGATCTTTGGCAAGCGTACATTCCGTTCGATCAAGCCCCCGAGTGGGTACAAGCGTGCATCGAAGCAGCGCAAAAGGGGCCATCTGCCATCAATGGGCAACCGTATGTGTTCACGCAGGATTCCGCTGACGCACCGATTCGCGCTGGACTGTCGCATACACGTTCAGGTCTCGTATATACGGATTTGGGCATCGCGAAATGCCATTTCGAAATCGTAGCGTGCGCGTGCGGCATGAAAGGTTCTTGGGAATGGGGCGTTGGCGGCGCGTTCGTCGTTGAAGAGTAATCCGTTAATCCCACACAACCGGTATATCCATCTCCAAATCATCGAGGAATCGGTGCAAATACCCCACGTCATCGCCCACGTCCTCGGTACGCGTGTTATTGGCGATCTCGGATTCGCTCATATCCTTCAAGAACCGCACGTACACATCCCCGCCATCCGACCATTCGATCGCCGGATAGAACATGGGGTTCTCGAGCGAAAGCGTCCCATCTTTCTGCCACACGAAATCGCAGGTGAACATGCCGCTTAAGATGGTGTCCGTCAACGTCCACCCTGATATGAAATCCGACAGGCCATACACGGTGAGAACCGTATTGCCTGATTCGCTTGTAACGTACTTGATGGGCTGCAGGATGTGCGCATGGCTACCGATGATGAGATCGACTCCTTGGTCGGCAAGCCACTCGGCATACTCGATTTGCTGGTTGTTCGGCTGCCATGTGTATTCGGAACCCCAATGCATGTACACGATGACCGCATCGGCAACCTTCTTGGCACGCGCGATATCGTTAGCCATTCTTTCGTCATCGAATGGCGTTGAATAGTACGAATTCGGGAACCCATTCGGATCGGTTCCGTAGAAGTTATCCCCATAGCAATAGCTCAAGAAGGCGAATGTCGTACCGTTGCGTTCGATCATATGGATAGCCTCGGCATCCTCGGGCGAATCGTAGCTGCCGATGAGCATGACCTCCGGATACTTATCCCAGAGCGCATGCGTATGCTCGATACCGGCTGCACCCATGTCCCATGTGTGGTTGGAATTCAAGTTCACGATGTTGAAGCCCTCGGCGGCGATGCTGTGCGTGATTGTGTCAGGACTGTTGAATACCGGATATCCCGAGAAGCTGGAAACTCCATCAGCAACGGTTTCCTGATTGATGAAGCGCAAGTCATATTCGCGCGCCTGGTCTGCTGTACCCTGATAAAAAGGTCGACAGTCGTATGCCCCATCACCTCGGGAGCCATCATAGCCGTCTATGATGTTAATGTTGTTGTCCGTAACGAGCACATCGCCTAGCGCAGAGAGCGTGACCTTGCTGGTTTGACGGCCGAAAGAGCCGCGTCCGTATACGACATACGTGATGCCATCGGGCGTGGTGCCGTGGACGATTCCGTTGGCATCGGTGGTTTCAGTGGATCCGGCAAGTTTGTTTGGATGAGCGGGTGCGGACCTGTCTTTGCTCACCTCGGGAGAGCTTTGCTGCGATGTCTGGGGGTTCGCCGCCTCGTCTTGAGCGGACGAACTGCTCGACATGATGACCCATATGCCCGCAGCTAAGACAGCGCACAGGATGACAGCACAGATAGCAAGGACAATCCCCAGATAGGACTTCTTCCCTTTCGCGGGTATCATTTCCGCTTGCGCTCGCTTTTCGAGGTTTTGCTGTTCGTATTCGCTCATATGCTCAGTATAGGGCATCGGCTAAACTTCTTTCAGATGTTCTTCCAATGAGCCGACTTGCGCGCGCACAATACGGCGATTACGTGAAGGTCGCACGTCATCGCAGCCTTCCCCTTCGTGCAAAACTGGTCATCCTGCTATGATAAAGGATAGCGCGCAGTTTGAGTTTGAATGGTGTACCTGCGACTTCATCGTTTGCGCGACAAGACGAAAGGCCCCAAATGAGACGAATCATCACGTTTTTGATTCTTCAATACCAAACTGCTGATGAAACCGAAGCCTGTGTGGAATCCATCCGCCTGCTTAAGTCCTCTGACTATGACAAGCGGATAATCATCGTAGACAACTGCTCCACCAACGGCGCTTTCGAGCAGATCGAGGCACGATACGCAGATGATCCTTCGATCGAGTTTTTGCGAACAAGAGAGAATCTGGGATTCTCCAGAGGCAACAACTTCGGTTATAGCGCCGTCGATCGCGAAAACACCCGGTTCCTCGTGGTGACGAACAATGATGTCATCTTCTTCCAAGAAGATTTCATCGATCGAATCGCGCATTGCTACGATGCTTACGATTTCGATATCGCAGGTCCGGATATCCTCATCCAAAACAGCGTTTTCCCCGACATGCTCCGTAACTCGAACCCGATTCACCGTTCGCTGACAACCGCCTCGGCAATAAAGAAAGCGAAAAAGACATTCTCCCGCACCTCATTGACGATCGGTGCTTACGGAGAGCACGGTCTGCAGGTCGCGCTGATGAAAACAGAGCAGGGCAAAAAGCTCATGCGCTCCATCTATGAGAAAAGAGGCTGGGTCCTAAAACCGCAAGAGGTTCAGCACGGCGTTACGCTACAAGGAGCATGCTTGATTCTCGGCCCACGTTTCTTGGAGCGTTTCGATGCAGTGTTCGATCCGCCGACCTTCCTTGGGTTCGAAGAGGACATCCTTGCTCTTCGTGCGAAAGCAGAGGGCCTGACCACCGTATACGACCCTTCATTGCAGGTGCTCCACAATCACCATGCATCGTTTAGAGCCGATCAGAAAAACGTTTCGAAATCCGTGGATAACGAAACGAAGTGGAGCAAGGAAGCGCTCGGCATTCTCGAAGATTATTACCAAGCACTTGCGCGCGATGGAAAGGTCTGATGCTTAAACCGTGCTGAACGTCAGATCGCTCATATCGAATTTCTCCGTTGCGCTTTTAGCGCAGGGAATCGCTTTTGCGGTCAGCTGCGTGATCTCGCTGCTTTTGCCGGCCTTCATCGATGTTGCCGAGTTCGGCTATTGGCAACTGTTCATCTTGTTCGCGAACTATGTGGGCTTGTTCCATTTAGGCTTAAACGATGGCGTTTACCTCATCGAAGGCGGCAGGTCGCGTTCCCAGATCGACAAAAGCGCCATAAAGTCCCTCTTCACCTGCGGGGCGGCTTTCCAATGCGTATTCGCGGTGGTCATCATCGTTTTCGCCTTAATCGTTCCGATGGAGCCTAAACGAGAATTCGTCTTCATCGCAACTGCGATCTTTCTGTTGTTGGCGAATTTCACGAACTATTGGGGCTACGTATTCCAGGCAATGAACGAAACGAAGCTCTACTCCGCATCGGTCGCTATCAATCGCCTGGTGTTCCTCGTGCCGCTTTTGCTTTGCATGCTGCTTGGCTGCCGTGATTTCCAAATATATGTGGCGTTCTATCTGTTCGCTCAGGCAATCGCCTTGCTGTTCTGCCTATACAAGGCAAGGGACTTCCTCAAAGAGCACATGATGGCCTGGAAGGAAACTATCGTCCAAACCTTCTCCACCATCCGCGTGGGCGCAAAGCTCATGATAGCATCGCTTTTCGGCATGCTCATCATAGGATCGATGCAATTCTTCGTGGATAGCCAAGGCGATATCGAGATGTTCAGCAAATTCTCCTTCGCGCTCTCCATGGTGGCTTTCTTCATGATTTTCATTTACCAAGCAAGCATGGTCCTCTTCCCCGCTCTTCGGCAAACAAGCGAAGAGGAGCAAAAAGAGGTTTTCGTAACGGCACGCGATGGATTGGACGCCATACTGCCAGTGATATTCCTCTTTTACTATCCCGCAGTGGCACTGCTCATGCTATGGCTTCCTCAGTATGAATTGAGCTTCAGCCTATTTGCATTGCTTTTACCGATTTGCATTTTCGACGGGAAGATGGATCTGATCGGCACAACCTATTTGAAGGTTTTACGTGGAGAGAGCCTCTTGCTCAAAATCAACCTTGTTTCCCTTCTCGCATGCCTTGCATGCATCGGCTTGAATGCATGGCTGTTCAACTCCTTAACGGTGTTGTCGATTCTTCTCGCCTGCGTGGTAGCCGGACGCTCTCTGTTCACAGAATTCTTGGTAGAAAACAAACTGCATACGGATCATACGCCCGCTGGTTTAGAGATTGTCGGCCTTTCTGCCGTGTTTATCGCTGTAACCATGCTTGCTCCAACCTGGCTCGCCATCGCCATATATGCCGTGTGCTACTTTGCGTTTTTATGGGTCAATCGCAACCGAAGTTTAGCGGCTTTTCGCACGCTGAAGAATAAATCGAAGTAGGCACGAAGCTGAAATAATGGGCACGTTATAATGTCGTGGTCGCACGTTTGGCAAAAAGAACGTTTCACCCAAAGCCCATTCGTCCGATAAAAGCAATGCAGGGAAAACATGTAATGAAAAAAGCACCTCGCAACCGAATTGGCCTGTGCATCGCAGGCGTGGTGCTTCTCTGCCTGATTGCGGTTCTGCTGATATATGGGAATGCGAAAAACTCCACAAGGATCGAATCCCTTAAGCAGCACAAGAGCATTTCCAATATAAGTGATTCGCGAGAAATCGTATGTTGGGGAGATAGCCTCACAGAGGGCGTCGGAGCAAGCTTTGCGCTCATCAAAACGGATACGGGTTATTTCGATGCAAGCTTTCTTTCGTATCCCGATATCCTCGAGCAATTGACAGGCATACGTACGTATAACTTCGGAATGAGCGGTGCAACCTCGGCTGATATAGCCTTTATGCAAGGAGGCTATATCCCCGATGAGGATTCCGAGGAGCAGTCTGAGTCCGAGGGCAGACCCGAAGGAGAATCGGACAATAAACCCAAAGGCAGGAACGACGAGGGGTCAGAGGACAAACCTAAAGATAGGCCCGAAGGAGACGGCTTCGAATTCGATCTCGTCAAAAGCATGATCAAGCTGCAGGCAGCAGAACACAAAGGCGATATCCTCATATTAGAAATGGGCAGCAATGGAGGCTGGGATGACGGCTTTGAGCAATTGATCGAACAGTACCGTTTCATGATCGATTATGCAGGATGCGATAAATACATCATCATCGGCGACACCGATGACCCAGGAAGCTCTTATGCCGACCCATGGGACTATCCGCAAGACTACGGATTGGGCATACAGGAAACTGCTTGGGAGGCGGCACTGCGCGAGGAATTCGGAGAGCATTTCATTAACATGCGGTTGTTCCTCATCGAGCGAGGCTTGAGCGAGGCGGGTTTAACACCAACCGAGGAAGACGAAGAATACGCTGAGCAGGGCTGGATATCTGAGCAGCTCCGATTCGACTGGACGCACCTGAATTCATACGGTTATTACGCCCAAGCGATTGGCGTATACGAAAAAGGCAAAGAATTAGGCTACTGGACTTAGTAACTGAGCAGTTTGCGTAGTTTAAGGATATGAATAAACGAATGGCCCCGATTGGGACCATTCGTTTGCAAAAGACTAGAAAGAAATACGCTATCCGTAGATATCAGCGATCACGTCATCCATGCCGCCGACCTCTTCGTAGGTTTCGCGGAAGGGTACGCCATCTTCGAGATTGATACCCATCTCTTTGAAGAATGCATCGCCCATGGCATCAACATCGATGGTGACACCCGCAAGCGGACCCTCTTCCAGCGGAGGTTTACCTTGCAGACGGTCATCCAGATACCAGTAATCGCGCAGATAGCCCTCGCGGATGTTGAACGCCTGGCGCATAAGCCAGATGCGCTTGCCCGCGAGCTTGAATTCCTCGGGCGTGTAATCAAAGCCCGTCGCGGCGTTGATGAGCTTCCGATAAAAATCGGGTGGCAGCCCAAAGGCTGTGAAGCCGCAGAATCCACCGGCAGCGGACAATTCGCGGTCGAGCGTGCCTGCGACATCTTCCGCACCCCTGGTGCTGTAGGCGAATTTGATTTCGGGTGGTTTATGTCCGCATGCAACGCCGAGGCCACCTTTCACATGGCGACCAGGCGACGGATCGAACACATAGGTGCGCGCAAGGTGCGGACCGTAACGGCAGTCGTGTTGGCCAATCTCGATGCCGTTCGCGGTTACGAGCGCGTCATGACCAACGCCGAAGTGGTCGGCGGCATATTTCGAGCCGTTCATCAGTATTTCGCCGATACCCTCGCCACGAGCGATCTTCTCGGCGAGGCGGACAATGGCCTCGCCATTACCCCAGGTAAGCTCAATGCCGTCCAAATCATCGGAAGAAAGCAGGCCGCGATCGTACATTTCCATGGCCCAGGCGATTGTACCCGAGCCCGAGATAGCGTCGATGCCATATTCATTGAAGAGAAAATTGACCACATTAACGGCATCGGTGTCTGTATTCAAAAGCATGCTTCCCAGACCCGCAGTGACCTCGTATTCGGGCCGTCCGCTGTCTTCGGATTTGTAACCATATGCATCAAAGCCATAGATTGCACCGCACCCAACCGGGCAGGCAGCGCATGAGTACTTCTTGAGTCGATAGATCTCGTCCATCTTCTGCGTGCTGATCGCATCGCGGTCTTCGGGTGCGATGTCCTCGGCAGACCCGGCCCAGTTCTTCACTCCGGCATCGCCGCAGCCAACCGCGTGCTCGTAATCGTTGCCGGTTCCGTATGCCCCAAACAGGTTGACGACAGGTTTGACGGGACCTTCTTTCTCCCAAGTCATGACCTCTTTATTGAGCTGCCTGAGCAAGTCAGGATCGGCCTTTTCAAGCTTGAACTTACCCGTAACGACGATACCTTTAAGGTTTTTCGATCCCATGACCGCGCCCACGCCGCCACGTGCTGCGGCACGATGCGTGTCGTTCATCACTGCGGCAATGAGACCCTTCTTCTCACCGACCGGCCCGATCCAGCAGCTTCCAAGCCGTTTTTCTGAAATCTCTTCGGCGGCAAGGGCCTCGCACTCGCTGACGGTCTTCCCCCAATACTGGGAAGCATCGCGAATCTCGCACACGCCGTCCTTGATGTACAGATACACAGGCGCTTCGGCAATACCCTTTACGAAGATGCCATCGTATCCTGCGCTACGTATCGATGGCCCGAAGGTTCCGCCGGAATTCGCATCGTTCCAACCATCGTAAACAGGTGATTTGCATACCACCATATAGCGCCCACCCATAAGGGCGGTCGTACCGTTTGCTGCGCCGCTGACGAAACCGATCATGCTCTCGGGCGCAAACGCGTCGGTGTGCGCTGGCATCTCATCGTATAGGATGCGCGCACCGAAACCATATCCGCCAATCCACGTGCGCGCGAATTGCTCGTCGAACTCGCGGACCTCGATCTCGCCCGTCGAAAGGTCAACGAAGAGGAGCTTTCCCGCATAACCCTTCATGCAACCCTCCCTTTGCTCATGCTTTATCTTGTCAAACGTGCATTGTCATATTATACAGGCACTTTTCTCGGATACGTTGCAACATACGAACAACCTTATAATACGATTTTTTGCGAACGAGCTATATCACCCAGGTGTTTTTCCTGCTCAACCTGTATATATTCGATTATTTCATTGCACTTGATGTTTCGAAAACTGCCTAATTGAATAAGACATCTGGGCAATTGCTTTTATAAAACATGTTCAAAAAAAGCTGACACTAAGATGATCTTCCAGGGTTTCCGATTATTCCATATTCTCAGCCCCATACTTAACTCAAAAGCGATGATCAATCCAAGAAAAAAGCAGGTCAAGCATTTATTGCTTTGACCTGCGATGATGCTGGTCGCGGGGGTAGGATTTGAACCTACGACTTCCAGGTTATGAGTCCGCGTTTCCAGTATCGGGACGTCTCGCCATTTCCGTCTGTCAAACCGTCGTCCCAGGTAGAAGCCATTTTTGCTATCTCGTTCAATCAGCTCTCTCGGGATGTGCTCTCTAGCTTTCCCCCCGATTTC
>JAFRLO010000038.1 GCA_017431165.1 Eggerthellaceae bacterium
GATCCCATTCCCCCTCCCCCGTGATAAGACCTTGCTTAATACATCTGTGAAGCCGAAAAAAGCGGCCGAGATGGCCGATTTCGCAATAGCATCGTTATCGAACCGCGCTCGTTGCAAGTGAGCCCGCTCACTCTTGCCAAGCACCTGTGAAGTGGATGAGGGTGTTGTCCTTCTTATCCACCAAGATGCGATTGCCGTATTTTGACAGCTTGCGCTCTCCGCTAGGCGAAACGAGTTCCATGGTGACCAATGCGTCTTCGCTAAATCCGAGCCCGTTCAGCTCGGCCATGACGTCCTGCAAGTTCTTCTGCTCGACATCATCACTCCACGTGACAACGAGTACGGGATATGATTCTTCCGCTTCCCTTTTCCCGAAACGCACCCCTGCACTCCCGAAATCCCATTGCGGACCGCGCTTGAAGAATCCTGCCGACTCAGAATCGCGATCAAGTACGAATTTCAAGGGAAGATCGAATGCTGCTTGGCGACGCAATGTGTCAATAATCTCGGAAAACGGAGCGTATTTGCGGAATTTCCGATCATAGTTGCTCGCCGCCCTCAAACCGGCATCGGCGAACTTGCTTTCAAACGGTGACATGAGAACCCCCTCGGTTATGCTCTTCTTGCTATTGGATTCCGAACAACCGGGAAGCATAGATGACGATGAATGGTGCAGCGATGGCGGCAACGATGAAGATGACAGCGAAAATGACGAATGTGCGCCGATTCCCCTTATCCGTAACCACATCCTTAGTTGCTTTCGCTCCGGCTTTGGACGGTTTCTGATTGCTTTGAGGCGATTCCCAATCATCAGGACGACGTGCAGCCGCAGCCTGTGCGGGGGTCATTTTCTTCTTTTTCTTTGCCATAGAGCTCTCCGTTCTCATTCTTGCTTGATAACGATCGGCATCGCATTTCGCATGCGATGGTAACCCGCAAGGTCAAGCGCTTGCATCATACATGAGCACCATGACGTTGGTAAAGTCGGTTCGGCGGATAACAACAAGGTTATTCATCTCGTATCTCGGCGGCATGCTTTCACGCCACACTCTTAGAATTGAGCGTAGATGGGTTCAAGCGGAGCTGCACCGAAGCCGTACGAACCGATGATGAGCATCGAGAAGATCAGCACGAGCAGCACGACCCAACGCACGGCAAGATTCTTCTCACACAGCCATGCCGAGATGACCGTTCCACGCTCTTCGATGATACCGACCACCAGCAGAATCACAACTGCACCCGCAATTGCAACGAAATCGCCGACCGACATGCCGATAGCAAGCACCGCCCCATTCGTGAATGACTCGAATGTGAAGCCGGCCACCATCTGACCGAACATCGCGAGACCGGCATCGAGCCCCTCTGCACGGAAGAACAACTCGCCGACGAAGATCACGATGAGCGTGCGGAAGATTTGCAGGCCCTTATACCAGCGGCTTTCACGGCTGTAGTGCAGCTTTTCTGAGAGAGTCTGAGCAAGCGGTTCAATGAACCCGCCGAGTAAGATGATAACGAAGTAATACAAACCGAAGAAGATGTATTGCGAACCCGCGCCATGCCACAAGCCGTTGGCGAACCATACGCAGAACAGCGTGATGGCACCCGCGACGAGCGGGCCGTAACGATTGCCTATCGTCTTGCGGGCGGCCTTCGTGAGGTTCTTCAGCGGTTTCGAAAGTGAAATCGGATAGAAGATATAGTCGCGCAGCCATGTACCCAACGTGATGTGCCAGCGCTTCCAGAATTCGGATGCGGTGCGCGAGAAGAAGGGATGGTTGAAGTTCTCAGGCAGCTCGACACCGAAAATGCGTGCCGTGCCGAGCGCCACGTCCATCGCACCCGAGAAGTCACAATACAACTGCAACGTGTATGCGATGGCGGCAAGCGCGATGATCCCGCCATCATACGACGCATAGTCAGCGAACACAGGTTTGACCAATAGGTTCAAGCGATCGGCCACGATGAGCTTTTTCGCGAGGCCCCACATGATGCGCACGGCACCACGATACAGGTTGTCCTTCTCGATATCACGTCCAGCCCAGAGGCTCTCGGCCGTCTGCGTATAGCGGCAGATGGGTCCTTCCATGATTTGTGGGAAGAAGCTTAAAAACAGTGCCAGCCGTGCAATGTTGCGATCCGCTTTCGCGGTGCCGCGGTATACGTCGAATACATACGATGCCGCCATGAGCGAGTAGAACGAAATGCCGATGGGTGCACCGATTGTCGAGACAATCGGGTCTACCTGCACACCGAACAATGACAGCAAAGATGCGCCTACCGTGCTGAAGAACGTGAGATATTTGAGCATGGCCAAAAGCGCGATGTTGATGCCAACGCCCACAGCAACCCAAATGCGCATCGTTCGAGCGTATTGCGCCTTCAGTTCCTTTCGACGCGATTTATCGGCCGCAATGAGCTCGTCGCGCTGCGCAAGCAGCTTATCAAGCTTGATGCCCACACCATAGATGGTAAGCGTCGATATGAGAATGAATACGATAAGCTTCCCGCTGATGAGCCAGAAGAACACGTAACTAGCTGCAAGCAGCACAACCCAGCGGAACCGCCGGGGAATGAGCGCATAGGCAACGATGACGACCGGTAAGAAGATCGCCAGGTAAGCTATCGAGAAGTACGAGTTCAAGCCCACTGCATGCCGCTTTCAGCCAAACGATTAACGCTTAGTCGTCTTCCTCCATGAGGCGATTGACCAAATTCCAAATCGCCTGCGCAGAATTGAAATTCGGCTCGATGATCTCGACGGCCGGAATCGTGATATCGAAGGCGTCCTCAAGCTCTGCAACCAGTGCAAGGATCGTCAACGAATCGAGCACACGTTTTGAAACGAGTTCCTCATTCGTCTCATAATCAACACCCGGCTTGAGTTCTTCTAAGATCTCGATGACTTCGTCCATGTTCTTGTCCTTTCTATACGTTCACGCGGCCGCAACCGCGAATTCCCCTTGTTTCCTCATGCCTCAAACGCACTACTTACCCGACATGCGCTCCTTCGGCATCGTATGCTTCAGGATGCGCTTTCAACCTATCCATGTAATCGTGATACTTAACAAGTGCTTCATCCCATGAAGCCCACTTCTCGTCTCCCCGATGATCGACAAGGCTGTACCTGGTAAGGTGCTTCGCCATACGCTGCGAGGTCTTCAACGCACCGCGCCAATTGAGGTGATTACCCTTATCGCGTGTGTCGGTCGACCAGTCGACAGGAGGCTTGTTCTCTCCGTTGTTCATATCGATGAAATCGATGCCGAACTCCTCGGCTAGCTGCTCGGCGCCATTATGGCGCGCCATGTTCCAATTCACCGTAGATGGCACAGCGAGTATGACAAGCTTCACTCCCTGCTGGTCGCACATGTTCTTGATATCCTCAAGCAAGAAGCGGTTCACCTTGCTTATCTGGGCGACTTCATCTGTTGGTGCCATGTAATCAGGATTAGGAGCGGGCTCGGTACGCCCTTTTGCGTTGTAGCCTTTGTTGACAAGCGAATTGCTATACTCGATCGGTTTCGTGAAATCATCGAGTGTCAGAGAACTCCAACGATGGTGATAGAGAATGCCGGGAAAGGTCTGACGCAGGATTTCGCGTGCGAGGTGCGCGAAATCAGAAGGATCGAAGAGCATGTCGCCTTCGATGAACACCACCTGAGGATGCTGCTTCTCGAACGTTTGCGCCAACAGGTAATGGACGAAGGTGAGCTTCTCGCCATTCGCTGCGCACACATACGAAGTGAATCCGCTTGCCTCCCAGATGTCCATCGGAGAGATGGCAGTCGCAACGACGGAGTTTCCCACGAAGAGAGCATCGATGGTATCTTCGGGCTCCGCGAGCACGCTATAGGTGCGCACGTCCATCATGCCCGCTTCCTCAGTATTGTTCTTGGGATGGAGCACGTGGCTTACGCCTGCAAGTAAAACGCACAGGATGGCGCAGAACGCCACGCAAAGCCCAGCGTATTTCAGGAAAGCCTTGCCGCGTGACTGCTTAACGGGTGCCTCATAAGGAACACTTGCGTCATCGGATGCAACAGATGCGCCAGGTTCTGCTTCGTTTAGGCTGATATCTTGTGGCGTATCGGTCATGATCCCCATTCAAATGCACTATTTCGACTCGTTCAGCTGCCAAGTCGGCTCAAGGTCGCGCACGAGGCGCGCCTCGCCATCCGCGTCAATCAGGCACACGCGCGGCAAATCACGACTCAAGAACAACGAAATGCCCTCTGTCATGCAGTAAGCGCCTGTGTTGTCGAAGCGAAGAACATCACCCATGAACAAACCGGGAAGCTCGAGTTGCTTTGCCAAAATATCGTTAATCGAGCAGAGCGAACCGCAGATGTTGAAAGAGTCGAGTTCGCCAGCCGGAACCCCTTCCTCGCGCAAAAGCGCGCAGGTGGGCTGACGCATAGCAAGCGATTGACCGTAGTACACCAGATGGTTCATGCCACCATCTACGATGGCATAGTTCTGCCCGTCATTGCGCTTGACATCCACCACACTCGTGAAGAAGATGCCGCACGATGCCGCGATGGAACGCCCAAGCTCGAGCGAGATAGGCCCTTCGAAAGCGAACTCATCAAGCAATGCGGCGAACTCAGCGAAGAAAGCGGGCTCATCGAACTCCTCATCGTCGAAGTACGGTACTGGAAAACCCGGTCCGAACTCCACCTCACGACACGTGAAGCCATAATCCTGCGCAAGGCGGTCGATCATCTTGCGACATGTACGCAGCTCACGCGCGAGACGCTTGACGGAAGTCTTCTGCGTTCCCGAGAAATATTGGATACCCCAGATGTCAAGATGCGGGTCATCCGCGAACTCGGCGATGATGGTGCAGACTTCGCTCTTGTCGAGGCCTAATTGATTGCCACTCGTTAAACGAAGGAGCAGCGGGATGCGCTTATCGTGCTTCCGCGCGAGCCCAAGTAGCATGTCGAACTGCAGACGAGATTCAATGGTATAGCGGCTCACAGGCGTTTCGGCAGCGATGAGCTCCTCCATGTACGCTGCATCCTTGTTCACGCCCGAAACAACCAGAACACCTGGCCGGGAATCCTTTTCGAGGCAGATGCGGGCTTCTCCCTCCGAACAGGCTTCGAAACGGGCGACATCGCCCGCAAGCAAATCAATGATGAAGGTGTTCGCCTTTACGGCGTAGCACAGCTCGACGTTTGAAGGCAGCGCAGCGCGCAGCGTCTCCATGCGCTTTTTCAGCACGCGCCCATCGAACACGTAGAGCGGCGTGCCGAATCGCCGCGCCAAGGCGAGTTTCTCGTCCATGCCCTTATTCTCCCCTCTTTTCGCGTCGCGCGGCCTTGCGTGCTTCGCGTGCGCGTTTCTTCTCCTCGAGATAGCGTACGAGCAACGCTTTGCGGTCAACCTTGCCGTTTTTGGTAAGCGGCATATCGTCCACATGCGAAAGCGTGCTCGGAATCATGAACACGGGAAGCGCCTCCTGCGCTTGCGCGATGACCGCAGCTTCGTCGATGTCACCCTCGTAAAACGCATGAATGCGGCTCTTCTCTGGATCGAATGCGCTACGGCAGCGCGTCACGCCCTCGCAGCGTTCAAATGCAACATCGATTTCTTCGAGCTCGATGCGATGCCCCAGATGCTTGATCTGGTTGTCCTTCCTCCCACAGAAATACAGCTCGCCATCCGTGCTATAGCGCGCTAAATCACCTGTCCGATACATGGTATCGGGTTCATCAGGGCGCAAGGGATTCTGCACGAACGCAGCAGCCGTCTGCTCAGGTTGGCCATAATAACCAAGCGCAAGCGAAGCGCCTCGCACGCACATCTCTCCCACTTCATCAGGTTGCGTGATCAGATGATCGGATGCATCGAGCACGAGTACCTCGCGATTCGGAAATACCTCGCCAAGCGGCAGACCTTCCTCATAGGCACGCGCACGATCGACGATATGATATGTGCAGTTGCAAGTGATCTCGGTGGGACCGTACAGGTTCACGAACAACGCCTCAGGCAGGCGCTCCATCCATGTACGCAGATGACGCATCGGCATGACCTCACCGCTAAACAGCACTTTGTTCACGGTCGGCAAACCAGAGTAATCGAGCCCATGCAAGCTGCTAATCAGGCATAATGCCGCAACCGCCCAAATCATGACCGTTGCGTTCTGAGCATTTACGTAATCGATGAGCGCGGCTGGCGGCGAGAATAGCGGTCGCGGAACAATGGCCAACGTGCCGCCAACGCACATGGAACTATAGATGTCCTTTACAGACACATCGAAATCGAACGGAGCTTGATTCGCAAAGATATCGCCTTCCGTAAAACCGAACGTATCGACGAAGCAGTCGATGAAATCTATGATTGCCCGATGGCTCACGCATACGCCCTTCGGCGTTCCCGTAGAACCCGAAGTGAACAGAACATACGCTGGGTCGTTTTCGGATGCGTTTTGGCGGATTGCGTCGAGCAGCGCTTGGTTTACAGGTGCCGCAATCGATGCAATGTCTACGCTAGACGCTTCAGGAAGCACGCTGGATACCCGTTCCAAACCATCTGCATCGGTGATCACGTAAGGATGCTCGAGCGTTTCGAACATGCTTTCCAAACGCGAATCGGGTACGCTCGGATCAACGGGAACATAGAAGCCACCTGCGTACAGGATGCCGAAGAATGAGCGCAGCGTTTCGATGCTCTTCTCAGCAAGCACTATCACCGGATGGCCCGCAACATCGTACTGCGCCAGTGCGCAGCCAGCCGCCTTGCTGGCAGAAAGAAGCTCTGAGTAGGTCATTTGACCATGCTCATCTGTCACTGCAATGGCATCAGGGCGCGCGAATGCGCTCTGCTCGAGATACTCTAGAACACTATGTTGTTGGATCATTGAAAACCTGTGCCTTTGCTATATAGAACTAACCTAAAATTTTACCTGCTGAACATGCGATTTTCAATGTAGACAACATGCTCTACAGGTCTTCAACACAGCGAATCGCAACATCCTACACAACGTCACGCCAGAGAAAGGACCGGGAGGCGTGATACCGCGCCTCCCGGTCCTAGACCGCTGTTTTAAATGGATGGCTCTCGTAATGAGAACGCCTTACTCGCAGATGGCGACCGCACGTACCGGCATGCCCGTCGCATGCTCGATATGCGGCCACATGACGAAAATTATCGCACCCGTTGCAGGCACCTGGTCCAAGTTCGCCATGGCCTCGAGCTGCAGGTAGCCATTCGCCAACACGTAACGCTCGCATGCCAGATCCTCGGCCTTGGCAGCCTCGCGACTTGCATCGGTGTCGAAGGTCTCATGACCATTCATCGCGATGCCGCGCTCCTCATATAGATATTTGAGCGCATCGAGGCTCCAACCGGGGCAATGCTCGCCGCCCTCTTCATCAAAGTTGTTGAGCGCATCGTTGTCAGGCCAACGCTTGTACCAATCGGTGCGCAGCGCCACGAACGCGCCAGCAGGAATCTCGCCATTCGCCGCTTCGAACGCCTTAATGTCATCGACGGTGATGGCATACTCGATATCCTCTTCCATCTTCGGCGTGATGTCGATAACCACGAGCGGATAGGCCATCGACTCGACGCCGTACGCTTCAGAAGCCGCCAGACCCGGCTCGAAATGCAGGGGGAAATCGATGTGCGTTCCGAATTGACCAGGGAATTTATACGTATGGATGCGGCATTTCAGAATCGGGTTATCGTAATCGAAGACCGTATTGCACAGTTCGACAACACCCTCGGGCATACCACCCCAATACGGGCTGTTCTCATCAAGCGGATGGGTCAGGTCAACCCACTTGCATGACTTCAGTTTCTCCAAATCGGGCCACAGGCTCATGACGCCCTCCTTTTCATCGCTCGTATCGTTTCGCGCACGTACAGCATGCGCCTTATCCCATTATAGTGTTCCGCGAACTACATGATTGGCGGAACATAAATCTTGTTGCGCGAATCTGGAATCGCCTTTTTGGCGAGCTCCGTCAATCCGCTCGCCACCGTCGGTAAAAGCTCCGTCGGGATACCCATGAACATCATGTCCTCGCCGATATCGCTGGCAGCGCGGCAGCCGTAGCATCCGAACGTGATGTTCGGCTGATCGGTCATGATCGGGTAGAGCACCGCTTCCACGCACATGGAGTTGAATCCGCTTGCATGGAAATCGAAGCGATGCCCTGTGTAATAACTCATCGACATGCACAGCCACATCATCTGCTCGGGAGTACCCGTGATGACGACGACCTCGGGATCGCGCACCGTCTTCGACAGGGGTGCAACGTAGGTTGCACGACGTGAATTCGCAGGCAGTGTCGGACGCTCGGCAACCATCTGCGCAGCTGCTTCAGCCGAAACGACCTTATGGAAGAGCACATAGATCTCACCTGTAGCGAGCTTTTTGGGGACATCGGTCATGCCGAAGATAGATGTGCCATCAGGGCAAGAATGCCTGAACGGGGGCATGAGGATGCTCGCTCCGCGACGGGCTGCCATCATCGCTTGGCAAAAGCGCAGATTCTCGGGTGGCATGAGAACATCGGGAAGCAATTCATCCTTCTCGATCAGACTGACGGCTACAGGTTTCCAACGCAAATCCAACTTCTCCATGATGATACGCTCGAGCTTGGCGTATTCATCGCTTTTCTCCTTGGGAATGCCTTCGCTGCGCTCTTCGTCGACAAATGGGTTAAACGATGCATTACCGATTGCCTCGATGGTAATGGCACGCTGCGGGCAATTGCCCGAGCATGTGGTGCATCCGACGCATGCATCAGGATTCACAGCAGCAGGATATCCATCGACCCAATCGAGCACATAGCATGGACAAAAATCGATGCACAGACCGCATTGCACGCAGCGATCCTGCGAATGGATGAATTTGTAGTCAGCCATAAAAACTCCTCATTGACGCTGATATGCATAGAATACCACGGACAGATGGCGCCTCTATGCGCGCGAAAGCTCCAGCCCGAGCTCGGTAACTACCCCGTCGACTGGAAGATCGTGGGCTTCGATGCCGGGAAGCTCATCGAATAAGAATGCGTGCCGCCCGAGCCCAAGCGCGTAACCGCCGAAATCCTTCAGGAAGGTATCGTAGAAACCGCCACCATATCCCAAGCGGAAACAAGACGCATCGAACGCCAAAGCGGGAACCAAAGCAAGCGCTGCGTTCGCTTTCGAGAGAACCGAAACATCGATCTCCCTCGAAGTGTCGATGACAGGCTCCTCGATACCCCACGCACTCCGTGAAAGCTCATCGCGCGAGGACACTGTGAACCAACGCATGAGGCGCGTACCTGGAACCACGCGAGGCAGAACGACCGTTTTCCCATCGTTCCACGCACGATCGATGATGCACCATGTATCGACTTCATCGGAAAAGCTCGCATAGGCGAACAGGACGGAGGCATCCTTATACTGTTGCAAAGCGAACACACCCTCGGCGATGTGCTCATCGATCGATGCGCGCACATCGTTTCTGAGTGCAGCTCGGCGTGCAAGCAGCTCTTTGCGCAACGCTTTCTTCTTCTCCGTATCCGATGCCATAATCTCTAAGTATCCTTCGTAACGTTCCCGCCAGTTTTCCCAAGGATACCACGTTGGCACCATCACCGATGCGATTCGCACTTGCACGGCAGCAAATCCCCTGTCATACTCGATGAGAGAGTTCCGCCAACACCAATACCCTTACCGCCTTTCATGCTCGTCGGAAGGAATCCGAGACCGAGGAGGACGCCATGTACGCGATCCAAGAAGGTGAAACCAGGCATACGACATGCGTGTTCTGCGATGGAGGCTGCCCTCTTCTCGTCACGAAGCGCGAAGGCGAGATCATCATTGCTCCCGCAAACCCTAACGCTCCGGCAATCTGCTCTAAAGCCATTAATTGGAAGGAATACTGCTTCCATCCCGACCGAATCACCACTCCGCTCAAAAACATTGTCACGCGAACCGAACCCGTTTTCGAACAAATAAGCTGGGATGAAGCGCTTGACGAGATCGCCGACAAGCTTTCCGCCCTTGTTACCCAATACGGTCCTGAAACGCTTGCCGTTGCGGAGATGACAGGCAACACGGGAATGGGTGGAATCACGCGCCGCTTCATGAACCACTTAGGCACGCCAAATTATTTCTCGCCTTTGCTTTTGTGCGTCGGCAACACCGCACAAGTCCATCGCACCGTGAACGGCTGGTATAACACAGCGAATTGGAATGTCGCCGATCTGATCGTCTATTTCGGACAGGACCGCAGCACCGAGCGTTGGCCGCGGGAACTCTACAACTTGAAAGCAGCACGCGAGCGCGGTGCCAAGCTCATTGTCGTCGACCCACGCACGACGAAGACCGCTGCGCTTGCAGATGAGCACCTCGCCATCCGCTACGGCACCGATGCTGCGCTTTTGCTTGCATGGATCAACGTCATCGTCGAAGAGGATCTTTATGACCACGATTTCGTCGAAGAGCAGACCATAGGCTTCGCAGAGCTTTCCGAACGCGTGCAGCAATACCCACCCGAACGTGCAGCAGAAATCTGCGGCATCGATGCTGAAGCAATTCGCAGAACCGCGCGCATGTATGCGCATGCCCAGGCCGCCATTATCCCATGGGGCGTCGTCGGCGATATGCAAGCGAACTCAACTTCCGTGATCCGTGCGCAGGCGATTCTCCGATCCATCTGCGGCTTCATGGGGAAATCGGAATTCGCCCTCGGACCGAGCATCGGTGCAAAGAGCAATACCGAGATCGCCGATTTCGGGGCATTGCCGCAAGAGCAGCGCGCGAAGCAAATCGGTATGGACCGCTACCCGCTCATGAGCTTTGCAGGATTGGCATGTTATGAGGAAGCATACCGAGCTATCGGGCTCGATATCCCGAGCGATATCGCCACATGCAGCGCAACCGCGCATCCGCAAAGCGTCTTCAAGGCGATGGAGACAGGCGAGCCCTATCCCGTGAAAGCTTTCATCTCCGTTGGCAATAACACCATCATGAGCTATGCCGACCAAGAACAGGCCATACGCGGCTTTGCCGCTTGTGAACTCGTCGTCGTGTACGAGCATTGGATGACGCCGACCGCGCAGCTTGCGGATTACGTCCTTCCGGGAGACGCTTGGACGGAACGGAACACGCTCGGCCCGGGCATCGATATCGCACCGGCAGCTACGTTCAACCAAGGATTCTCGGAACCAATCGGCGAGTGCAAGGATTGGTACTTCGTAATTAAAGGCCTAGCTGACCGCATGGGCATGGAAGACGCCTTCCCATGGGCAGATAACTACGAATATTTCGACTACGTGCTTGAAGACGCCCATGTCACCTACGCAGAAGCCTATACGAAACCAGCGCTCCCCAAAAAGCTCGCAGCACCAGGGAAGTTCCTCACGCCGTCAGGCAAGATCGAACTCTACTCGTCGGTGTTAGAGAAGCTCGGATGCGATCCGCTCCCCTCCTATATCGAGCACGCGGAGCCTGACTGGGATCAGTCACGCTATCCCTTCGTCATCTACGCTGGTACGCGCGATGATGCCTCTTACAACACGAACCACCACCAAATCCCCTCGCTGCGTACACGCCTACCCGAGCCAGTCGTCTTCGTCAATCCAGAAGACGCCGAAGCGTACAAGCTCGCAACGGGCTCATGGTGCCGTGTGACCACAAGTCACGGTAGCGTAGAGATGCAGGTGCTTGCAGATACAGCGCAACCGCAAGGAACATTACGCATACCGCATGGTTGGTGGAAACCTGAACGCCCGCAAGGACTGAACAATGGGTTGAGCGGAGCCGTGTTGTATAACGATGGAGTGCTGTTTTGCGGAGATGATTGGAATCTCGACCCCGTACAAGGTCTTCCGAACTTACGCGGCGGCATACACGCGCGCATCGAAGCTATTTAAAGGCTTCGCGAATACGCAACGCGCTGACCGTAGAGAACGCGCGTTTCCTCGCCACGCTCCGACGCCTCGAGAAGCGTCTCATCGACTGTAAGCGCATCCTTTTGCGCAAATACCACGACGGTCGAGCCACCGTACTGGAAGTAGCCTTTCTCCTGGCCTTTCTCGACAGCACCGGAGAGAGGATGATTCACGATACGACCTACTAGAAGCGCTCCGACTTCCATGAGGATCAATTGTCCGAATGCCTCGGTGTCGAGCTCGACGTACTCGCGCGTATTCTGCTTGTAGATAGGCATCTCCTCGTTTGCAATCGGACTCACCGTATGAAGCACGCCTTCTATCCTTTTCGGCGTTCCCACAACACCAGATGCCGGGAAGCAATACCTATGATAATCATCAACCGACAAACGGAAAATGAACGCATAGCCGCCTTCATAGCGCTTGGCAAGGACTGCATCACGCAGGAGCGTCGCAGCTGTATATGACGTGTCCTTGAGCACCATCCTCCCATGAGCAGTGATGGGAAGCACTGTAAGGCGACTGTCGGCTGGGCTCACGAGCGCTCGCGGATCATCGTCAATCGGGCGCAATTCAGGTTTGATGACACGGCTAAAACAATCATTGAAAGTCCTAAACGGCACGCCTTTATATTGCGAGATGTCGATATCGTTCGCGCGGATGAACGGATTAATGAGCGGTTTCGATAGCCTCGTATCCAGAAACGCCCCTGCAGCCTTCGAGACGCCTGGACGCACTAATGCGCGCAAGAGCAAACGGCCTGCAGGATTACGGTAAAGAAATCGCGTCGCTTTCTGCTGAAAGCCCTCGGACTGCGGTGCTTGGATTTGTTGCGCAGCGTCAGACATTCGAGATCACCATCTGGTTATCAATCGATGTCATCCTGGAGGCGCAGCTGGCCATCCGGTTTGATGACTCCTTGCGAATCATCGGAGTTCTTCTGATTCGAAGGGGTGATGCCGGAAAGACCACCCTCTTCGTTTTCGAATGCAGCGTCCTCATGCTCCGTGAAAGCGCTCACAATCGGGTTCGAGTCGACGGTGAAGCGCGGCGGCCTGAACTCGGTCAGCGCGAACACGACGAACACGCAGAACGCCAAGATTGCCATGACGATGATCAGGGCCTTCAGATTCGGCTTAGGCATATGGAAGTCGAAAATATATGCGAAGCCGACCGCAATGAGCATTAAATGCAAGAGGATGTAGAACAGAAGTGCAGGAACGAAATACTGGAAGGCGAACACTATAGGCAGAATCACGGCAATCGATGTTACGGGAAGGCCATGATAGTACTTCGCGGTACGCGACTCCTCGACTTGCTGGCGCTTCGTTTCGAGCACGTTGAAATACGCCAGGCGGATGACGGCGCACAGCGCAAAGAAGCATACGCAGATGATGCCGATGACGCCGCGGCAACCAAGCATGTAGCACAAAATCGCGGGGAACACGCCGAAGCACACGACATCGCACAGCGAGTCAAGCTGGATACCATAGTTTCGCTCGTCCTCGGTGCTTATCTCACGTGTACGGGCGATACGCCCATCGAAGGCATCGCACACACCCGAGATCATCAAGCATAGGATTGCCGCCTTGTAATTGCCGTGCAGGCACTGCGTCATGCCGATGATGGAAACCACCAAACTGACGAACGTCAGGATAACCGTGTAGTTATAGAAACCAACGAACCGTTTCATGCTGTTATACCCACATTACGCTTCTTCGCCTCGGACTTGAAGACAAATGAAGCAACAATAGTCATTACCGCGCAAATCAACAACTGTATATAATAACTCAACCCACGGCTGACAACCATACCCGCAAGCACCTTATCGGGTCCAAAGATATCGCGGAAGATGACGAGGAACATATTCTCGCTCACCCCCATGCCTCCGGGAAGCGGAAGCATGTCGACCGCAACCGAGATCATGCCCTGCAAGGTCGTCGTCAGCCAGAAGTAGTCGAAACCGAGGGAAAACGCCGCATACGTCAACCACGTGACTACGAACAAGGCCCAACGTTGCACAACCGTGATGAGGAACACCTTCGCGATCAAAAGCCCATGAGTCGCGATGAATGTGCTCGTACCCGCATATTGCGCGCAAAAACGATCGATGCGCTCCTGCTGCTTTTGCAGGTCCTTGAACGGTCGGAAGCGATTGATGGTACGCAGGCACCAACCGGCGAATCTCTCAACAATGCCGGGGCGGAACACCACGAACAAAAGAAGAACGATGAATACGACGTTGAGGGCCATGCCCAAATACACGAGCCACATCGTCGGTTCCAAATAAGCCATGACAGATGCAGGCCGTATGATCAAGACGACAGCACCCAAGATGACGAGCACCATCTTATAAGTGATGGTCACAACCGCGAGAATCACCGTTCCGATGGCAGCGGGAATGCCGACCTTGTGCATGGCGAGCAACTGCATCGGCTGGCCACCCGAAGCCGAAGGCGTGATAGCGCAGTAGAAGAATCCGACGAACGAGAAGAGCGCGCAGTGGAGCTTCTTGACTTGGATGCCGACCGCTTTGAACATGATGTAGAAGATCGCCGACTCGCCGAGAATGAATATCAGAACGCAGATGAGCGAGGGAATCAAGAACCACTTGTTGTAATCGGCAAGATACAAGACGAGTTGGTCGAGGTCTTGCCCGTAAAGCACCGACCAAAGCGTCAATGCGAAAACTATGACGAGAAATGCTATGTTCAGCAGCTTCTTCTTCACGAAGACGATTCCTCCACTGTCGTGCATGCTAACTTTTCATTATATGCTTACAAAACCCCTACACCCCAGATGACACGTAAATTCCACCACAGAACGCTCATTATTGAAAAACTTGGATATCCCGAACACCCAATCCAGCCATGAGCACAGCATTCCCCTTTGTTTTTCCTTATAATCGCTTTGTCGAAAGGATTGCCATGACTGCACACATCATTATGGAAGGCGAAACATTCCCGCTGAACACTTCATGCTCCACCGTCCTGCAGGCTATCCAAGAAGCCGGCATCGACTTTGCCGCTCCCTGCGGCGGCCGCGGGACGTGCCGCAAGTGCGCCGTATGGGTACGTGACGAGAAGGGCTTGCGCAGCGAACTCGCCTGTGAGATAGCACCCACTGAAAACATGATGGTGCAGATCGAGCGCGCGAAGCCCATGACTATCTCGGAGACGGGGTCGACGAGCGCCTTCGCGGCTGATGTAAGCGAGACGGGCTATGGTATCGCCATCGATGTCGGCACGACCACCGTCGTCGTACGCCTCATCGAGATGGCAACAGGCACATGCATCGCTACGACCAGTCGACCCAATCCCCAAATCGTCTTCGGATCCGATGTCATCGCGCGCATCAGCGCAAGCGTCGCTGGATCGCTTAATGCCATGACGAAGCTTATTGATTCGTCCCTGGCCGAAATGGTCGAGATGCTGTGCGATCAGTGCAACATCGACCCCGCAGACATCATCGGCGCAACACTTGCAGGCAATACCGTCATGGAATCCATCGCTGCAGGCGTCAGCCCCGATCCTATCGGCATAAACCCCTTCATCCCCTTAAGCTATTTCGGTGAGGAAGTCGATATCGAGGGAGTCAGCGAACATACATATTTCGTGGAATGCTTAAGCGGCTATGTCGGAGGCGACATCACCGCTGACATCCTTGCAACCAGACTCACCGAATCGCCGAAACTCAGGTTAATGCTCGACCTTGGCACAAACGGTGAAATGGCGCTGGGCAACAAGGACCGCCTGGTCACATGCGCTACAGCCGCAGGGCCCGTATTCGAGGGCGCTAACATCACGTTCGGCATGCCCGCGCGCCTGGGCGCGATTAACCGTGTGACCTTCGACGGGAATGACATCGTCCTCACCACCGTAGGAGATGCCGAACCATTCGGCATTTGCGGAACGGGCATCATCGATGCAACCGCCATTCTGGTCAAGACAGGAATCGTCGACGAGACCGGCTACATGTCGACCGCAGACGAGCTTGACGATGATGTACCCGCTGCACTCGCAGCACGCATCTTCGAAGGTGAGAAGGGCGCGATGTTCAAGCTCGCGGAAAACATTTATCTGACCCAGGGGGATATCCGGAACGTGCAGCTTGCCAAAGCAGCCGTTTCCGCAGGAGTGCTGACATTGGTCGACACGTACGAGACGACACTCGATGCCATTGACGAACTGGTCATCGCCGGAGGATTCGGCAGTTATCTTGATATCGAATCGGCAGCCATCATCGGCCTGTTCCCAGAAGAACTGAAAGACCGCGCAAAAAGCATCGGCAACACCGCCATCGAGGGGGCGACGGCGCTTCTCATCAACACCCACGCGCGCAAGCAGGAGAAGACGATCGCTCAACTTGCAGAATATGTCGAGCTGTCAACGGAGCTGAAATTCAACCAGTATTACGTCGACTGCATGATGTTTTAAGAAATCGCGGATACGAATCAGGCAATCCGACCCGCGCGTTTGAATCAAGCCAAGGAGGAAGGCTTGATGGGAACGGGCGGTTTCACCTTTGGCGTAACCGTCTCGGCTGATGCGACGACCTGCGAATCGGACGATGACTCAGCGGTTGTTCCGCGTGCATTCTTGCGTTTAGATGCAAGGCTGCCAGTTTTCGGACGGATATACGCGCCGCAATACGGACACCAACGAAGCCCCATCTCGACGTTGCGATGGCATAAGGGGCACAAATTCTTATCGGGATCTGGAACGACGCCCGCACACTTCCCGCATCCGAAGCATTGATAGCACATTTAAGATTTCTACTTTCGCCTTGAAAACCAAGCACGCTTACATGCCAATTATATAGCGAAAACAGCGCAGATATCCCATGCTACTCGGTAATCGAATGCGATCGATTCGTACACTTCTATGCGGCCATCATCCCGACAAGCCTTGAAAAAAATAGTGGAGAGGGCACTTTTTTGTTCTTGCATGGGACGTTTTTTCATATAATATTCCCCGTGCGCAAACTGGTTTGTGAGACGTTTGCTCGTTTTGTTGGCAGAAACCAAACCGAAAGCAGAGAGATGAGAGTCATTATCAGCGCGGATCGCACAAGCGATCTACCCGATGAGGTTCAGCAGGAATACAACGTTCCGCTCGTCCCCTACCACATCATCCTTGAGGGAAAAGACTATCTCGATGGCGTGACGATTTCGCTCGAGGAGATATTCGCCCGCTTCAAGGGAACAGGGGCATATCCCCTCACCGCAGCCGTCAACGTTGATGAGTACGTTTCCTTCTTCAATCTGATCAAGGAGTCGTGTGGTGAGCCGTGTGAAATCGTTCATATCACGCTTGGCAGTTCTCTGACCAGTTCATACCAGAATTGCGTTCTCGCAGCAGAAAAGGTCGGAGGCGTATATCCGGTCGATTCATGCACGCTGTGCTCCGCAACGGGATTAATGGTCATGGACGCATGCAGGATGGCGAGGCAAGGTAAAAGCGCGCTTGAAATCAAAGCGTGGCTGCATGCTAACAGAAACAACTATCGCGCAAGCTTCATCATCGATTCCTGCGATTTCTTGAAAGCAGGCGGACGTTGCTCCTCGATTGCCGCACTCGCCACGTCGAAGCTGCGCATCAAGCCATGCGTTGTCGTCTCCAACAGCGGTCAAGGATCCATGAAGGTCCAGAGAACCTATCGAGGCAAGATGGAACGCGTTCTGAAGCACTATATGCGCGATTTGTTAAAGCAATATCCGAACATCGACCCAAGCGAATGCGTCCTCGCCACGACGCAGTTGAACCCCTTAGAGGACGAGCGTCCCGCCATGAAGGCATATCTCGAGAAAGAGGGTGCTTTCGAGAAGATCTACATGGCGACAGCGAGCTGCACAATCGGCTCGCACTGCGGCCCTGGAACCTATGCGCTTATGTTCCGCACGCTGTAGCGTTCAACCACATTATCGATGAGCTATACAGAAAAGGCTCGTGCATCTCAATGGATGCACGAGCCTTTCGCTTAATCGCTTGCGGAGAGAATCATCGACCTATCAGCCTAAGAGCCTCCTCGCGCGTCTTGATATCAGTCTTCATTGAACCGCGAACGGCAGATGTCACCGTAGTGGATCCTGGCTTCTTGATGCCGCGAATCGTCATGCACATATGCTCTGCCTCGACGACAACCAGAACACCGCGCACGTCGAGATGCTCGACAAATGCATCGGCAATCTGCGAAGTCAGGCGTTCTTGCAGCTGTAAACGATGAGAGAAGCCCTCAACGACGCGAGCGACCTTCGAAAGGCCGGTTACCCTTCCTTGACGCGGGATATACGCAACATGGGCAACACCGACGAAAGGCAGCAGGTGATGCTCGCACATGCTTGAGAACGGAATGTCCTTCACGATGACCATCTCTTCGTGATTGCTCTCATGGAACTGCTTGAGCAAGTGGGCTTGCGGCTCCTCGAACATACCGTACAGAAGCTCTGCGTACATGCGTGCAACGCGCGCAGGCGTTTCAAGCAAACCTTCCCTATCAGGATCCTCGCCGATTGCGGCTAAAAGCTCGCGAACAGCGGCTTCAGCGCGCGGCTGATCGATCTGATCGGTCACACCTGTCTTGTTGATTGCATGCCCTTCGTAGACATCGGCCATGATTACCCCTTCTTTTTCTTCGCGTATGCTACCCAGTACAGGATACCAACAAATATCGCTCCGCCGATGATGTTTCCGACTGTCGCAGCAGAAATGTTGTACAGCACTCCTCCAAGGTTGAGCGCATCGATATTCGCTGCGCCAGTGTACGCGAAGCCGGAAAACTTCATGAACAGACCCATCGGCAGGAAGAACATGTTTGCAACGCAGTGCTCGAAACCGCAGGCAACGAAGGCCATGATCGGGAGAAGCACGCTGAAGAACTTATCGACGATGGTGCGGGCGCCGAACGAAATCCATACAGCCAGGCAAACGAGGAAGTTGCACATGAGGCCCTTGAGGCACAAAACGCCCCATGCCTGGTCGATCTTGCTTGCAGCAACGGTGATCATCGCATTGCCGACAGCGCCACCATTATTACCCGCATAGTTCGCAAAATACAGGATGCCGACCATGATCAGCGAGCCGACAAGATTGCCGACGAAGACGACCAACCAGCTCATGAGCATCTTCTTCCACCCGTATTTGCCGGAAAGACGACCGCAAATCATCAGGCAATTGCCCGTAAACAGTTCCGCACCTGCAGCGACGACCAAAAACAGGCCAAGTGCGAACACGAGGCCGCCAAGAAGCTGGCTCGTTGCGAAGCTGAACGTCGCATCGGATTTCACAAGAAGCATGAACATGCCACCCATACCGATGAACATGCCTGCTGCGATGGCAAGAACGAATGCCTTACCCTTTGGCATCTCGGCTTTCGTCACGCCGAGCGTTTCTGCTTTCGCCTCGATGTCGGCAGGGCCGAGAGCGTCGGGGCGAAGCGCTTGTATCTCTGATGCCTCCAAGGCCATCGAAATACTCCTTTCTACATTGAGCTGCCTTATGCGTGCTCACATCTTCAACATTGCGTCACATACGTGACTGTGCACAAACGGCACGTAGCATCGCCGGTTCGAGCATCTGGCAAACCAACGCTGCTTCATGCCGCTTTATTGCATGAACGCTGTTTGCGGGCGCCCCTTAAAAGGAAGCGCCCGCAATACGTCAATTGCTACTTGCCTCAGTTATTACTGCTGAACGGGACCGAAGCAACCCTCGCGATAACCCGTGATGTAATCCATGCAGAACTCGTCCTCACCAAGCAGTGCGTTGGTGGCGAAGATGATGCCCATCATGTCGCGGTTCAGCGGGTCAACGATAGCGGAATCCATGCCAGCCTGCATAGAGAGGCACATGAAAGCCATGTTGATCATCTTGCGAACAGGCATCTGGAAGGAGATGTTCGACAGGCCGGAGGTAATGTGGCAACGAGGCTCGGTCGCCTTGATCTGGCGGCAAACCTCACCGAAGGTCACGAATGCCTCTTCGTTGGCACCAAGGGTCTCAACCAGCGGATCGAAATACAGCTGCTCGGGCTTTACGCCATACTCCTTGGCCTTCTCAAGAACCTTCTTGAAGTTGTCGACACGACCCTCAGCGTCAGACGGGATGCCGCGGACATCGTCATCGAGCATGATAACGCAACCCCACTGGGTGCCTGCGATGACCGGGAACACCTTGTCGCACTTGCCTTCGCACAGAGATGCGGAGTTGATGATGCCAGGAGCCTTGCAGAGCTTCATGGCCTCAAGAAGCAGGTCGACGTTGGGGCTGTCGAGAGCGATCGGGGTGTCGGTAACTTCCTGGATGAGGCCTACGAGCCACTCCATGTACTCAAGCGTGTCGCCGATGCCAGAGGTGGTGGCCGGAGAGCAGTCGATGTAGTCTGCGCCAGCCTCGGCCTGCTTAAGGGCGATTTCCTTGATGTACTCCTCGTCGCGCTCCTCGATGGCCTTGCACGTACGCGGAACGAAACCGTTGATCTTCTCGCCGATGATAATCATGTTCTCAAGGTTTTCCATTGATAATCCTTTCCAAATGGGTGAACAATCTATTCAGCGCAGCAGCGTTTGCGCTGCCACGCAGGATTCCTACAGTCCAGCGACCTGCTTCGCAGCTTCAACGACGTGGCTCACGAGAACGGCCGTCGTGACCGATCCCACACCGCCAGGAACAGGCGTGATGGCATTAACGATCGGCTCGACCTCATCGAACTTCACATCGCCGCACAGCTTGCCCTTTTCCTCGTTCCAGCCGATGCCCACGTCGATGACGGTTTGACCCGGCTTGAAATACTCAGCACCGATGGTCTCCATACGACCCGCCGCAACGACGACGATGTCGGCTTCCTGGGTGATGGATGGCATATCGACCGTCTTGGTGTGGCAGGTTGTGACCGTGGCATTGGCGCCCATGAGCATCATGCTCACCGGCTTACCGATGACCAGGCTGCGGCCGATAACGGCAGCACGCTTGCCCTTGGGATCGATGCCATAGTGAGAAAGAATCTCCATGCATGCCTGAGCGGTGCAGGGAGCATAGCCTTCGCCCTTACCTGTGAACACATGGGCAAGCGATGCGATCGTTGCCGCATCGACGTCCTTGCACGCTGCAAGCGCTTCGCAGCACGCTTCCTCATCAAGCTGCTTGGGCAGCGGGCGGAACATGAGCACGCCGTGAACCGCTTCGTCAGCATTCAGGTCGGCGATGGCGGCCATCATGGTGTCCTGATCGACATCGGCGGGAAGCACGACGTTTTTCACCTCAACGCCAGCAGCCGCACAACGCTTCGTAGCGCCACGCTCGTAAGACAGGTCGTCATCGCGCTCGCCTACACGCAGGATGGCCAGGCAAGGGACAACGCCTTTAGCCTTGCAGGCCTCGACATCGGCGGCAGCACGCTCGGCTAAAGCGGCGGCAACCGGTGCGCCTTTCAAAAGTTCAGCCATTGAATCCTCCTGTTCTTAGACCAAGCGCGCCAACACGGCTTGGTAGATCGCATCGGCCTTCGCGCAATACTCGTCAAGCATCGCGTTGGCCTTCACATTCAGTTCTTCAGCACGCTCGCGATCAGCCATTGCCTTCGTATTGATGAAGACGTTCAGGCTGGCAGCTTGCAATGCGGACTTCAGGCAAATCACGCCGCAGCCGGCATCGCTGATGGCGAGGGCAGAACCCTTTGCAGCATATTCCTCGCATAGGTCGATGGACTCGCAGCATGCTTCCATGATGCCCATGGGGACAGCGCAGCACTGCTCGAGGCAGACGGCCATGACCTCAGCCTTATGAGCCTGCTGCTCGGGGGTATCCTTCGGAAGACCGTAGGCCTTCGAAAGCGGCTCGAAAACCTCGGCATCCTTTGCAACGAGCTCGAGCAAGCGCTTCTCGAGCGCATCGGCCTTCTCGTTCAACGCGATGATGTCGGCTTCCACATCGGCGTATTTCTTCTTGCCAACGGTCAGAGAGCCGACCATGTTGCCGAGTGCCATGCCGATGGAACCGACAAGTGCAGCCGCACCGCCGCCACCGGGAACCGGTGCCTTCGTGGCGAGTACTGCAACGAAATCCTCACAGCTCAGTTTCGTCGATGATTCCACTTCGAAACTCCTTATCGTCATAGTGGTCACACACATGGTAAAAGGGAGGCTCTTGATGTCGAACCTCCCTTTTGGAAAAGCTTGATTAGAACAGACCGGTGATCTTGCCGTTCTCGTCAACGTCGATCTTCTCAGCCGACGGAACCTTCGGCAGACCAGGCATGGTCATAATATCGCCGGTAAGGGCAACAATGAAGCCAGCGCCAGCGGAGATCTTGAGGTTGCGGACCTGGACCGTGAAGTTGCGCGGTGCACCGAGCAGCGTCTGGTCATCAGAGAAGCTGTACTGGGTCTTTGCCATGCAGATCGGAGTGTTGGTGAAGCCGAGGTCCTCAAGCTGCTTGATCTGCTTGACGGCATTGCCAACCAGCTGGACGCCGTCAGCATGATAGATGCGCTTGCAGATGGCCTCGAGCTTCTCCATGATGGACATATCGGTGTCATAGCAGAACTCGAATTCGTTCGGCTGCTCGCAGACGCGAACGACTTCCTCGGCCAGAGCGACAGCACCTGCGCCACCCTTTGCCCAATGCTCGGCGAGAACAGCGTTGACACCGAGCTCCTTGCACTTGGCCTGGACGAGCTCGAGCTCAGCCTGAGTGTCGGTCGGGAACGCATTGATGGCGACGACGACCGGAAGCTTGAAGACGGTGGTGAGGTTCTCAACATGCTGGAGCAGGTTCGGCAGACCCTTCTCGAGAGCCTCGAGATCCTCATGGCCGAGATCGTTCTTCGGCAGACCGCCATGCATCTTGAGAGCACGGACGGTGGCAACGACGACGACAGCGGAGGGCTTGATACCTGCGAAACGGCACTTGATGTCGAGGAACTTCTCGGCGCCAAGGTCAGCGCCGAAGCCAGCTTCGGTGACGACGTAATCAGCAAGCTTCAGAGCAGTGCGGGTTGCGAGGACGGAGTTGCAACCATGGGCGATGTTCGCGAACGGACCACCATGGACGAATGCCGGGGTATGCTCGAGCGTCTGAACCAGGTTCGGCTTCAAAGCATCCTTGAGCAGAGCGGTCATAGCACCCTGTGCCTTCAAATCAGCAGCGGTGACCGGCTTGCCGTCATAGGTGTAGGCAACGATGATGCGGGAAATGCGAGCCTTGAGGTCCTCGATGGAGTTCGCGAGGCAGAAGATGGCCATAACTTCGGAGGCAACCGTGATGTCGAAGCCGTCCTCACGCGGAACGCCCTGGGCCTTGCCGCCGAGACCATCGACGATGTGACGGAGCTGACGGTCGTTCATGTCGACTGCGCGCTTCCAAGTGATGGTCTTCGGGTCGATGCCGAGCGCATTACCCTGCTGGATGTGGTTGTCAAGCATGGCAGCAAGCAGGTTGTTGGCAGCACCGATGGCATGGAAGTCGCCGGTGAAGTGCAAGTTGATGTCCTCCATCGGGACGACCTGTGCATAGCCGCCGCCAGCAGCGCCGCCCTTGATGCCGAAGACCGGACCCAAGGAAGGCTCGCGGAGAGCGATCATGACCTTCTTGCCGATCTTGTTCAGACCATCGGACAGGCCGACGGACGTGGTGGTCTTGCCCTCACCAGCCGGCGTCGGGGTGATAGCGGTCACGAGGATGAGCTTGCCATCGGGCTCATCGGCATTGTCGGTGAGCAGGGAGAAGTCAACCTTGGCTTTGTAGTTGCCATACTGCTCAAGATACTTGTCGTCGATACCGGCAGCAGCAGCGATCTCCTTGATGTGCTTCAGCTCGGTCTCCTGAGCGATTTCGATATCGGTCTTGTAATCAGCCATTTTTTCAAACCCTTTCAATCTGTTGGTTTTTCTATTCGAGCAGGCTTTCGCCTGTTATCTCCAAATCTTTCGCTTCTTAGTACTTCTTCGGAGCTTCCTTGGAAGGCTTGGGGCCCTCTTTGGCTTCTGTGTCAGGCTCGATACCCGGCATCCATTCGCGGCGTGCATAGCCGTCGAGTCCGGTTGCGTTCGCGCCCCACGGGCTTTTACCGAAGTTCTTCCAATCATTCGGCGGGACGATATAGCTTTGCAGCGTATCCTGCTCGCCGTAATGCTTCAGGCGATGATAAGCCTTGAACCAGATGCAACGCATCTCGCCTGGATAGACCTCGCACCAGCCATCCTTGCTGCCGCCACAGGGCCCGTTGCGCTGGCACTTGGGGCAGTGCACCATCGGGCACGTGTACGCGACGGCGTACAGACCGCAGTCGCCGCAATCCATGCAGTCATACATCCAGACCTTGCCGAGATGCTCGAGACCATGCTTGCGGTTGCGGCCCTTCTTCTTCTCGAGATTCTTCTCGCGGCTTACGAAGATGCCGTTTACGCCCTTGTTGGGCATGAAGACGTTGTGGTGCGCGAAGCGGGACAGCTTGTACTTGCCCTTCTTAACCTCGTCGAAGTAATCCTCGGTACGCGGATTCTCCTCGCGGATGTTAAGGCCGGTCTCGGGATCTTCCTTGTAGTAGTAGAAGCAGCCCTTTTGCGGGAAGCTCATGGCATCGAGGTGCTTTTGCCACTCGGGTGCGAATTCCTCCACCATGTCCAGCACGTGGTTCACGCAGTCAGCCGTCACATTGAGGCCGCCGATGTGCACGCCGCCGCAGCCAAGACCCTTGGCGATGGCGATCATCTTGGCAGCACGAACGAGACGAGCTTCCTTGCCCTTGTCATCGGAATTGTCGCGCTCTTCCTTCAAAACAGCGAGGAACTCATCGGTGACATCGCAGCCGGGGATGTTACCGCGATTCATAGCTCCGCCGTGACCGGCGTTGATGATGTAGATGTTGGCGATCAGCGGAACGTTGAGATTATTGTCCTCCATAAGCCACAGCATCTCCTGCAGCTTGCGTGCGCTGAAGCCGACTTGGCTGATGATGTAGTTGGCACCGGCCTGAACCTTTTTCTTCAGCTTATACAGCTGCGTCATGGTCTCTGCTTCGGTCCACTTGAACGGAGAAACGACGGCGCCAGGGAAGAACTCAGCGGCTTCCGTGCGAACGACATCGCCCTTCATGCCCGGATAACCCATGCCGTCATTCATCGAGCCGATCATCTGCAACACGGTGACCGGATCAAGGTCGAAGACCGGACGCGGCTTGCCGTACCAACCGGTTCCAGGATAGTCGCCTGTCATGCACAAAAGATTCTGCACGCCGTGACGCTGCATGGCATAGAACTGGCTCTCGAATTGGTTGCGATTGCGATCTTTGCAAGTCAGATGGACCAGCGGGACGATGCCCTCGGCAACCATATCCATTCCGAAGCTATCGGCGAGAAGCGCAGGATTGCCACCAGGGTTGTCGGTGATCGAAATCGCATGCACGCGACCCGTCGCCCACAGCTCGCGAGCATCCTGCAAAGCCTTTTCTTGGCTTACCTCGACCGCACCGCGACCGGGAATCGTCTCACATGTGATGACGAATTCACCTGCTTCGATGGCCTCGCGGAACGTGTTCTTCAGTGTTTCCATGTGCGCTGATTTCTCCTTTCATCAGCTCTTCTTCTTGTTTCAACTCTATGCGTCTTAGAAAAACTCGGAGCGGATCGTTTTAGCGACGCGCTCCCCTCTTCCCAAGAAAAGAGCGGCGATGGAACCTGCCGCCCTTTTTCCCTTTAACGTACCGACGCCCCGGTAAACCAGGGCGTCGGGTTTCAGTGCAATACTATGCGCGAGCAACCTCAGCAGCCTTAGCAGCGCACTCGCCAGCGTCGTTGGTGTAGTAGTCAGCACCAATTTCCTCGGCGAAGGCATCCGTGACAGGAGCGCCACCGACGA
>JAFRLO010000039.1 GCA_017431165.1 Eggerthellaceae bacterium
ATTTAAAGTCAGGTCCTTCATAGCTTATTCCTTCATCACTCAGATCTTCTCCGACAAGGCGTGCAACCACCGAGATGGAAAGATCAGCTGCCGTTCCCTGTAGCTCGGAAATCGCAGCTTTCCTCTCGGAATCGATGGCCGCCTTTGCCTTCTCAATCATGTTGTCAGCTTCCATTCTTGCCTTATTCTCGATATCGGCTTGAACGGATTCGCCAGTCTTCTTCGCGTCAGCGATGATTTGGGCTGCTTGAGACTTCGCATCAGCTAATTGCTTGCGATACTCCTCGAGCAAGCGCTCGCTTTCGATACGGGCATCCTCGGACTTCTTCAAAGAGTCTTTGATAGCCTCGTCGCGACGCTTTACGATTCCGTCGAAAATGGGCCAACCGAATTTGGCGAGAATGATGACCAAGATGATGAAGGCAACGAGCATGGGAATGAATTCGTTCATGTCGGGCAAGATGACATCGATGCCGCTCTTCTCCTCGGCGAATGCAAGCGCCGGAGTAGCGAACGACAGCGCGCTCGCGCACGCAGCGGTAAGCCCCACCTTGAACATACCCTTCTTTGCTCCTGGTATCACGTGTTCACCTTCTTTCTTATGGCTAATCGTTATGGATACTCGATTGCCGCTTAGAAGATAAAGGTGAGCACGAAGCCAATCAGTGCGAGTGCCTCAGCAAGAGCACCGAAGATCAGGGCGTTGGTGAACAGCTTGCCAGCGAGTTCAGGCTGGCGAGCGGAACCGACGCACAGACCGTAGCCGCACAAACCAAGGCCGATGCCAGGGCCGATGGTGCCAAGGCCATAGCCAACGACCTTGAGAGCAGCGATGACGAATGTAGTTTCCACTGTATTCCTCCTTTTGGACGCCCCGGAGCCTCTTTCTCCGGGGACTCTGACCAACTATATACTCAGCCGTGCCAATCCGGCTTAGTACCTCACTTAGTGTTCGCTCGTCGCCAAGCCGACATACACTGCCGACAGAATGGTAAACACGTACGCTTGCAGGAAGGCAACCAGGCATTCCAACAGATACATGACAGCGATGAACAGGAACCATACGATGGCGGGAAGTGCCGTCATAACGGATGCATATTCGATTGCATCCATGATGAACACCTGCGTCATGATGGCAAAAATGCCTAAGATCATGTGGCCTGCGAACATGTTGCCGTAAAGTCGGACGGCCAACGTGAGCAGGCGAATGACCAAGGAGAAGAATTCGAAGAACCAGATGACGGGAACCATGGGCTTCGGAAGTCCGCTTGGAGCGATAGACTTGATGTATCCCCAACCGCCCTTGGCCTTGATGCCGTAATAATTGAAATAAACGAAAGAGCATAACGCGAGAGCCCACGTGACGCCCAGCGTGCCGGTCGGCGTTTTGCAGCCAGGAATCAAACCGACGACATTGGAAAGCAGGATGAAGAAGAACAGCGACGCCAGAAACGGCATATGCTTCTCATATCCATGGCCGATGGCACCCTCTCCCATGTTGCGGCGCACAGCATCGTAACCATATTCGACCATGCTTGCGAACTTGCTCTTGGGAACCAAGGTCACGCGCTTGGCGGCGACAAGGACGACAACGAGGACGAGTGCCAGGCAGATGAACATCCAGAATGTGTACTGCGAAATGGACCACGGACCGATATTGAATACCGTCGTGGAATTGAATGATTCACTCAGCTCCTCAATAGGCGCGGCAATGTCAAATAACGGATCGCCTGTAAGGTTCATGAACAATTCCTCCTGCTATTTCTGCTTTATACGCATAATGCCCAAGATGACAATGAATGCCAAAAACACGAGCAGCTCAGCGATGGCCATAGCGAAAGCCACATCATGGGCAACTTTCGAGCACACTAAAAGCGGCACAACAAGCAGAATCGCAGAGACGAAGATGCAGCCTAGGAACAAACCTAAAAACCCATAGGTGTTCGTTGCGGGGATCTTCTTGACAATCCGAATGCCGGCGAAGAGAGGCAGAGAACCTATCACGCCGAAAAGAACCCCGAGTACAACTGCGAGAACCATCATCCACTTTCCATTAATACTTGCGTGCCGCAGCGCTTCGCTACAACCAGTGTAAGCGCACTGATTATACCGAAGGGATTGCATTCAGCCTCTTGCGCTCACGCCACATAGGGCAAATGAGGCGTAAGCGGCGTACATGGAAAAATGTTGCGTTTTATTGGAAAAATCTGCGAAAAGGCCGCATTTTTACATATGCGGCCTTATAACGCGGTGCTGGAGAATCAGAGGGCGAATCGCTATTATTTCACATCAGATTCGCAGGGCCCTTCATATATTTGCAGCTCAATCCCTGATTCCTCGAGCATCGACAAGGCAAGCTCGTCTGGATATGGGTTGGCATACACGATCTTGCGTATTCCCGCATTGATGAGCATCTTCGCACACACCACACATGGTTGGGTGGTAATGTAGATGGATGCATCCGAGATATCGATGCCATAACGCGCAGCCTGGATGATGGCATTTTGCTCTGCGTGGAGACCGCGACACAACTCATGCTTCTGACCTGAAGGGACATTAAGCTGTTGGCGCAAGCAACCGACTTCCGCGCAGTGGCGGATACCGATCGGCACTCCATTGTATCCTGTTGCAAGGATGCGCTTGTCTTTGACGATAACCGCGCCAACCGCGCGCCGCAGGCACGTCGTGCGTGATGAAACCTGCGTGGCGAGCGTCATGAAGTATTCATCCCAGCTCGGTCGATTATCCATTTCAGCCAATGCTCTTCCCTTCTCGTAAGCGCTCGGATCTTCCGCATGGAGGATCCGAGCTTCTCATGATTCCGTTGCTGTTTTCAGACCTCGAAATACCTTACTTGGTTCCGAAAATGCGATCGCCCGCATCGCCCAGGCCGGGTACGATATAGGCATTCTCATTCAGACCGTCATCAATGGCAGCCGTATAAATATGCACGTCGGGATCGGACGCAAGCACGCGCTCGATGCCCTCGGGGGCAGACACCAGAACCACGAGCTTGATAGTGCCTTCCACGCCGCGGCCGCGCAGATACTCGATTGCCGCTGCAGCGCTTCCGCCAGTTGCAAGCATAGGATCAACGACCACGACCATACGCTGGCTCACATCGTAAGGCATCTTATCAAAGTATGCGACAGGCTGATGGGTTTCCTCATCACGATACATGCCCAGATGGCCAACACGGCCGGCAGGCATGAGTTCGAGGATTCCGTCGACAAGGCCAAGGCCAGCGCGCAAGATGGGAACTACGACGAGCTTCTTTCCGGCAATCTGATATGCCGTCATCGGAGCAATCGGCGTCTCGATGTCAATCGGCTCAAGCGGCAGGTCGCGCATCGCCTCATAACCCTCGAACAGGGCGATCTCACGTACGAGTTCGCGGAACTGCTTACATGAGGTATCCTTGTCACGCAGGATGGAGAGCTTATGTTGAACCAGTGGGTGGTCGACAAGTGTCACGCGGTCATCATACATGGGAGAACAGTCCTTTCATTGCTCGAACTTGCAAGCCGTAAAACTAACGTAACGGCATGATTCCAGTAAAACACATTCACTCAGCAGTGCATTCTTCTAGCAGCATTATCTTTTCTACTCGCTGAGCATGACGACCACCTTCGAATTCGGCAGTCAAAAACGCATCAAGAATCTTCTCGTTCGTCTCAAGATCGACATAGCGCCCCGAAAGAGTAATCATATTCGCATCATTGTGTCCTCGGGCGAGCTTGGCGAATTCGACGTTGATTGCGTTTGCCGCGCGGATGCCGTGGATCTTGTTCGCCGCGATGGCCATGCCGATTCCAGTGCCGCACACGAGCACGCCGAAACGCGATTTTCCCTCAGCAACGTGCTGTGCGACTTTGGCTGCATAATCGGGGTAATCGACTCGATCAGCAGAAAAAGGACCCAGGTCGGCGACTTCGTAGCCTTCGCCCCTCAGATAATCGACAAGCTGCTGTTTCTGCTCGAAACCTGCATGGTCGCTTCCCATCGAAATAATCATGATTCGTCCTTTCTCTTTTACGGTTCCAGTATAGAGCTTGCCAAAGCATCATGGGAGCGGAAAATGACAATGCGACGATTAGAGAATGAAGCAGTGCGGATGCAAAGACGCCCGAAAGTGCTTAAAGCCCCAAGGCTGGCTATGGCGTACAATACGCTATATCCAAGAAGACGCATCGCTTGGTTCAAGGAGAACGTACGTGCCCGACAAAAAGCAAGAAAATACTTCGTATGATGTGAAGCGCACCACGCTAGATGACGCTGCACGGGCCCTTCTGTTGGGGAAACCCGTGGTTTTCCCAACTGACACCGTATACGGCATCGGCATCGCCGTTACTACTGCCGAAGATTGTTCTCAACTATCCGAAATCAAGCAGAGACCCGGAAGAAAACCCATCGCATGGCTTGTTGGAGGCATCGAAGATATCGACCTCTACGGTGCTGATGTTCCCGAATGGGCATATGAGCTAGCCCGCGCCTATTGGCCTGGCGCGCTTACGCTCGTTGTCCGCGCAAGCAACTCTGTGCCGAGCGGTTTCCAATCGGAGGATGGAACCATCGGTTTGCGCATGCCTGCAAGCGATATCGCCTTAGCGTTGATCGCCGCCTGCGGCTGCCCCTTGGCAACAACGAGCGCCAACGTTTCAGGAAACGCCGCACCGGCCGCCTTCGACGAACTCGAAGACGCGATACTGAGCTCTGTTGACGTAATCGTAAAAGGAGCCGTTCACTCAAGTGGCGTAGCATCAACTGTAGTAGATTGCACAGGCAGGACGCCACGCGTGCTGCGCCAAGGATCCGTACAGATTGAAGAAGCATCGAACCGATTTGCTTGATCAGGATAGTTCTTGCAAGTCGAGCGCAAGCTGCTCTGCCACACGCAAGCCGTCCGAAGCGGCACTCATGATGCCTCCCGCATAGCCTGCCCCCTCGCCGCATGGGTATACGCCTAAGCATGTTGTTGCCTGTAGGGATGCATCACGGACGATACGCACAGGCGACGAGCTGCGCGTCTCGATGCCGATCATCAACGCATCATCGTTTGCAAAGCCCGAAAGCTCCTTGTCAAGAAGCGGCAAAGCCTCATCGATCGTCTCCGAAACGAATGCTGGGAGGCATGCGTGCAAGTCGCCTGCAACGACCCCGCGCGCATAGCTAGAATCCAATACGCTACTTGCCCTCTCGTGTCTTTTGCCTAAAAACGATCCTACCGTTTGCACAGGCGCTTGATACGGAGCGCCGCCCTGGGAAATCGCATGCATATATGCCGCCTTCTCCCATGTCCGCTGGAACTCCATTCCTGCGAGAGGATGGTCGCTACCGAAATCACGTGGCTCCACGCCGACTAGCAGCGCGCTGTTAGCATGTCGGCCATCACGTGCCCGGTTGCTCATGCCGTTTACGACGATTCCGCCTTCTTCGCTTGATGCGCAAACCACACTGCCTCCAGGGCACATGCAAAACGTATAGGCACTCCGTCCGTTTCCCAGATGCACCGCCAGCTTATAATCAGCAGCCCTAAGCGCTGGATGCTTGGAAAACGCTCCGTATTGCGCTTTGTTTATGGCTTCTTGCGAGTGTTCGATGCGCACGCCCATCGAGAAAGGCTTTTGCGTGAGCTCGAAACCTTTATCGAACAGCATTTGGAACGTATCGCGCGCTGAATGCCCGCAAGCCAAGATAAGGAAGCGAGCTGGGATCTCGTATTCTGAACCATCGGCATTCTGTATGAATACGCTATTCAAGATGCCATCGTGTTTGCTGATTCCGACTAGTTGCGTGTTAAAGAGGACCTCTCCACCAAAAGCCGTTATCTGGTCGCGCAGCGTGCGAACCACTCCTCGCAGCACATCGGTTCCGATGTGCGGTTTCGCTGCGACAAGGATATCTCTTGGTGCACCCGCATCAACGAACCAGTGAAGCACATGAGGTGCATAGGGGCTTTTGATGTTCGTTGTCAACTTGCCATCGGAGAACGTGCCCGCACCGCCCTCGCCGAATTGGATGTTCGTATGCGTATCGAGCGCACCACCCGCGTTGAAAGATTCAACGACATCCACGCGCTTCTCAATGGCTGCACCCCTCTCCAACACAAGCGGACGAGCGCCAGCTCGTGCCAAATACAGAGCGGCGAACAAGCCAGCAGGACCCGTTCCGACCACAATGGGTCTGGCAGAATCGTTGCCCGAAACGCACGCAGAGCAATCGGGGATGGAAAGCGGTTCGTAAGGGATATGAGCTTTCGCCTGCCTCCCCTGCTCGATAAACCACTGCAAGGCATGCTGCTCCGAGCTCTCGTCAGCAAAGCTTATCCCAAGCGTCACAACAAAATGAACGTCTGTTTTTTTTCGCGCATCGACCGCGCGACGTAAGACGGTAACGTCCTCAACCGTATCGCGCAACTCACAAGGTAGCTGGTTTAGGGCTGCCGAGAACACAAGCGGGGAACCTGAACCATCAGGCATCCCCGCATCCAGTGGCAGTGATATGTTTGCAAGTTCGAGCATCGTTCGAAAACCAGCTTATCTTCGATCGTTGTGTAGGCCCTCCCGTTTGCGCCGCCTAGTGAAGTACGCGAACCTCCCCGGAAGCAACAGCCTTCATGGAGCCGTCCTCATCCAAGAGAACCAAGTAACCGCGTTCGTCAACGCCCTGCGCGATGCCTGTCGCAAGAGTGTTTCCGAGCGCATCCACGAGCTCGATAGTACGCCCGCTTAATAGCATCGCCTCGTTGAATTCGTCCTTAAATGGCGCGAAGCCATCCTCAAGCCAACGCTCATAGAGCGCATAGAACTGCTCAAGGAACTCACGTCCGAAATCCGCCGTATCGAGGCGCGTGATATTCGCCACATAGGTCACATAGCTTGCGGCTGGATCGATACTTTCGCCATTCTGCGGCTCGTTCACATTGAGCCCAAGGCCCAGCACGAGCGCATCACCGTGCGCCTCGACCAAAATGCCGGCCAGCTTGCCGTTAATCGGCTTGGTCACCATGACATCATTGGGCCATTTGAGTTTAATTTGTTTGCCGTTGACCTCGTAATACGAGGCAAGCATACGATACACCGCCAAGCCGGCGAGCAAGCTCAACGAAGGAAGCTGCTCGGCTGGAGCATCTGGACGCAGCAAGGTTGAAATGTACAGGCTGCCCGCAGGGCTCGTCCACATATGCCCGTTGCGACCGCGACCGGCAGTCTGTCTGAGCGCACGTATGGTGAACCCCTCCGGCTTCCCCTCGTCGATGGCTTTTTTAATCTCATCGTTCGTCGATGTGGTCGAAGCAATCAATTTCACTTTGATAGCCATGAAGACCTCTTTCTCCTCTTCTCAGAAGTAAGCTTTCATTTCGAAGCGCCACGCAGGCTTATAGCGATCGCTCGATACGATGCGCACGTCCGATGCGCTCTTCCGCGGGCACTGAATCAACGGGCGTTCCATCGGCGAGGATGTGACCTGGCGCTATTTCCGTAAACGGCTTCACCACGAAGTCGCGCTCGCAGATGCGCGGATGCGGGAGCGTCAGCACATCTGTGTTCACTACATACATCTGATAATCGAGAATATCGAGATCGCACGTACGGGGACCGTTGCGGATCTCGCGCACTCGACCGAGACTGTCCTCGATGGTATGCAGGTAATCGAGGAGTTCTTTAGGAGGGATGCCGGTGCGCATGCTGACAACTGCATTCACGAAAGTATCCTGGTCCTCATAGTACGCAGGTTCGCTCTCGTAGAAACTTGAAATATCGATTATCTGGGAATCGGGCAGCATGCATAATTCTCCGATAGCATGATTGAGCTGAGCGATCTTCCCTTCCGTTTCCTCGCCGTCATTGCCAACAAGCGCGACATTGCAACCAAGGGCGAGAAATACAAGCGGGCGCAAGTTGGCGAGCTCTTTTGCCGTACGCTCGACATTGTGCACACGGAGGATGCTCGCACCAAGCTCGCATGCCATCAGCGCCTCGACAGCGGACGCATCATCGCGATCGGCAGGAACTTCGATGTTGTAGGCATAGCCGATGTAGCTTTTGCGCGAAAGCGCAGCCATAACGGGATACCCAAGCCGGCGAATCTCTTGGAAGTTGCGCACTAGTTCGATGGTCTGTTGCGGCGTCTTCCCGAAACCTGGACCCGGATCGATACAGATGCGATCTTTCTCGATTCCCTGCTCTTGCAACATAAAAGCTTGCTGGTCGAGATACTTACAAACCTCAGCGACCACATCATCGTAATGGGGATCATTCTGCATGGTCTTCGGTTCGCCCTTCATATGCATGACCACCAGGCCTGCATCGCAAGATTTGGCAACCTCGACCATTGCGGGATCGCGGAAACCCGACACATCATTGATTATCGAAGCGCCTTGGTCTACGCATGCACGCGCCACTTCGGCATGACGCGTGTCGATGCTGACGCAGACTCCTTCATCTGAAAGCACGCGTACCGCATCGATGACACGGCTGATTTCTTCACCGATAGATACCTCGTCGCTTCCAGGACGCGTTGACTCACCACCGATATCGATGATCTGGGCGCCCTGCTCGATCATCGCATGAGCTTGGTCGAGCGCAGCTTGCAAGGAGTTATACGAACCTCCATCCGAAAACGAATCGGGTGTAAGGTTCAAGATGCCCATGATTATGGGCATCTGAGTATCGAAATCGAATGATGAGCAACGCCAGTTCACGCATTCCTCCTACTGCTTTTTCTTAGCTTCTGGTTCACCTTCGGCATCAACCGAATCCGCAACCTCGTCGGAAAGCTTTTCGTCGGAATCCCTGTAGATGATGGGTCTTTTCTTCGCAAGCCGTTCGCGCTCGGCATCGAACTGTCTGAAGAAATCGTTATCGCTATCGTCATTGCTGTCGAAATTATCGAATGCCTCGTCAGCCTTGAACACGCCTTCCTCATCGGTCTCGCCAATGACGACTCCAGGATCGTCGACGATGATCGCAGGTTCATGCAATGCATGTTGGCTTGCGCTGGCAAGCATGGCGTCCTTCGCACGCGCCTCGGCTTCCTCGCGCTCATGGCGGGCAATTATCTCAGCTTCGTGTAGCAGATAATCATCCCATGTATTGTTCAGCAAAGCCTCGCATGCCTCGCCGTCTACCGTCTCGCGTTCGAGCAGAACGCTTGCCATCAAATCCATCTGCTCACGATGCGAGCTTAAGATCTCATAGGCGCGATCATGCGCTTCTTTCATGATGCGGGCAACCTCATCGTCGATGCGACGCGCTGTCTCTTCGGAATAATCTTGCGTATTGCCATAATCGCGTCCCAAGAAAACCTCGTGGTTCGGCTGACCGAACACCTGCGTCCCAAGTTCGGCGCTCATGCCGTATTGCGTCACGATAGCGCGAGCCATCTTCGTGGCGCGCTCGAGATCGTTGCTGGCGCCCGTGGTGATGTCATCGCAGAAAATCTCCTCGGCAACGCGACCGCCCATGAATACAGCCAGCTCGTCACGCATCTCGGATAGCGAGCTGAGAACCTTGTCTTCCTTCGGGATAGAAAGCGTATAGCCCAGAGCACGGCCACGTGAGATGATCGAGATCTTGTGAACGGGATCCGCGTGCGGCAGAGTATGCCCAACCAGCGCATGACCGCTCTCGTGGTAGGCAATCGTATGGCGCGTGCGCTCATCAAGGATTCGACCTTTGCGCTCCGGTCCTGCAATCACGCGCTCCATGGAATCTTGTACTTCGCGCATCGTGATGATCTTCTTATTGCGACGCGCGGTAAGCAACGCACTCTCGTTCATGAGATTCGCCAAATCTGCACCCGTAAACCCAGGAGTCAGCTTGGCGATCTTCGCCAAATCAACATCCGAGCCAATGGGCTTGTTCTTGGCATGCACCTCGAGGATGCGTTCCCTGCCCTTCAAGTCGGGTACATCAACCACGATCTGCCGATCGAAACGCCCAGGACGAAGAAGTGCTGGGTCAAGAATATCCACACGGTTCGTTGCGGCAATGAGTACGACAGATTCGTTTGACTCGAATCCATCCATCTCGACGAGCAACTGGTTGAGCGTTTGCTCGCGCTCATCATGTCCGCCGCCCAAACCAGCACCGCGCTGACGACCGACTGCGTCGATCTCATCAATGAAGATGATGGAAGGAGCGGCATCTTTCGCTTGTTGGAACAAATCGCGTACACGGCTCGCGCCAACGCCGACGAACATCTCGACGAAGTCCGAACCCGAAATGCTGAAGAAAGGCACACCTGCCTCGCCGGCAACTGCCTTTGCAAGCAAAGTCTTGCCTGTACCCGGAGGGCCGACAAGCAGACAGCCACGAGGTATCTTGGCGCCCATCGCTTGGTATTTAGCGGGATTCGAGAGGAAGTCCTTGATCTCCCTCATCTCCTCGACCGCCTCATCAACGCCAGCGACGTCGGAGAAGTGAACGTCAGGACGCTCTTCCAGCGCTTTCTTGGTTTTCGCTTTGCCGAAATTCATTTGAGAATTGTTGGCCTTCATCATCTGCGTGAAGAAGAAGATGACCAGGCCGGCGATCAAAAGGATGGGCAGGAAGGTGCCGAGCATCTCAAGCCATGGCGATGGTAATTTGACCTCGAAACTCACGTCTGGATGCGAGGAAAGCAATTCGAGCAGGGAATCCTGCCCCACATACGTGGACGTGTAGTTGCGCAGCGAACCAAGTGTCACCGATGGAATGCGCTCGGTTTCGATGCCGCCGAGCCCATACCCGCCTGTTGCGCTGTTCAGTGCCGAAATCGCCGCATTGAATGCATCAGCCGTGGTGGATCCAGCAGTAATGGCAGGATAATACGTGCCGCTGACGGTGTAATCGCCCGCGCTGTACACGACATCATGCACACGCCCCTCTTCGACCGCGGCGACGAATTCCGAAGTGATGAGCGTGTCAGTATCGCGCGATGAACCTCCAAACAGGCCTTCGCCCATGAAGATGAGGAACAAGGTGACGAAAATCGCCCACATGACCGCGGTGCGAACGTCGAAGCTTCTTTGTTCGGGATGCTTATTGTTGTTGTCAGGCATAAGGTTTCTGGTCCTATTTCTGATAGACTTCAGGTTTCAAAATCCCGATATAGGGAAGATTGCGGTATTTCTGCGCGTAATCGAGCCCGTAGCCCACGACAAACTCGTTCGGGCATTCGAAGCCTGTACATAGGCAATCGACGGGAATCTGACCTTCGACTTCCTTGTGGAGCAACGCGACCACATCAATACTCGCAGGATTGCGCTTTTTGAGAAGCGGAATGAGGTACTGAAGGGTTTGACCGGAGTCGATGATATCCTCCGCAATGACCACGTGGCGACCTTCTATGGAGGTCGAGAGGTCCTTCTCGATACGAACTCTGCCCGAACTCGTCGCCTCGTTCCCGTAAGAGGAAAGCGCCATATAGTCCATCTCGAGCGGTAAGTCGATGCAGCGGACGAGATCTGCGACGAAAATCGCCGCTCCACGCAGTACCGAGATTACCACGATGCCATTATCGTTCGCTGTATCGGCGAAACGCTCGGTAATCAACGCTCCCATTTCGCGAACGCGCTGGGAAAGCTCTTCTTCCGAATACAGAATATTTTTGACATCGGGATGCATATTACACTCTTTTCCTTACCACGCCGAAAGAGCCTGAGCTCTTCGCCAAACACATACCGTAGCGTGTCCTTTGTATGTCAGGACACACCTAACCGTATAGTGTATCATGCTCGGCCATCATTCTGTGCATGAGACCGCCTCATGTATTCTTGGAGCCACGATAATTCCATGGGAAAAGATGCGTACGGGAATCCAGCGGCTACGCATGCAAGAGATCCGGGAACTCCTTAAGAAGCCGCCCCACAGGCAATCCGATAACCGTATCGACTGCACCCTCGATATCGGCGACGAACGAGCCTGCATGGCCTTGAACCGCATACGCTCCTGCTTTATCGAAGGACTCGCCCATCTTCAGATACTCGTCGATCTGCTCATCGGAAAGCGTATGAAACGTCACTTTGCTGATGTCAGTGAAGGTTTTCTTCCCAACCGATACCTTACCGTTGGCATCGCCGTTCACAAGCCACACGCTCACGCCAGTCATGACCTCATGCGTTGCACCCGAAAGCGCACGGAGCATGTGCTTCGCTTGCGAAAGGTTGTGAGGTTTGCCAAATATCTCGCCGTTGAGCACTACCATGGTATCTGAACCGATGACGACCCACGCATCCTGCGGCTTTTCCGCGAGCAACTCTTGCACTACGGCACCAGCCTTGCGCTCAGCGAGAACACCAACCGCCGCTGCAGGATCATTTAGGAGTGCGTCATCGAGCGTCTCGTCTACTTCACTCGCACGTACGATGAAATGCACGCCAGCCTGCTCGAGCAACTCTTTACGACGAGGACTCTTGCTGGCAAGCACGATATGCAACGTGGGCACGGACGGCGCTACCTGCTTATCTGCACCATTCGCATGCGGTTCGTCAGCCATGCACGCTCCCTTACTCACTCCGCAATGCTTCGACGGGATCCTTGCGGCTTGCCGCAGAAGATGGGATGAGACCCGCCACGAACGTAAGCACGACGCTGATCAAAATCAGGATCAACGCTGCACCGACAGGCAATATGGCGATGTTCTCAACATCGTACGTTGCAGCCACAATGGCATTTGCTGGTATGCACAGTATCGCCGTGACCAATATGCCCAAAAGACCGGCGATGAAGCCCTCGATGACCGTCTCAGCATTGAATACGTTGCTGATGTCGCGCTTGCTTGCGCCCATCGCGCGTAAGATGCCGATTTCCTTCTTGCGCTCGAGAACGCTGATGTAGGTGATGACGCCGATCATGATCGATGACACGATGAGCGAGATGGCGACGAACGCGATGAGCACCGCCGATATCATGTCGACGATCTCTGTCACCGAGCTCATGAGCACGCCGACGATGTCGGTGTAGGAGATGACCTTCTCATCCTGCCCTGTCGATTCCATCTTATCGTTGTACGCAGTCAGTGCGTTGGAAACCACTTCCTTGCTCTCGAAACTCTTCGGATAGATGGAAATGGAGGATGGCTCGTTCACGTTGGCGTAACCGAAGTCCTTAAGATTATTGCCGTAGGTACGCTCCTCGGTGTTCATCATCGAGGCCATGATCTCAGCGAGGTCTTCCTGACTGAGATTGAAGCTGAACGCATCGGCAATGGCATTCGGATTGAAATTGATGGCGTTCGCCATGTTCGAGCCCATCTGGGAGGCGACGGTCGCGGCGGTCTTCGTCATGACGACTTGGATGACCTGCTGCGTATACGTTCCGACTGCCTGTGCGATGTAATTTTGGATTGCTGTTGTGACGCTATCAGCGATATCGCTCATGCCCTCGGATTGCGAAACGACGAGTGCAAGGTAATCGCGCACTGACATGTTGACGCTTTCTCCGCCGATGGGAACCACGATGACGGTCGAATCATCCTGTATCCACGCAATGAACCCGTCAGCTATCTGGTCGATTGGAACGCCGGGATGCGAGACGATGTACTGGGAAAGCAGGAATGAAGCTGCTTGCGTGATGTCTTGGGATGTCTGCTCATCAATTGTGATGTCGATGCCATCAAAGATATCGGGTGTTGCTTGCGGGAACGCAGGCAGATCGCCTGGCGATATGACATTCGCGAGGCTCGAAGGATCGAATGCCAGTGCACCTGGATCGAATTGGAACGCACGCTCGAATGCAGAAGTATCGATGCTGAACAGGGAATCCATGCTGAATCCGCCACGTGAGTCGTTCGCTTCCTCCTCGAACGTCTTCCCCGTGATGACATCGACGGATTCATCGGCGAGCTGGTCACGGACGATCTGGCTTTTCGATGCGTTATCCATCAGATGCAGCGTGAGCTCATAGGGATAGTTGATGCCCGCACGCAACATGGCGACATCCTTACCCTCAGCGCGCTTCACGATGCCGACGATCTTGAGGTTCTCGCCATCATTGACGAGCGCCTTCATGTAATCGGAATCGGTAGTCTTGTCCTTCCAGACCCCATACGCTGAATCGTACTGGTAGAAATCGCTCGCATTGACCACTTTGAACGTGATACCGAGGATCTCATCGTATTCGTAGAGGCGATAATCTGTCGGCGCCTCGACTTTCCTCTCGGCCATGAAGTCGCTGATCATGTCCTTCATTTCCTGCGAATCGCGCAGGCCGAGCGTATAGAGCATGAAGTCGCTGATATAACCGCTTCCACTCATGACCAAGATGCATTCGTTATAGTTCTCGGGCCAATGACCCGCAACCATTTCGTACTGGTTGATATAGAGATTCTCGTCTTTGGGCAGACGGAAGAACACATCGCTGCTGTAAGCCATCGACATCAGGCTGTTCGAACTGCCAGCGCCTAAACCGAACGCCTTGAACGTCGTATCGGGATTGACTTGCTTCACTCCGTTCGAAGTGTCTGACAAGAACACCTGCGGCTCCACGTTGTACGAGTACTCGATGGCGCGCACGTCGTTATCGATGCCAGCCTCCCCGCTGTCGAGATATGTTTTGAGCGAAGCGAGGTCGTTGGTGCCAATGCGCGAGAACATGGTGGTGAGCAGGCGCGATACGCGCACTTTGTTCTTCGATTCCTCAAGGTATTTTTGACGCGCTTCCTGCTCCTGCTTTTTCTCTTCTTCGGACTTTTCCTCTTGCTCGACGTTGCGCGCAAGCAACGAGGTCATATCGAAGCCAGAGCTTAAGATCTGCAGCGGATATTGGGAAAGCGTTTCCTCCTCAACCGAGGCGATGTAGTTGTTCACGCCGTTGGCCAGTGCAAGGATGGCGGCGATGCCGATGATGCCGATGGATCCGGCGAAGGCCGTCATGATGGTACGGCCCTTCTTCGTCATCAGGTTGTTAAACGAAAGCGCGAGCGCCGTCAAAAACGACATGGACGTTTTACGCGTGGGATGCTCGCCCATACTTGCGAGCTCCATAGCAGGATTGAATGGATTGGTATCGGACTCAATCCTGCCGTCACGCAAGTTGACGATGCGATTGGCGTACTGCTCGGCAAGCTCAGGATTGTGCGTGACCATGATAACGAGACGGTCATTGGCAATCTCGGTCAGCAGGTCCATAATCTGCACGCTCGTCGTGGAATCGAGTGCGCCCGTCGGCTCGTCGGCAAGCAGGATGTCAGGGTTATTCACGAGAGCACGCGCGATGGCTACACGCTGCATCTGGCCACCAGAAAGCTGAGCAGGCTTTTTGTGAATATGCTCGGACAGGCCAACACGATCAAGCGCCTCGGCGGCACGTTGGCGGCGCTCCTCGCGGTCGACGCCCGACAACGTCAACGCAAGCTCAACATTCGAAAGCACCGTCTGATGAGGAATCAGATTGTAGCTTTGGAACACGAAACCGATGCGGTTATTGCGATAGGTATCCCAGTCGCGGTCTTTATATTCCTTCGTGGAAACACCATCGATGACCAAGTCGCCGCTATCGCATTGGTCAAGTCCTCCAACTACATTAAGCAGCGTTGTCTTGCCCGAGCCTGACGGCCCGAGGATGGCAACGAATTCGTTATCGCGAAAGGAAATGGAAACATCATCAAGGGCAACTTGCGTGAACGAACCGGTCTCGTAAGCTTTACGAAGATGTTTGAGTTCGAGCATGTCAGTCTGCTTCCTACTCAGTATGCGTATAATGCAAACCGTGCAACCGTGATATTGTACCTGCTTTGCAAAACAATGGAGACGAACGTGAAAAAGAATACACAAAGCATCGAGGAAAAGACCTTGCGCGCGCTTTCGGAGCACGGGCTTGCGGACAAAGCGAACTCTCTTTTGCTTATGGTGTCAGGCGGCTCAGACTCATGCGGCCTCGCTTATGTGATGCATGACCTTTCGCAACGCGGTGAGATTGGCCCTCTCGCAATGCTGCACGTGAACCATTGCATTCGCGGACAGCAGGCCGATGACGATCAGCGGTTCGTCGAAGCGCTCGCCGATGCTCTTGGACTTCCCTTGTTCGTCTGCTCTATAGACATTCCCGCGCTCGTTGCAAGCGAAGGCGGCAACCTCGAGGCGATTGCCCGCCGCGAGCGCTACGCAGCAGCGCGCGAGGCATTGCGAAGCATGTGCGCCCACGAGGGAATTCCCTACGAGAAAGGGCGTATCTGCGTTGCCCACACGCAAAACGACCGCGTTGAGAACTTCTATATGCGCTCCATCGTAGGCACAGGACCGGGAGGGCTGGCAGGCATGACGTGGCATACGGGAAATGTCATCCGTCCTCTACTCGGAATATCGCGCGATGAAATCCGTGCTTACATTGAAATGCGAGCGGCCGAGGGGAACCGCATCGCCGTCACGGACGATGAAGGAGCCCTGTGGCGGGAAGATGCCACGAATGACGATACCGAATACTTCCGCGCTTATGTCCGCAGCACTATGATCCCGTTGGCGCTCGAGAAGAACCCGAACCTGTTCGAAACCCTATGCCGTACGATGGATCTGGTCGCCGATGAGGATGCGCATCTTGAAAACCTCGCTGAACAGGCTATTCGCGCACATGTGAACTGGATCGCACCGTCTACGGATCCCCTTCTCGATATCATGGGAGGCATCTTGCCCGACATGCGGCTTGCAGTTGTCAACGAGGACGACGATTCCCCCGATTACTCTGCGGGCTGCGTCATAGCCCCCGCATTCGGAGCGGAAGAGCTCGTCATCCGACGCCGCACGGTATTCGATGTGCTGAGCATGATTCTCCCTGAAGAGATGCGTGTGGAGAATGCATCCGTGCAAGCGGTACTTGATGCATGGGATGGCGATGCGATCCGCAGCGGCTATGTCGCCAACATCCAAGGCAATCTCGCCATCAGCGCGAACAAGCGCGGCGTGCGCATCGAACCTATGGAAGCCTATCGGGCACGCCGTAAAAAGCTCTGACGCGCTTCTGCGCGCGATCACTTCATGCGAATCGGATGCCTGACGATTGTTTTCAGCTTCTCTGGAGCAACCTTGCGCGCATCGCTCAGGTAGATCTCGTGATGGAATCGCTGATCGGATATGTCTAGTTCGCAGCCTTGTTGTGCCGCGAATTCGTGCATGAGCTCAATGGTTGCTGGCTCGTCATCGTCCGAGCCGTTGTGCATGCATTGCACGCATAGCCCCTCGTCATATGTGAAGAACTCGACCTTCGAGAAGTCGGCTTTCTTCTTGAGGGTAGCCTCTTTTACCGCCCAATCGAAATCCGCCTTTGTCACGAAATCGGGCAGACGAATGACAGAAATCCAACTGAAATCGTCTTTGCGAGCATAATCGATACCCATCACACCTTCTTGCCACCAGAAGCCCTCGAGCGGCGGTACGACATAATCGAAATAGCCCTCGATACGATGATCGCCCTTTTTGCTCATCTTGATAGTGAATGCGATGCCGTACAAAAGATTGATTGACTGCTTGTACTCGCCGTCCTCTTGATTGGGATCACCGTAGCCGCGCACCGCAATGAAATTCATGGATGGCACGTTGACGATGCTCGGCTTTGACTTCGGAGCATAAAACTCCTTGTATTCCTTTTTGAAATCGAATGCCATGATTGCCTCTCCGGCTCTAGCGCCTGTCGTCTACAGCGATGATTCTACCGACGAAAATCCAATGCGTCTGCCAATCTCCGCTCTCATCTCGAGGAAAAATCCCCGGTTGGACCTCATAGAACTCTTTAATCTCTGGCGCAAGATCCTCTTTTGAGATTTGATGCTGATAGAGCTTTTTGCACAAAAAGGTCAAATTCGCTTCCTCATAAGTCACGCTCTCGCCCATGGCGACAGGCGTCAGCCCGCACGCAGCGGCCTTATCGCCATCGCGCCCGGAATGCGTGCCCATGTAGCCGAGCATCTTCTTATAGCTTTTCGGGAAGAAACTGATCGTGAACTGATCGCTTTGCTGCACGAATTCGAGCGTGTGGCGGGTAGGATACAAAAATATCGTCGCAACTTCGCCGCCATTGCCGGGCTTCACCCATGTGGTGCCCAACATGCCCCAGGCGATGGTGCAGGAGTTGAAATGCTCGAGCGTGCCCGCTGTCGCAAGCGCCCATTGCTTTTCGAACATCTCGAAGATCTTGTAGTCCTTCTCGGCAAAACCGCTCATGAACGAACTCCTTCCTTCGCAAAATCACCTGAGCGCGAACGCTTTCTCCGAGCAAGCAAGCGAGGAATCTGGCAGAGGGAAAACGCCAAAATGAACAGCACGATGAACCATAGAATCGATTGCCATATTGGCATATTCCACACTTGGAAGAACGGATATGGCCCATCCCATACACGTAGGATGTTGCACGGATACGCAACCGCCGCGTAAAGAAGCGTAGGCGCGAATCCGACAAGGCTTTGCTTGAAGGTCATAGACCGATCGGCTTCGAACAGCACGTATGATATCGTCACGATCAGCGGCGCGCCAAGATGCGTCAAGGGCTTCGCGCCATCGAGATACATCATGGAAAAACCCGGATATCCAGCATTCACCAACATCGGAACGAGAACGAACGTCACGACGAACAACGTCATGAGCAAAACGCAGCTCGCCATATACTTGAGCCAACGCATTGCCTGGCTGATTCCGACGCCCGCACGCAAAGCGCGGACTTCGGAAATTGCGCACATCGCACACACGATACCCGCAAACAGATTCGAGCATTCGGTATAGAAGATGAAATTTCCGAACGGCCCGTTCTTCTTGATACCGCGGTACATGGCCCACACCTCGAATGCGAACACGAGGATGTTCACCACGATAGCGACTATCATGCGTCTACGTGAGCAGGTCATGGCATTCCTTCGGCAGGGATCGGCACTTTGGGTTTCGCGGCAATTGGACTGGATAAAACGATTATGCAGCAGCAACAACCGCACGTCTAGATTTGTATATAATCCAATGCAGACGAAAGGATGCCCTTGATAGGGCATCGCAAGGGAAGGGTCCCGCTATGACGTTCTACTCGGATTACGAAACACCTATCATCGGCAAGCTCTTCTTCGCAAGCGATGGCGAAGGGCTATGCGGGTGCTGGTTCGACAACGACCGTTACTTCGGCATCGGCATCAATGGGCGCATGGAGCGCAAGGACGACCTGCCTGTTTTTGAGCAGGTGCGGACATGGCTTGACCGTTATTTCGCAGGTGACGCGCCCGACCCTCGCGAGCTTCCGTTATGCGCCCGCGCTACCGAGTTCCAAATGCGCGTACGCGAGGCTATGCTCGATATCCCCTACGGGCAAACCACCACATATGGCGCCATCGCGAAACGCCTCGAAGCTGAAACCGGCAAACACCAATCCGCCCGCGCCGTCGGCGGCGCAGTCGGCCATAATCCGCTATGCCTCATCGTGCCGTGCCATCGCGTTGTCGGCTCAAACGACAATCTAACCGGGTTTGGCGGCGGCATC
>JAFRLO010000040.1 GCA_017431165.1 Eggerthellaceae bacterium
GGAAGTAACGGCCGGAATCAGGCTGTCGAAATCCATGTTGACGATTTCGAGCTTGAGACCGAGCTTGTCAGCAACCAACTTGGCAAGATCCATGTCGTAACCGACGATTTGGTCGCCCTCGATGTACTCGAATGGCTCATACTCGGGGTTGGTCAGCACGGTGAGCGTACCATCCTTGACGAGCTTCTTGGAGCTGGAGCCGCATCCCACGAGCATCAGCGATAACGCTGCGATGCATGCGATGACAACGATTCCGATTTTCTTCATATTCATAGCCTCCCTTTTCTGTGTTGGATAGCGTTCTTTATCGTTTCACATTCGTCTTAAATCGCTATCCTTTCGTATTTTGGTAGCCTATCCGATTACGCATATAAAAGCAATGATTATTACTGTGATATAGCCTGATAAGCGCGTGAAAACCAATATTTATGCAGTATTTTATGCAGTTTATGCATTTTACTTGACCAAATGCGTAGGCGCATAAAGAGAAGCGCCCCGATTAGGGCGCTTCATCATGTAGTCATTCTGATCACGTGAGCCTAAAAGGTGACCCGCACGACACATTCAGGAACGCTATTGCGACCCTGAACCGTTGTGCGCTTCAACTGCCTCCTCGTCGACATAAGCGCTATGCGCAGCTCCATAGACTTCGGCAGTACCAGGATCGCCGCCTGAATCGACAATCGACATCATGTTCGCCAAACCATAGGTATCGCAAATCACGTAGGAAACCTCATCGATCATGTCGGTCGTAGACGGGACCATCGCGGAATACATCTTCATCTCGCCCTCATCTTGGAATTGTTTAGCGAGACTGTAGATGTCTTTCACGGACATGTCGGTCGCAACGTATTTCGAGGCAGCCTGAATCACAGCAGGCAGCTCGCCAGGCGAGAGCGCGAAAACGCGGGAGATAAGCGCCTTCACCAAAGTGCGCTGATTCATCGTGCGCGTGAAATCGCCATCGGGATACTTGCGAGAGCGCGCAAAGGTCAATGCTGCAACGCCATCGAGATGCTGTTCGCCAGCGGAAATGGTAACCGGTCCCGCTTCCCAGTCGTCGATATCGAATGGGACATTGACGTCAACGCCGCCAACCGCATCGACAAGATCCTCTAAGCCGGCAAAATCGATTTCTGCATAATGGGCAATCTGAACATTGCACAGCTTGGCAGCCTCTTCGATAACTTGGGCAGCTCCGCCGACGCTGTACGCCGCATTGAACTTGCACGTTCCGTAGCCGTAGATCGTGATCATGGTGTCACGCGGAATGGAGATGAGCGTAATCTGCTTATTCGGAGCATCAACGCGAACGAGGATGTTGGTATCGGAGCGCTCGCCCATGGACTCATCGCTCGCACGCTTGTCCGAACCGATGAGCATCATGTAGAACGGCTCATCATAGCTGGTTGTAGCAACGAGCTTCTCCTTGATGGCAAGCTGCTCTTCTTCGGTTTTCCCACCTGACAGATTGTCATCGATCGTGCTTAAGAAGAAGTAGCCACCAACGCAGACACCGATGAGGGCAACGATGAGGAAGACGAGGACGCCGGTGAGCACCTTTCCACTCTTGCTCCCCTTCTTTTTCTTCTTCCCCTCATTTGATGCAGCACCATCCGCATTCGGCTGAGAATAGCCATACGTTGCAGCACCTGACGAAGTAATCGTAGCCAGGGAACCCGACTGCGTCTGTTGATCGGTATCGTATTGCTCTGTCATATTGATCATTCCGTAGAATCGCTTTTTCACCCTCGAGCTGCCTATATTACCACGTCTGAGCCGATTTCATAGAAAACTCAAGCATGGCAGCAGTTAAGCGCGCAACAAAGCGTCGCTTTGGAGCACGAATTGTGGCGTAAATCCTAATAGCGTTCGTCGTAGACGCGCTTGGTTTTCTTCTCGCTACGCGGCAGGAAGCCCAGCTCAACGATCTTCACTAATGGCGTGAAGCCGATCTTGCTCTTCGCACGCGCTGCGAAATCCTTCGAGGCCTTCGCCCAGTCGACCGAACCAGAAGCCTCGATGTAGATGCGCATGCTGTCGCGACCGTCCAAATGCGAAATACGGATCTGGTACTCGCTCGACAACTCGGGGAACTCTTGGATGAGCTCTTCGATTTGCGCCGGGAACACATTGACGCCATGAATCTTCATCATGTCATCGGAACGGCCAGTCAAGGTATCGAGACGCGGATGCTCGTTATGGCCGCATGCGCATTCGCCAGGGATGATGCGCGAGAGGTCATGCGTGCGGAAGCGGATGAGCGGAGCTCCCTCCTTCTGTAATGTGGTCAACACGATCTCGCCCCACTCGCCATCAGGCAGAACCTCTCCCGTGTTCGGATCGATGATCTCGACATACACGTAATCGCTCCAGATATGCATGCCATGACCGTATTGGCAGTTGATGCCGATGCCCGGGCCGTACACCTCGGTAAGACCATAGATGTCATAGAACTCGACGCCCAGTCCGTCTATGATGCGCTGGCGGATCTTCTCCCCTGAACGCTCTGAGCCCGTGACGAGCTTCTTCAGCTTCAGTTGATCTTTGATGCCGCGCTTCTCCACTTCCTCAGCAATCAGCAAAGCATAGCTTGCTGTTGCGGTGAACACCGTCGTCTGCATATCGATCATGAACTGCAATTGCTTTTCGGTATTGCCCGGACCCATGGGGATAGCCATCGCGCCTAAGCGCTCACAGCCAGCTTGGAAACCGATGCCAGCAGTCCACAGGCCATATCCCGGGGTTATCTGGATGCGGTCCTTGTCGGTTATGCCCGCATATTCGTAGCAGCGTGCGAATTGGATTGCCCAATCCTCGACATCTTTTTTGGTATACGGGATGATGACCGGTGTTCCCGTCGTACCTGATGAGCTATGGATGCGCACAATCTTCTCTTCCGGCACAGCAGCCAATCCCAAAGGATACGCTTCGCGCAGATCGCCCTTGTCCGTGAAGGGCAGCTTCTCGAAATCCGCCTGCGTTACAACATCGCCTAAATCGATGCTATCGAATTTCTTCGCATAGAACGGGCTGCGGTCCTTCAAGTCCTTGAACTGCTTTTTGATGAGATTAAATTGCGTATCGGTTAGCTGCATGGTCATCCTCTCTATTGCAATCTATTGAATCGTCATTCTAACAAACTATCATCACGCTAAGTGATGGATTGTAGCGAGCGCTGCGCATGAGGACGCGGCAGATCTTCGTGAAATCATCCCAATCGATTTGGTCGGGATTCCCTTCCCTGTCCATCTCCTCGTTTCGCTCGGCTTGGTCGAAATCTTCCGCACAATCGCGGACGACCGTGATGATCACCGGTTCGCTTATGTCGCCAAGGCAATCAGAGAGCGCCGCGTAATTCTTTCCGTAGTGCGCAGGAAACGAAAGCGCCTTTGCCAAATAGGTATGGACCTCTTTTAAGCTGGCGAACTGGTCCTCGTTGAGAATGACTTCTTTCATCGTGGCTCCTTTTATGTGGCCTAGGTTGCCCGTCAGTACAGCCGCTCGAACGTTTTGTAATGATCTCCCGTATAGTAGATCAAGCCGTCATTCGAATAGACAAGGCGTTTGGCGTTGCGGTAACCGCCTTCATAATCGATATCCGCTTCGAACCATTTTCGACCAGGCGCATCGGGCATCATCCCATCATCGTTGGAAAAACCACCGCCACCGATGCTCATGCCGGGGAGCACGTCCCATAGATTGCCCTTATCTTGGACCCAGCCGGCTTTTCGCGCCTTGGTCTTCGTGATGTAGTTCGATGGTACATGGCCATATAGGTGTATATAGAGCGCTACCTCTTCCTTCGAGGTGTACTTGCCGTTTTCGGTCACCGTGACGGTGGTACTTGGCGTCTCGGGTTTCTGCGGTTGGGGCTGGACGATAGTGGGGTTATCCCCTCCGCCCCCTTGAGGTGCCTTTTTCGTGCAGCCCGCAAGCAAACCAGCACCTACAACAAGCGAAAGAACGCATACGAAAACGATCAGTTTCTTAACGATGTTCCCTGTTAGCTTACTCATGGCTTCCTCGAAACACTCTTTTTATGCTACGCGCCTGCGACGATATCGATCGCGCGTTGATTAAGCTCAATAAACCGCGGCTTCACGCAAATCTCGATGGCATGTCTCAAATCATCGAGATTCAAATCGATGATCTCTGCAAAAAGAGCGCTTGCCAGAAGAACCGTATTGAGTACTTTGCGGGATCCGACTGCTTCGGTGATGGCCGCATCGTCAACCACGATGAGGCGCTCACCCAATTTCGCACGCAATGATGCGATCACGTCACTGGCGCGATATGCCCCACCTGAAAGGGCCACGGTCACCGGCTGCACCGCGCTCGAAGCCGTTACCACGATGCCGTCTGGAGCAAGATACTCCAAAGCACGCGCCGCCTCCGCAGGCTCGAACGCGATGATGAGCTGGGCGGTTTTCTTCGCAATCAGAGACGAATGCACCTGTTCGCCTTCGTTTCCCATGCGAACGTGGCTCGTCACATTGCCGCCACGCTGCGCCATGCCAATGGTCTCAGCGGTACGAACCTGCCAGCCTTTGCTCTGGGCTGCTTGAGCAAGCACTTTCGCTGCTAGCACGGTGCCTTGTCCCCCGACTCCTGCTAGGAGGATGTTGATCATCGCGCACCCCCTTCGCAAGCCGAAGCAGCGGGTATCTTGAGCGCACCGACTGCGCACAGTTGCACGCACAATCCGCAGCCATTGCATAAGCTCGCATCCACGAACGCCTGCCCACGCGATCCGCTCTTTATGCCTTTCGCATCAGGATCGAACCCGATGCCCGGACAGCCGATTTGGGTGATGCAGCGCTTACAGCCTGTGCACAAATCCGTATCGACCGTAACCTGGGGTTTCGGCTTGATAAGTTGGACGCAAGGCGAGCGGAACACGACAGCGCTCGGGCCAGCGAAGCCTATCGCTTGCGTTACTGCCGCACATGCCTCGTCGATGTTAAGCGGATCCGCCTCCACCACGCATTCGAAGCCGATGGCGCGTAAGAGCCCCGCGATGTCTATACCCTGATGGTTGGCTCCCATAAGCGTCACTCCGGTTCCCGGATGCGGCTGGGAGCCCGTCATGGCCGTAGTCGCGTTGTCGAGAACGACCACGGTGATGTCATGTTGGTTATACACGGCGTTGACCACACCGGTAAGGCCGCTTGCGAAGAAGGTCGAATCCCCTACGAAGGCGATGTTCTTCTTGTCGGGTTGCGTTACCGCAAAACCCTGCGCCATCGTGATGCCCGCACCCATGCACAGGCAGGTATCGATGGCATCAAGCGGCATCGCATTGCCTAAGGTATAGCAACCGATATCGCCACAGAGAATCGCCGGAGTCTTGCCAAGCGCTTTTTTCACGGCATAGAAGCTGCCACGATGCGGACATCCTGCACACAAAACGGGAGGACGTACCGGTAAAGGCTCATCGAATGTAAGCGGCGAGGCTTCATCGGAAAACGAAAGGCCAAGGAAGGACTGAATCCGGGCGAAGGCATCGTCGACGGAGTTCTCGCCCCGTGCGAGCGCATCCCCTGAAAGCTTGCCGCATATTTCAAGCGGCAAGTGCTCTCGACCAGCAAGTGCCGCGAGCTCGTCTTCTATGACATAATCGAGCTCTTCAAGCACTAAAACCTTCTCGAGCGGTTTAACGAATGATGAAACGCGTTTTTGCGGGAACGGATATGGCGTTCCCACCTGCAAAAACGATATTGATGGAAGGGAAATGCCCTGTCTTTTTGCTGAAGCCTCGAGCATGCTTAATGCCTCACGGGCATACGCCGCGGAGACCCCTCCTGCGATGATGCCGACCTTGGCGTCGTCACTGGCAATGGCTTCAGTCGGATTGAAGCCTATATACGGCTCTTCTGCTCCAAACGTATCGGCAATGCGCACAAGCCGCTCGTTGATCTCGGCATGAGCCTGATACGAGCGCCCTGGAAAGATCACCCAACGAGCATCGCGCTCGAAACCTTCCTCGGGAATCGCACGGGCAATCGTCTGGTCAGGGATGTCGAAGAAAGCCGAAGCATGACAGACGCGCGTGGTGGGGCGCACGATAACGGGAGTCTTATAACGCTCGGATAACTCGAATGCTGCCTGCATCATGGCAAAGCCCTGTTCAGGCGTTGCCGGGTCGAGAACCGGAACTTTAGCGAATGCCGCAAAGCGGCGCGTATCCTGCTCGGTTTGCGACGAAATCGGGCCTGGGTCATCAGCGACGAACAGCACGCAGCCGCCCTTCACGCCGATGTAGTTGAGGCACTGAAGCGGATCGGAAGCGACGTTAAGCCCCATCTGCTTGCACGTGAATAGCACGCGCGCTCCGCTATACGCCGCGCCGGCAACCAATTCGAGGGCAGCCTTCTCGTTGGCAGACCATTCGACATGCACGCCCTGGGCAACGCCTGAGGCGCGCAGCTTCGCAATGGTCTCGATTACTTCAGAGGAAGGCGTCCCGGGATATCCCGCTGCCACGTTCACCCCAGCCTGCAAGGCCGCATACGCGAACGCCTCGTTTCCCATCAGCAGTTTCTTCGGCATGGCGATCCTTCGTTCTTTGTGGCGCTCACGCGCGATTAGCGAGCCATCTGCTCCTTGAAATCGACAATCGTGCGATACATCTCCACGTCGCCGGTTCCGAGCATTTGCACCGCTAAGATGGCAGCGTTCTTAGCTCCGTTGATGGCAACACACGCAACGGGCACTCCGCTCGGCATCTGAACCATCGAAAGCAGCGAGTCCAACCCGCCCAAATCGCTCGTCTTCATCGGAACGCAAATGACTGGATTTGCTGTATATGCCGCAACCACGCCACCCAAATGGGCAGCTTTGCCTGCTGCAGCGATGATGACGCGGATGCCGCGATCGTATGCGCTTTGCGCCCACTCGTGTACTTCGGCGGGCTTGCGATGCGCGCTCGCGACCTTCACCTCATAGGGCACGCCGAAAGCATCGAGTTGCGCCATGCACGGCTCCATCGCTGGCATATCTGATTCGGATCCCATGATGATTCCGACAATCGGCGTTCCATTTTGATCAGCCATGTGTTCCCACCTTCCGTATATAAGCTCGCTTACAAGCTGCGATCGACCGCGCCGCCATTGAAGATGGCACGTGGCAAAACGTTCGCCTTCGGCTTAGCAACGTGCGCTACCACGGCGCGGAATTCCACATCCTCGTTGCTCTCAACCGCATCAACAGTATACCCTTGGATATACCCATCTGTCGGATTGACCTTGTGGACGTCACGATAACTCAAACCGACCATGGAGAATCCCGCTTCAGCAAGCATAGCCTCGAATTCCTCTTGGCTTAATGCCGATTGCACGCTATTGCCCATCGCACGGGCTTTGGCAACGACATCCTTATCGCGAGGACCCGTCGCAACAACCGTTTCGCAAATCAACATGCCGCCGAAACGCAGCACGCGGAAAATCTCACGAATCGCCTGCTTCGTATCATATGCCAAGTTCAGGATGCTATTGGTAAAGACGAGATCCATGCTGTTTTCACGCAGGCCGAGCGATGCGAGATCCTCGGGGAAGCCCCAATGGAATTCCATGTTGCTCTCGGGAAGACCAGAATCCTGCCAAGCACGATCCATGTCGCGCATTGCCTCGTTGATATGCTCACGGGACCAATCGATACCCACGACATGACCCGTAATGCCTACACGATCAGAAAGTTTGAAAACGCCTCGACCGCGACGGCAGCCGATGTCGAGGATCATCTTGCCCGTCAAGAACTCGGGAAGTGTCATCTTGCACATGCTATTGAAACCGTATTCGAAGGTTTTGTTAGCGTAATAGGATACGAGCTTGTCATGATATGCCTGTGTACCGACCGCTGCTTCCGGTTCGGGGTCGCTCGTTGGCTCGCCCGTCTCCACTATCGCAGGTTCAACCGATTCTGGTTCGGAGAACTCCGCAACTATCTCGTCGACTGCAGCCTTCACTTCGTAAACCGCCTCGGAGATTATCTCTTCGATCTTCGCGCTCTCCGGAGAGGGAGCCTCGTCTACGACAGATGCCATGACGGTTCCCCCCTCATCAGCCTCAGGCACTTTTTTCTCAACAGGCGCCACAGGCACAGGCGGCACTGGCTCTGGCTTACGTTCTTGCGAGACCTTTTCCGCTCCGTCTTCGCTCGAAGGTGCTGCATGGCGAGCATGGTTTGCTGATTTGCCTGGTGAAAGCGAGATCGGTACGACGTTTATGCCAGACCCTCCTTGAGAGCCCAAGCCCAACGGGTCTTGCTTCGCCTCGGCCGTTGCTGTGATGCGCTCCATGGGAAGCTCGCTGATGCGCTCGGCGATCTTCTGACGGTTATCCTCGACCAGAAGATCCTGATTGTGCGCGAAGTAGCTGTCGCTTCCGAAACGATTGAGGAACTTCATCGTCGTAGTGCGCGCGGTCAGCTCGGTCACGAACACCAATAGCTCGCGCTTCTGGTTGAACGCCTCGTCGATGAACGCGAATGCGTTGTCCAAACGAAGTTGCGCATCCTCGATATCCTGATTCAGGTTCTCGGCATGATGACGATACACCTGGTTGATCGTTGCGTAATCCTGGTAGTTCTCCCCCGCAGCCGTAGTCGACATCATCTCACGCAAGACGCCGTCGGCAAGTCGCAAGCTGCGCGTCGCTTGCGCAGATGCGGTACCGATGTCCTTGCTATGAGCGAGCCTACCCTCTATCTGCTGAGCTGCATTGCTCACATAAGCGAACAGGTCATCACCTGTGCGCATCTTCTCCTTCAAGTCGGAAAGACCCTCGCGCACCATGTTGAGCGCCTCGTCCTTCTTCACGATTTCGAACATGTCGCCGCCCAGCGAATCGAGCAACAGCCCGAGCAAAGCCAAGCGCTCATCGAAGCGCGCGGCCTGCGCGCGCTCCACGATGGAGGCGTCCACGTTACCTGCCAGGATTTCATCGATCTGATAGTCCGACCGATATTTGTTGAACAAGTCGTAATACGCTGCGAATCGCTCGGCAATCTCCGCATCCTGCAGGAATTGTTCGACAAGCGCCGCGTTCACCGGCGTTTCCTGCTGCTCGAACAGCGTGATGGTCTTAGCCAAATCCTCCCAGCCACGAGCCGTTACGAAGCTCTTGCCGCCAAGCTTCGCCTCGACCATATAGAAATCGCTATGGCGAACCTCGAGATACGAGGTAACTGCCGGGTGCAAACCTTGGTCGAGCGCGTAACTCTTCCATGCAGCATAATCCGGCTCGATGTCGATACGACGTAGACGATCCATGGTAACGATATCGAACTCATGCACCGAACGGTTATATTCGGGAGGATTGCCTGCGCACACCACGATCCAGTCCTCGGGAATGCTATGGCGACCGAAGGTTTTGAATTGCAGAAACTGCAGCATGCTCGGATAAAGCGTCTCCGAAACGCAATTGATCTCGTCGAGGAAGAGGATGCCCTTTTTAAGCCCCGTCTTCTCCATGTAATCGTACATGGATGCGATGATCTCGCTCATGGTGTATTCGGAGACATCGAATTCCACATCACCGTACTTCTTGTGCTCGATGAACGGCAATCCGAGTGCGCTTTGGCGCGTATGATGGGTCATCGAATACGAGACGAGTCCGATGCCCATCTCGGATGCCACCTGCTCGACGATTGCCGTCTTGCCGATGCCGGGTGCTCCAATCAAGAACAACGGACGCTGATGCGCGACATCGATGCAATAGGCGCCGGTGTCGTCCTTGCTCATGTACGCACGGACGGTTTCGGTGATTTGGTTCTTTGCTTCAGAGATGTTCATAAACGATTACTCCTTTAACGTAGCGATATCGTCTTCATCCAAGATTATCTTCAATGCCCATGGTGGAACACGAGGGTGATTCACTTTCGGGTCTAAGAATACGAATGCCGTATCATAGTCAGGTGCCTTCTCCGGGAAGATGCCGTAGCCATCTGTAAAGTAGATCAATCCTCTCAGATTGATGAATTCTTTTTTCTCGATGAGTTTATCCACATACTCGAATACGGGTCTGAAATCGGTTCCTCCGAAGCCGCGGATTTGGACGTTGTCAGCATATTCGCTCATCTCATCGAGTGAAGTGATGACCGTATCCAGCTGAACGCGCGCATCGCATTGGATGATATGGATATTAACGCGATGGTCGAACTGGTTGGCATCGCCAAGTATCTCGCAGGTGCGCGATACGAAGGCTTTCACCAAGTCTCCCGAACATGAGCCAGACGTGTCGATGGCGATGGCGAATTCACGCACGCGATTGCATTCCTGGTATTCGAGCGGCTCAATGAGCGGCATGTTGCCGTACAGGTCAAGACCGTACGTATAGAAGATGTAGTCGAACTCGTCATGGTTGACTTGGATGTCTTCCGCCAATACGCAGAAACGCTGAAGGAAGTCGCGGTAGTTCACGCGACGACGGTTGGCAACGGCAAGATTCAACAGAAACATGCCGGCTTCGTCACCCATCTGGTGCGCAAAGGTCTCGAGGTCAACCTCCAACTGCTTTGCGATCTCCTCCCACTGTCGAGCGATCTCCTCTTCGTCGAAATCCTCTTCGTCCTCATCGAGGCCGCCGTTGAGCGCATCGAGCACGTCTTCGAGAGAAAGCTCTCCATCGTTTTCGGCCGTATCTTCCCTCTCGTCGTCTTCGTCTTGAGAGGAGTCTGAGTCCTGACTTTCCTGATTGGGAGAAGCATCATCATCTTGCGATCCTTGACCGCCATCGCTCTCTTCGACCGTATCGACGGATAGCTCTTTGACTTCTTGGTTTTGGATTGGATCTTCGTCGGGATCGGGTTCGCCATCGGGATTCGGTTCGCCCTTTTTCGCGTTATTCGCCCAATAATCATGGGAATCGCGGATGAATATCTCCTCCAGTTGGCGCATGTACAGAGGACTCAGTCCCATTTCCTTCGCTGTAGCGAAGCTACTTCCGGCATCCGCGAAAGCGCGGTAAAGGTTCTGTGGTGTGATGCGTCCGATATGCTCGGATAAATACTCGATTGCCTCTTTGGCTGCTGCATCGTATGCGCCAGGGAAACGCCGTGAGCACATCTCGACGGCAATGCTCTCGACCACGATATCGCACGCAAGACCCCACGAATAGGCATCCGTATGCTCGACATCGAGCGGATGGCGGAACACGCAATGCAAAAGCGTGTGGAGATAGTCGCGGATCGTCTCGTTCGGCGAACTCTCGAAACGCATGATGAGTGCAGAAGGAGAGAAGAACATATCGCGCCCGTTGCTGCCGAGTGCCACATACGAGTAGGCGATGCGGAATGGCAACTGCCACAAGGCGCGATCGAGGAAGCGGAATGCCATCATGAGCGAGATGCGGCAATCTTTGAGAATTTCGACGCACAGTTCGAGAATGCGTTCATCCAGCTCTGCAGACCCCACGATGTAATCGTGGTCGGTGCGTTTGAGCACAAACGAAGGGTCCTGCATTGCGGTCGTATTGCCGAGAGCCGATGCCATGCTACAAATCCTCCACCACGGCACGCTTCGTCGAGAAACGCTTATGCTGCTCGTTGAGCAGGTAGCTCACGAGCTTGACGTCTTTCTGCTCACCGAGCAAGTCGATGACCCTTGCAATATTCTGCTCGTTGATGAAACCGAGATCGACCAGCATCTTAATGAATTGGATATCGTTCTGCCTGCTGCATGCGATGATGAATTCATCCATGTGCCGCTCGACGCTTTTCACGAACATGTCGCGACCCGATTCGTCAAGGAAACGCCCGTCGGTCAGGCGCAGAAGAATCAATCCCGTACGCTCGATGGTCTGATAGCAATGGCGAATGCTCAAGTCAGCAAAGGCGAAGATGGTCGCCGGATCCATTATCGAGGTGTTCTTCTTCACGATTCCATCAGGGGTCTTTCCTCTCGGAACCAAATCCTCATCGCCCGCACCCGCAGTCGTCGGACCACCGAATGCTTGAGAGAAGCACTGTCCGCTATACGAGGAAGATGGGAAATGCGACGAGGGGAAATATGCCTCGTATCGATGCTCGACACCATCTATGTCGTTCGTCACGATGGTCACGCGAGGGACCACCGCAGAAATGAAAAATGCACCGAGTCCAACACCGAGGATGTCGGTATGTACGGTCAAATGGGTTATCGAATCAACCCCTCCGAAGCAGAAGCCGTCGATGTAGATGACCCTTCGGGGAATCACCACGTCGGTCTGCGGTCCGACGTATACGACGGCATGGTCGCCCTCCTCGTCGCGGCGGCATAAAATCCCCGACTCCATATAGAACAATTCGTTTTCGGGATCGACCTCGATATCATGCAAGGTCGGTTGCGAAAGCGAGCTGCCACGGCTACAGGTGGAAAGCCCGTACATGCCCAGATACTGGAACCCCGCCGGAATGCGGAAGTTTGTGAGCGCTGTGCTGCGAAACGCCTCCTCGCCAATTGCAGTTAGGCTGTCAGGAACGACGATGTATTTAAGGCTTCGACAAAATTTGAACGAAGCGTTGCCGATTGTCTGCAAGCCCTCGGGTAACACGAGGCTTGCAATCGAGGGATGGTACAAAAACGCGCGGTCGGCAATGCGAAGCGTGCCGGGCATCACGATGTAATTGACGACTGAAAGCCCGAGCATCTCAACGAGGACAAGACCCTTGGTCGCCTTGCGGTACAAACCACCTTGGACGTCCGCTATAAACGGCGAGCCAAATCCGAACGAAAGCGCTCCGAAAAGGCCGTTATCGACAAGCGGTGTCTGCCTGAACACTTCCCTACCCATTTTGACAACAGAGCCGGGAATCCGGATGCTTTCGATTGCGGTACCGTAGAAAGCTCCTTCACCAATGGAAGCAAGGCCGTCATTGAGATTGACGGTCTTAAGGCTCGCACAGTGGAAGAAGGCCTTCATCCCAAGGTTGCGCAAAGAAGGCGGCGCATCGAAAGACTTGATCTTCGTATTCGAGAATGCGAATCCGCCGATGCTTTCGAGTTCTTGACTTAAACCTATCGCTTCAAGATGCAGACAGCGATCGAATGCATGCCCTCCTAAATCCCGCACATGCTTGGGAAGCACCACTGAATTGAGGTTTTGCGAATGCGAACACACATGAGGAGCAAGCACAGTGACGACGCAGTCATCGATCTCATCGGGGAAAATGACTGCCTCCCGATCGGTTATGCACGCATCGATGCACACAGTGCCGTCTTCGAGCACGTGTGCCTCATAGCGCACGCCCTCATCATCGACCGTGAATTTCGAACCCCGATCGGACTTGTTGACCTGCGTATGAACCTTTGATGCTGAAGCGCCAGGAGGCGCAACGGAAATGTTGTTCACAGATAGCGCTTTCGCGGATTCACGCGTGACGAGCTCCTTGATGCCGACACCGCGCACAAGCTGCGCAGCAGCAGAGACCTGGCTGAACTGTTTATCCAAACCGTTTTCCACCATACTCCCCTTGTATCACGCGCATGCCCTGCCTGTTTTCCTAAGGATATAACAGATGTGCTTTCCTTAATAATATCGATAATATGCCGCGCATGAGCCTTCGGAGGACACCATACAAGGTCCGACAGGATTCTCGGGCGAACATACCGTACGGAATAAAGGACATTCGCTCGGGGCCATGATACCGCGCAAAACGTCGCCGCAGCGACAACCCTTTGGGTCTTGCGTGGGTTCGACGACAGGCTTGAAGCGGCGCACCGCATCGAAATCGGCATATTGCTCACGGATGCGATATCCCGAACCATCGATCATACCGAGTCCGCGCCAGAGTGCTGGACAGGTCTCGAACACCTCGTCGATAGCGGCACGCGCAATGGGATTTCCCTGCGGCATCACACCACGAGCATAGGCGATTTCGATTTCAGCGCGACCTTCGTGCAGCTGACGCAGAAGCATCGCGATGCCCTGCAATACATCGACCGCCTCGAAGCCGGTAATCACGCCGGGGATGCCATACTGTTCTGCCAGGAAGCGATACGGTTCGATGCCGATGATGGTGCTCACGTGACCGGGAAGGATGAGGGCATCGAGCTTGAGCTTCGGATCGTTGATGATCGCCTCAAGGGCGCCTGGCATATTCTTATGAGCTGTGAACACGCTGAAATTGGTTAGTTTCGCATCGGCAGCACGCTTGATAGCGCGCGCAACAAGCGGCGTCGTGGTCTCAAAACCGACACCGACGAATACGACTTGCCGTTCAGGATGCTCCTGAGCAAACCTAAGCGCATCAAGCGGTGAATATACGATTTCGACCGAGCGTCCTTTTGCTTGCTCTTTGAGAAGCGAGGATGTCGAACCGGGCACACGCGTCATATCTCCGAAAGTCGTGATGGTAACCCCATCGATCCGCGCAAGCGCGATGACCGTATCGATATCGCGATTCGACGTCACGCACACCGGGCATCCTGGACCAGAGCTCAAACGAATGCCCGATGGCATCAAGTCACGGATGCCGTTGCGAGCGATAGCGACCGTATGCGTGCCGCACACTTCCATGAGCGTCGCTTGCTTCGGCGCGTATGCCTCGATGGCGGAGATAAGCCCCCGAGCAAGCGTCGGGTCTTTGAAAGATGCGAAAGGAGTATCGAGAGCGCTCATCATGACGGCCTTTATGCGAAGAGGTCTTCGCCAGCAAGCTGTGGCAGCTCCTTGATGAGCTCAATGGTCTCGAGAGCGTAATCCGCATCGACGACCTCGATTGCGAAACCTGCATGAACGAGCACGTAATCGCCTAAACCGGCTTGAGGTGTAAGATCAAGTGCAACCTCTCGGGTAACACCGAGAATGTCGACCGTCGCAAGACTATCCTCACCGATCTCGATGATCTTTCCCGGTATCGCAAGGCACATAGAGCTGATCCTTCTATCTTGTGTTTAGTAATTATTCCCGACCCTGACGATTGTAGCGTACAACCGCCTGCCCGAACGATATGCATCCGTCATGAGGCGGCAAGTCCCTGCCAACCGCCACCGTGAAACCTGCCTGGGCAAGCGCAGCAAGAGCGTGCTCGGTAAGATAGCGGTTGAGGAACACGCCTCCCGAGAGCACCACAGTACGAATGCCATAAAGCATGTCTACAAGCTGCGCGCCCTGCACGATGGCTTTGACGAATGCATCGTGGAAGCGTCGCGCGATTACCGATGCGGGCACACCCGCATACGCATCATCAAGCAGTGCCTTGAAAACCCCTGCTGCATCGAAAAGCATGACCGAAGTTTCCTGAGCAGTACTGGAATCGGTCGCAGTGTTCTTCTGGACTTCGATGGTATAGCGATCGTCATCATCTGCTTCTTTCGCACGGTCCTCGGCGTCGCACATGGCTGCTTCGAGAAGAATCGCAGGCTCCCCTTCATAGGTAGGGTCTGTGCAGATGCCCAAAAGCGCGCTTGCCGCATCGAAGAGGCGGCCGACAGAAGATGTATATGGGGTATTCAAGCCACGCTCGATCATCTGGTCGAGCACTGCGGGCATATCACCAAGAGAAGAAAGCGCTGAAAGAGCAAACGGATGCTCTAGCAAATCAAACGCCCACAAAACCCCATATGCCATGCGCAAAGGTTCGCGGATGCATGCTGCGCCGCCAGGCATGGGAACATATGCGAAGTTAGCGAATCGTTCATAATCCTTATTGTTGGCGAGAAGGACCTCTCCTCCCCAAATCGCACCGTCAGGACCATACCCCGTGCCATCGAACGCAATGCCGCATACAGGATCTTTTATACCGTGCTCGCCGAGTACGCTCGCGATGTGCGCATGATGGTGCTGCACTAACAAAAGAGGCATGCCTTGCTCGTGCGCCCATTTCGTGGAAAGGTATTCGGGATGGAGATCGCACACCAGTTCTTTTGGTTGCACTTGGAAAAGAGTCTGGAACCGATTCTTGGCCTCAAGCCATGCGTCGAACGTCTCGGCATGTTCCAAATCGCCGATGTGCTGCGACACGAACACCTCGCTACCGCGCACTACGCAAAACGTATTCTTCTGCTCGGGTCCCGTGCAGAGAAACTCCTCTTTAGACGCATCATCTGGGACAAGCTTCAAGGGAACGGGGCTATAGCCTCGCGCCCGCCTCACCATCTGTATGGCTTCTTCGCCATCAGCATCGATTACGCGCACGACCGAGTCATCATAGCGTGCGCGGATCGGACGGTTGTTTCCTAAAAAGGCATCCGCAATACTGCCAAGCGCTTCACGAGCATGGTCGTCATCGATCTCAATCGGAGCATCGTGGACATTACCCGATGTCATGACGAGCATCTGCCCACCTGCTTCTACGAAATCATGCATGAGCAGATGCTGCAACGGCGTGTATGGAAGCATGACGCCGAGTTCGGGTAGATAGTCTGCCAATCCTTGGGCAAACTGTGCGCCAGAAAGTTTTCGCAACAGCACGATGGGGTGCTGTGCCCCGCTCAAGACGCACTTCTCGACATCATTGATATGGCAGAACTTCCGTATGGTTTCAACGTCTTTCATCATGACCGCGAAAGGCTTGCCCTCGCGTCGCTTCCGTGCGCGCAGAGTCGCTACCGCCGAATCGTTTTCAGCATCGCATACAAGGTGGAAACCTCCGAGACCCTTGACTGCCAAGATGCCGCCTTCGAGCAGTACGCGAACGCATCGGGCGATAATAGCATCGCTTTGCTCTCGGGTATGCCCCCATATGGTCTTCGAAACGATGCCGTCTTCCGCATCCTTGCGTATCGATGGATTCTCCCAATACGAAATCGATGGTCCGCATTCGAAGCACGCGTCAGGCTGCGCATGGAAACGGCGGTCCGTCGGGTCGGCGTACTCGGCTGCGCACGCTTCGCACATCTCAAAGCCCGCCATCGACGTACGCGAACGGTCATAAGGCAGTTCTTCGATAATCGTGAAACGCGGACCGCAATTCGTGCAGTTGATGAATGGATAGCGATATCGTCGGTCATTCGGGTCGAACAATTCGCGTACGCAGTCGTCACACGTTGCAAGATCGGGAGATACCAGAGTTACCTTATTGGTTGATTGCTCATCAGAGAAACGTATCGTGAAGCCCTCGAAGTCTTCGAGCGGTACTTCCTTTAAATCGATTTCCGTAACGCGCGCAGCTTCGGGATGATTCTGCGCGATCTCCATCACGAATTCGTCGACGAGACGCTCGTCACCTTCCGCATGGATATCAACGCCCTCCTTGGAATTAAGGACCCATCCGCTAATCAGATACCTTTTCGCAAGACGGTAGACAAAGGGGCGGAAACCCACCCCCTGCACTATTCCTTGAACATGGATGCGAAGCGCGGTTCTCATGAACGCTCGAAAGTTATTTCGGTCAGAATCTGCTGGATCAACTGAGAAAGAGCGCGCAGGGTCACACCCGAATTATCGGGTAGATGCACATGCACGCAGCGGCGCCCGCGCTCGGAAAGCGTCAGCAAATCACCGATAGCTTGAGCTTTCGCGAGACTGCCAAGGCTTTCCGCCTCTTGCGGAAGCGGGATGTCCTTAAGCTCATCTGCCGACAAGATCAAAAACACACCCTTGTTGGGTCCGCCCTTATGAAGCTGTCCCGTGGAATGTAGATAGCGAGGGCCGACCTCGAGGCACGAGGCCGCGCCGCATGCATTCGCAACGCTGTGACGAATCTCTTCTAGCGCTTCACGGCGATACTCACCGGTAAAGGGCAAAAACGCATTGAGCGCGAAATAATCCCCTGGCTCGATGCTGGCAAGCAAGGAATAAAGCGCATCATGCAAGCTGGTGCAGTCAGTAAACTGTTTCGAGAGATGAACCTCGACCGTACCGATTGGGACGTTGCCGATGCCATCCTCGCAGAAATCGCTTTCGGGTTGACCATCCTTCAGGATTTCGAGCACCTTTTCTTTCGCAGCGGAGACATCGGGTTGGTCGAATGGGCACACCTTCATCAGAAAGCCCAACATGGCGATGGCATATTCCCACATCACGAAGTGCTCGGCGAGCTCTTCAACGGAATCGATTCGATAATTCAATCGTGGGATATGGCGATCAATGTAGGCTAGGCTCATCTCGAAGTTGTTCTGTTCGTCCCACAAATCGTTCTTCGTCTTGTAGATGATGACGCAACGGTCACCCGGATCGCTTGCCAAAAGCAGCGAGTCGACCTCGATGTTCGGAAGGATGCCCTTCCCTTCTTTGCCAACGCTCTCGGCAACGAGTTGCTCGATCCAAAGTCCCAAGACGCGTCCGCGCTTCGGCGTAAGGAAGCAGAACTTGTCGCGACCGTTGATGTAGTTGCCATAGAGAAACGATGCCAAGGCGATTGCGGGGTTATCGATTGCATCTTCGCTGCACTGCTTCTCGGCAACGACCGCGTGCTTCATAGCATTTTCGATATCGATGCCCACCAACGCTGCAGGAAGCAACCCGAAAATGGAAAGAGCAGAGAAGCGGCCTCCCACGGTCGGCTCACCCAAGAACACCGCACGCCAACCTTCTTCTTTCGCCTGCTTCTCAAGCGCAGAACCTGGATCGGTGATGGCAACCAGATGCTTCACAACCTCGTCTGGAGCAAGCCTTTGCTCAAAAGCCGCACGCACCACGCAGAGCATAAGGCGCGGCTCAATGGTGCCACCGCTCTTGGATGAAACGATAACCAATGTTTTCTCGGGAGAGGAAAGGGAAAGGGTCTCGCGCACGCGTACTGGCGAATCCGAGTCGATGGTGCGGAATTCCACGCGATTGGAATCAATCTTGTTGTATTTGGTGATGGTCATGGGCGCTTGCGTCGAACCACCTTGTCCGAGAAGCACGACCGTATTGATGCCATCTGCAACCACTTCATCAGCAAAATCCTTGATTGCCGCAAGGTCGTACGGCGGATTGGTCGCCAAGTCGGCCCATCCCATGAAACCGCTCGCGCATTCCTGCGCTTTTTGGGAAAAGGCATAGAGGCTTGCGTCCTTCTTATGGATTCGGCTTGCAACCTTTTTCCTTACGAGAACTTTCGCGCTTGGATGCAGTTCTCCCATCTCGCCAGAGATCATGTGAATACTCCTGCTAGTGAAAATGGATATGCGAATCTATTACAGGCCAAGTGCCTTCTTGAGCGCGGAAACGCGACGACGAGAAACCGGAATCTTCTCCTCGACTCCGTTGAGCGTGAGTAGAAGCGTTCCACCCGAAACCGATTCGACTTCCTCGACCATCTGCAAGTTCACCAGATAACCGCGATGCACACGGAAGAACCCATGGCCATCAAGACGCTTTTCAAGTTGAGCTAGGCTTACGGTTGAGAAATAGCGGTCTGCATCAGTCTGCAAGTAGGCATAATCATCGCGCGCCATAACAAAACGGATCTTGTCGATGCCGATGAGGATCTTCTTGCCGCCCTTCTCAACGGGGATACGCTCGGATTTCTGAGCCTTCGCATGGAGTGATACATGCTCGCGAACACGAGCGATGGCCTGCGCCAGACGATCAGTCTCGACCGGTTTGACCAGATAATCGATGGCATTCACCTTGAAGGCATCGAGGGCGAATTCGCTGTATGCGGTAACGAACACGACCGCTGGCGGGAACTTGAGATGCTGCAGCGCGTCTGCGAACTGCAAACCTGTTGCCTCGGGCATGTTCACATCAAGGAACATGACATCGCATGGGTATTCTTTGAGCTTCTCGATGGCCTCACGGACACTTGCAGCCTCAGCTACGACTTCGGTCTGTCCAAGCTCATCGAGCAGAAAACGCAATTCAGAACGCGCAGGGGCTTCGTCGTCAACGATAATCGCCTTCAGCATCTTTTTCCTCCGCCTTACACAATCCTTCGTTTCATACGTACGCTTCACATGGGGCTCCACGTACGAAAAATAGTCTTACTCGAATCTAGTAGTATACCTGATTGTCGTGCGGTTTTCGAGAGTGTTCAGGGTGTTTTTATTTGCGTGTGGGCAACAAAGGCATTCTGCCGCACATAATGTAATTGCAGCAACGTTTGAGCAAATACGCTGTATCGCGTTTTATTTGGCAACTCGTAAACGCAAGCGAACGCTACACGTAGCGCTCGATCTCGGAGAGGCTTAGCGACAGCGTCACCTGCGTACCCTCGCCAAGCTTGCTTTGCACATCCATTCCGGACTGCGGCCCGAAATAGCCGATGATGCGGTCGTGCACATTCTTGACTGCAATGCCCATGCCAGTCGATGACTCAGGATGCATGATATTGTCGCACGTCTCCTGCGACATGCCGACACCATTGTCCGCAACACGAATCTTCAGATACGTCCCCTCTACCCATGCGGACAAAACGATGGTGAGTTTACCTTCGGAAGGCATCGCATGGCGTACTGCGTTCTCGACAAGGGGCTGGATTAGGAACGGAGGGACGAGCATGTCTTGCACGCCTTCTTCCTCGTCGAGAATAAGTTCGAGGCGATCCGCGCCGAAACGCGCCAACTCGAATTGGAAATAGCGCACGGTCTGCTCCGCCTCACGGCTGAGCAGAATCAGACCGTCGGAGTCCTCGAGCGTACGGCGATAGAATACTGCGAACTCCCGTAACAACTCGCGAGCCTTCATCGGGTCGGTTCGGATGAGCGAAGCAATCGTATTGATCGTATTAAACAAGAAATGCGGGTTAATCTGGTTTTGAAGAGCCTTAAGCTCCATGGTCGTCGCCAACTTCGTCTGCTCTTCGAGCGCCTGCGCAGCAATTTGCGTGGAGATGAGCTGTCCGAGACCTTCGGCGATGGATTTTTGCAACGAGCTGATCTTGCGCGCCGAGGAATAGTAGAAACGTAACGAACCGACGCTATTGTCCGATAAACGAAGAGGAACGAAGACAGCCGCCTTGATGAGGCGATTCCCCCTGAATGCCGAAGAGGGCACGTTTTCGATGATGACCATTTCGTCAGCGGTTTGGAACTTGAGCTCCTCATCGTTTTTAATCGATTTCGCGGCATCACGATTCAACGCAGGGGAATCGCTTGTGAAGCCGAGCATCTTCTCGCTATCGCAAATGGCAACCGCGACTGCATCGGTCGTAGGAAGCAGAAGCTCGCAGATCTTCTGGGCCGCCGCCTCGTCGAGACCACCTGTTAAGCACTCGAAGACTTGACGTGAGAGTCGGAGCATCAAATCGCTTTGGTGGGCGCGAATCGATTCGGGATCGAGAAGAAGACGCATGCTCAGGACAGCAGAAAGGACGAAAATCACGATCATGGCCGCCAGAAGAGGCACTGAGCGGTTGGTCTCGAATAGCTGCCAAACCACCATGATCGCCGAGATGATCGTGATGATGGCGATCAGGAGCTTGAATAGGAAAAGCTTATCGTACGCATTGCGGCTCGATTGTGCGGCTTCCTCAACGCGCGTCTCGAACGACGTCGATAATCCCTCTCTTATTGCCATCGTTTTCTCTCCCCGCCTCGTTAGCGCCTAGAAAGCTACGAACTCGTTTATTACTAGGATGAACGCAACGATAATCAACATCACACCGAAAAGCAAACGCAAACCCCGATCGGTAAAGCGAGAACAGAGCTTGGAACCGATTATCGCACCTGGTATGGTACCGATGCACATCGCGATTGCAATGAGATATTGCACATTACCAAGGATGATATGCTCGATGACACCCGGAATCGCGAGAATGGCGATACCTACAAGCGACGTTCCCGAAGCCTGATGCATGGAAACGCCAAGCACGGCGACCATGAGCGGCACCATGATGAATCCGCCCCCGACGCCGATGAAGCCTGCAACAAGACCGGCGATAAGACCGATGGCAAAACCGAAAAGGCATTTCTTCGGCGTAGGACGGTCAGCGAATGCTTCCGTTTTCGCTCCGTCGGATCTGCCATCCTCCTCTTTTGCGTCGGCGGCTTGAGGTTTCCTGTATTGCTTGATGGCGCCACGCAACATATTGAATGCCGAATAGCCGATGACGGCCGCAGCTACGCACATCACAACGGCCGACGGAGCAATCGTTGCCAGATACGCGCCAATCGCCGAGGTGCATGCACCCCCAACACCCATCGAGACGCCGAGCCACACGATACACGTTTTCTCTCGGATATGGGAAAGCGCACCTGTTATGGCTGTAGGGATGATGACGAGCAGCGAGGTCGCCGTCGTCGATACGGCAGTAAGACCGAGCGCAAGCCGAAACGTGGGAATCGTCAGCATGCCGCCACCGATACCCAAAAGCCCGCTAAGCACGCCGAGAACGAAGCCGGTGGCTACGAGAATGACGAACAAGCCCACGCTTTCCATGTTTTTAATCCTAGATGCCGACTATTAAGCTGCCGTTTTGCATCGGCAGCAACGGGGAAACAGTAGAAACCATTATCGTCTTTCAGCGATGTTTTTTAAAGTGGCGAGAGCGATCCTTCGCCTTCCAGCGGGCTTCCTCGCGTTTTTGTTGAACCTTCGCCGTTTCGTCCATCAACGCTCGATACGAGGAGAAGCGCTCTTCGCTGATACGGCCATCCTCAACCGCTTTACGCACGGCGCAACCAGGCTCTTGCCCATGGCGGCAATCATCGAAACGGCATTCCTGCGCGATTTCCTCTATATCGGCGAAAGCCGCTTGAATGCCAGCTTGGGCATCCCATATGCCAAGTCCGCGAACACCTGGCATGTCCATGACGCGGCCTCCGCTTGGAATTTCGACGATCTGGCGGCTGACCGTGGTATGCCGGCCCTTCCCGTCACTCTCTCTCACTTCGCCGATCTGCTGCACGTTTCGGCCGACAAGCAAATTAATCAGACTCGATTTGCCCACACCGCTACGACCGATGAGAACGGCACATCTATCAGGTGCGAGCAATGCACGGACCTGGGCCAAGCCTTCTTGATCATCTTGGGCGACGACGATGACTGGCACAGTGCGCTCTATGCGGTTGCTCACCTGTTCGCGGATGCGCTCTACCGTTTCCACGTCTGCAGCCAAATCCGCTTTCGTAAGAATGACCGCGATGTCGGCACCGGTTTCGTATGCGAGAACAAGCTCGCGTTCAAGCCGTTTGATATTGACTTGCGAAAGCGGCTGTGCGATCAGTATGAGATTGAAATTCGCTGCAAGCACCTGCGGTACCGTACGTTCCGTTGGATCCTTGCGAATAAGCTCCCGGGACCTAGGCTCGATAGCAGAGATGATTGCCTTGTCGTGGCCTTCGGGCCACGAAAGCTGCACGATGTCTCCTACGACAGCACGCTGCTGGCCGCCTTTCTGCAATTCGGTCGCATGCTCGCATCGGACTTCTCTGCCGTCATCAAGGCGTACGAGAGGAAAGCCCCTGTCGAGCTTCACAACCTCAGCGCGAACCAAATCGGATGATGTTTCCATAGATTGCTCGAGCGAGCCAGACATGCGTTAGCGTTCCTTCTCGCGCAAGCGACGATACACCAAGACAAGAGCGCCGGCACAGGCAAGAACGATGATGCCGGGCAAGAACGATGCAAGTTCCAAGGTGTCGTCCATAGTCACACCTGGCTGAACAACGCTCACATAGTCAGCATGGACATCGCTGATACCTTGATGCTCGCTGCAAGCCAAATGATAAACGCCTCGCACCTGAAGCATTGTGCCTCGCGTCTTGTATTTACCATAGGTATCAATCATCTGGGCGGATTCGGCTGTCATATAGACTGCAATTACCTCGTCGAGCTCGGTGGAAGGTGCATCAAGCGTAATCCAGCAGTGCGTCAGATCAGCCGTTTCAAAGATGCGGTCGCCGACTACTTCTCCAAGCACCTGCACAATCTGATTGTCGTAATAGCTATCCGCAGCAGCGAGGTCCACAATCGATATATCGTAGATGAATGAGCTGTCAGGCAACTGTTGCGTATTGACCCGGTTCGCTTCACTCTCCAAAAGTGCCGCTTCCTGCGATTCCTCGGCACTGCCCTTGGTAACGTCTTGGGTCTTACCGGAAAGCGCATTGCCAGATTCGATAGTGCCGCCCTCTCCGTTTTCAACCGACGAACCGTTTGCGTTCGCGTAAGGCCGCTCTTCAATCGGCTTAACCTCAGTCGCTTCGTCAGCGGCGTAGGCGAAAAGCACCCCCGGACGATCCAAGAGCATGCCAGACCAGGCACAGGCAACCACGAGAAAGATGGTGAGTAGAATCCGTCTCATCGTGAGCTCCTCGAACGGTGTCTGCGAGGATTGAGCGAAACGACGATTTCAACGACTAAGGCGAGTAAGGTCACGAATTCGAGACGTCCAGCCCACATCATAAAGATATAGATTATCTCGAGACCGCCAGGCATATTCGGGGAGACGATAGTCGCAAGACCACCATTGCTTGCCATGGCAACTGCATCGAAGATCGCTTGCGTAGCCTCGTAGCCATATGCGATACCAGCAAGAGAGCCGATTGCGTAAGTGACGACGAACAGCATGAAAACGGTCAGGGCCTCCTTGACGGTACTTTGCGTAAGCTGCTGTTGACCGATATGCGTATAGGTGACCGTCACGCGCGCTGAATCGGGAGCAAGTGTCTCCTTGATGGTTGCAACTATCGATTTCGCAATGATACCGACACGCTGAAGCTTGACGCCGCCAGCCGTCGAACCGCCGCCACCGCCAACTGCCATCAAGATTGCGAGCGACAAGAACGCACCGGACGAGAACACGGTCACCAATTCATTGGAAGTCACATTCATGAAGCCCGTCGTCGAGAATGCGCTGACGATCATGAACAAGCCGCGGCGAAGCATGCCTGGCAAATCGCTGAACGATGCAGATGCCGAAAGCGAAGCGGCGATCACGATGGCCATCGCGCACAGCCAAATGACCATCGTCTTGATTTCGAGATCGCGGAAGAAATCACGCAGATGCCCTTTCCAGATCTCAACATGGAGGGCAAAGTTCACGGCTCCGCATATCATGACGACCATCAAGACGAATTCGACAGGGAACGAATGGTAATACATGATGCTTTGGCTCGTTGGCGTGAATCCGCCTGTCATGAAGCCCGAAATCGCTATCCAGAAAGCGTGCAAAAGCGCGTGCGTCGCTTTCATGCCCATGATCATGCACATGAAGGTGAGAATCAGGGTGATGATGAGGATGAAAATGAGTGAAATGCGCGAAATGAGACGGGTGGTCTGCATAACGTTGGGCACTACGTGTTCGCTACGTGCTTCGGATGTATAGAGGCTGTTGCCGTTCTGCTTGCCAAGAAGGCCCAACGACAATGCGACGACGATGAGTCCCAAGCCTCCGAGCAGGTGCATCATGAAGCGGAACATGTTGTCGGCATACGATAAGTGCTCTAAGTCGGTGATGACTGTGGCACCTGTCGTCGTCAGACCTGAAACACCATCGAATAGCGCGTCAAGATAGGTCTGATAGTGACCTGACATGAACAGCGGAATGCTCGCGAAAAGAGCGAGAACGATCCACGCGAGGCCTGTTACTGCAAGTGCCTGCTGCCTATTGAGTCGCGCCGGTTGGATGCGCGCGAACCGAAGCGCCTGCCCAGCAAGCAAGCTGATACCTGCTGCTAGTAAATACCGCGCTGCAGGCTCCCATTCGCCGAACACGATGGCGGTAATGAGCGGAAGAACGTACATGAGCGCGGAGAACATGACCAGCACACCGAGATAGTGGCCGATTACGCGCACGTCTTTCAATGTGAAGTATTGCCACACGGCGCTATCCTACCAACAACCTGGTAACGATGATCAATGCCCACATCACGATGAGTAGGCACACGATGGATAAGAGCACAATGCCGATGCATAGCGCAGATACCGTGAAATCATGCTGCTTCGTTTTTTTCAGCTTCAAGGCACACATACGCGCATTTTATCACTCAAAAGATACGCATAGTCAACAGACGCCCCCATCTGTGAATCTCTTGTGAACGACCGCTTTGACCTCGTATTCCCGCACATTCGTTTCTTGGAGATTCACAACGGTTTTCCCTGCGCAAGAAAAACCCTAAGCAAGACTGTCTATACTGTACGGCAGTTTGGCGCCGCAGGGCTTTAATGCGCACATGACAACGAAGGGATTCACATGGGTTTGCAATTCACATTGGCAAAGGGAATCGGCGCGATCTCAACATGGGGACTCAAGAATATTTTCAAACGTCCTGCAGGCAATTTCCCTGGCAAAATCGCTTTGTATGTGGACCCCACTCTCCTTGCCGGACTGCGCCCGAAGATGCGCAAGGGCTCTGTGCTCGTCGTCGGAACGAACGGCAAGACCACCACTACCAACCTTATCGCCGATGCACTCGAAGCCGATGGGAAACAGGTCATCTGCAACCGCGGTGGCGCAAACCTGGATTCGGGTGTCGCAACTTCGCTATTGCAGGCAGACGAGGCGGACTGGGGCATCTTCGAAACCGACGAGCTCTGGCTTGCAAAGATCCTTCCGCATCTTAAATGCACGTACGTGGTGCTCCTCGACCTGTTCCACGATCAGATGGATCGCATTGCGGAGATCGACACCATCCAAAACAGCATCATCGTTGCCTTGGCAACCTCGCCCGACACAGTACTTCTCTACAATGCTGACGACCCGAACTGCACGTATATCGCCAAACGATCTGCCAATCGATCGATTGGCTTCGGCGTACGCGGAGCGCTCACACCGCATGATGGTGAGACGAAAAACGCTCCTATGCAACTCTGCCAAATATGCGGTAATCCGCTCGATTACGACATCCGCCAATACGACCAGCTCGGAGATTATCACTGCACCTCATGCGATTTCGAACGTCCCGCCAGAGAGTTCGAAGCTCACGACGCCTCTGTTGAAAGCGGGCATGTTTCCTTCAAACTGGACGGGCCAACAGGCACATGGCCCATTTCTACGAATGCCAGTGGCGCGTATATGGTGTACAACCTGACCGCAGTTACTGCATGCTCCTATCTTCTCGGATGTTCTCAAGAGGCAGTATCGCAAGCAATCGGCGCGTTCAACCCTACTAATGGACGGCTGGAAACCATGCAGGTGCAAGGCTTGAGCGTGCTCACCAACCTTGCAAAGAATCCTGCAGGGTTCGCACAGAACATCGATATCGTCGTGCAAGGAAAAGGTCCCGCCAAGGTCGCGTTTTTCGTCAACGACAAGGAAGGCGACGGACGCGACACCTCTTGGCTGTGGGATATCGACTTCGAAGCTTTGGCGAAGCGCTCGGGATTGTCGGTCTTTGCGGGAGGCATACGAGCTCGAGATCTTCTTCTTCGCATGAAATACGCAGGTGTCGACGCACATATCGCCAACTCCGTCGCCGAGGTATTCAACGCACCTGACCCGCGATTGCAAGATCCAAAGGTTACGCTTCTCGATGCTGCGATCGCTCAAAACGATGAGCGCGCTATCGATGTATACCTCATCGCCAACTACACGGCACTGCCCCCTGTCCTAGCCGAAGTTCGCGAATTGGCGAAACAAACTCCAACGAGCGCGCAACAGCCAACACCGCAAGCAAATTCGCAAAACGGCATGCTCGCCGAACGAGCTAGGAAAGCCGCTGCCGAACGCGAAACGCCAAGCACTCAGGCATCCGGAACTAACGATGTGCAGCCGATAGAGCCAGTACTTATCGTTGAGGTGCTCCCCGATGTGCTCAATCTGTTCGGCGATGCGAAAAATGCGCTCATACTCGCAAAGCGCCTTGAATGGCGCGATATCCCAGTCGATGTCGCACAAATCACCCATAGCTGTGCCGTTGATGAAGCAGTGGCGCTCATCGAAGCCGCAGATATCCTCTGCATCGGCACCGGCGGCGTCCGCGAAACCCGCTTAGCGCTTGCCGACCTGCGTCCGCTTGCCCCTGCGTTGCAGGCTTTCCTCGCAAAGCGTGGAGTTCTTTTAGCCGTGGACTCAGGTTTCCAACTATTGGGTAAAACGTGCGCTATCGGCAGCGAAACCATCGAGGGACTCGGATTTATCGACATGACCTCGACTGGAAGCGATGCTTCAAACCGCATGGTTGGCGACATCGCGGGTAGCTCGAAGCTTGCCCAACTTCCTGTCATCGGTTACGAAAACCATGCCACGCGTACGCACCTGGCGCAGACGCTTTCACCATTCATCACGCTTTCCACGCGCGGCAAACATGGTAACAACGACTCCGATACCGATGATCGCGATGGCGTGCTTTTGGGCACCTTGGTAGGAACATACCTGCACGGACCCGTGCTTGCAAAGAACCCCGAGATTGCCGACGCCCTGCTTTCGAGCGCACTCGATCACTTCCATACACGCACCGGTTACCCCGAGCCCGCACTCAACCCGCTTAACGACGAAATCGAGCGCGACGCGAACTCCTTCATGGCGCAACGCCTGAACGCGAAATAGCGGGGCAGGGCACCCCCGCGGGTGCTACGGCGCTCCTGCGAATCGTTCCTTTGAAAAACTTCTTGCGTGACGCCTTGCGAGAAGGTATCATGTACTTCGCTTTTCGCGTTGCGCGAAGCGCACATGCGGGTGTGGCGGAATTGGCAGACGCGTACGGTTCAGGTCCGTATGGGGGCGACCCCGTGAAGGTTCAAGTCCTTTCACCCGCACCACTTATCATCGAGCAGGCCGCATCGGCCTGTTTCTTTTTTTGCGATAACATACGCATGATGCGAAACCGTCTCGAACAATGAAGGAAACATTGCCATGAAAAGAAGAATCATCTTAACAATCGCATTAGCGGCATTCGTGGCATTCGGCCTATGCGCATGCAAGCAGCAAAGCTCACCCACACAATCGCATGGCACGTTCAAGACGATGGCAGACGTCTTCTCGGCAAACAGCAGCGATGTCAGATGGGTATATGACGAATCGCATTTCTTCTACGCCCTCAAAAACGATGGCAAGTATATGCGCATCATCGTCGATCTCCCAGAAGGCATGAAAGACAAGCTGGATGCAACGAATTACGATGAGGCGAAAATCAAGGAACTGCTCGGCTCTCTTCCGATTGCTAAGAACGAAGTCTTAGCAGATGAAGCCACCGCCAAGAAGGAACTCGACGCCCTCAAAGGAAAGACAGGAGCAGAAGTAACCGCTGCAGGTTATACGATTATCAACCGTTCAGTAAACGGAAGCACAACCGATTGCATTGCAGAGAAAGAACCCCTTGCCTATCTAATCACGTTCGAGGGCACCGCTGACAGGAATGCAACCAATCCCGAAGAATCCGTAAAAGACCTGAAAGTGAAATCAGCTGTCATCCAAGGCATATCCGCTAAAGCATTTGGACTCGGTGAATAATAGCTGTCGTTTAGCCCTTTCGATTTGCTTTTAGACAGACGAGGAAATGTTGCATTAGCTGGTTTATTGCGGTATGCTACCTAGCCGTTACGCGAGCGTTAAAGACAAGCTTTGAACACTCGAGAATCCATAAATGAAAGAGCGCCATGCTATAACGTCACGCAATCAAGACAGGCCAAAAGTCACTTTGGCCTGTCTTGTTTTTGACGAAGGCATAAAGGGGAGATAATGAAAGACATCATCAACAAGTATACCGAGATGAACCTTGTCATCCGCATCGTTATCGGCTTGATAGTCGGCATCGCAGTAGCGCTCGCCCTGCGACCGTTCATCATCACTGCGGACGGCTCTGAGCCAGCGGTTATCGCAGGCTTTATGGGAGGCATCGTCAATGCGTTCGGCACGCTATTCGTCGGCGCGCTTAAGGGCATCGCCCCTATCCTGGTTTTCTTCCTCGTCGCAACCTCACTCGCCAAGACGAAGGTCGGTCAGGGTGCCACGCTTAAGCGCGTGCTCGTGCTCTATATCATCGGAACGGTTCTCGCAGCGCTGCTCGCCGTTGGCATGAGCAACCTGATCGTTGTCGACATGGTATTCCCGAAAGATACTGACCTTTCTTCCTTTGCTCCGCCTTCGGGTCTTGGTCAGGTCATCACGAACCTGTTGGCCAACGTCGTCACCAACCCGCTCGCTTCCATGGCGAACGCGAATTATCTGGGAGTTTTGTTCTGGGCGGTATTGACCGGCATCGCTTTGCGTGCATGGGCAACTGAAGGCCTCCAGAAGGCACTTGTCTCGATCTCCAATGCCCTGACCTGCATGGTCCGCTGGATCATCCAATTCGCACCCTTCGGCATCATGGGTTTGATCTATGCGGCAGTCATCGAGAACGGTCTCAACATCTTCATCGATTACGGTATGTTGCTCATCGTTCTCGTCGGCAGCATGCTCGCGATGTTCTTCATCGTCAATCCGCTCATCGTGTTCCTCAACACGCGCCAGAATCCTTATCCGCTCGTTTGGAAGTGCATTTCCCGTTCTGCCATCACGGCGTTCTTCACGCGTAGCTCTGCCGCAAACATCCCCGTCAACATGGAGCTTTGCGAAGAGCTCGGATTGGAAGAGGATAACTACTCGATCTCTATTCCGCTCGGCGCGACCATCAACATGGAAGGTGCCGCGATTACCATCACGGTTATGACCTTGGCGGCATGCCACACGCTCGGCATCGAAGTCGATTTCGCCTCCTCGATTCTTCTGTCCATCCTCGCCGCAGTCGGTGCGTGCGGTTCTTCGGGCGTTGCAGGCGGTTCGCTTCTGCTTATCCCGATGGCCTGCTCGCTGTTCGGTATCCCGGCAGACATCTCGGCTGGCGTCATCGGCGTCGGTTTCATCGTAGGCGTCATCCAAGACTCCATGGAGACCGCACTCAATTCCTCCACGGATGCATTGTTCACGACAACTGCTGAGATCGCCCACAACAAGAAGGTCGGCAAACCGATTCCGAAGGGCGTTCCTGGAATGAAATAGACGCGCGTGCGCACGCTGTAAACGACCCGAAAGCCGCCTGCATCGTCGGGCGGCTTTTAGTTTTCGGGAAGAGCCGTGTACGCTGAATCGATTTTTACGATCGTGTTGTACGAGGGGTTATACTCACGCACAAGCATTTGAATGCGAGAAGTCAGCTCTTCTGATGTCATATCAAGCTCGAAGGGCTTCACACAATCGAAAAGCACGTTGGTGTGGCCTTCCCCCGGAACCATGCGCACGTCATGGACGGTCAGGCGAGGATCGATGGTTTTGATGCTGTCAGCAATCCATAAACGGAACGTTTGCGCGACGGGGTCAGATGTGACGATCGGGTCGAGATGGATTATCACTTCCATTCCGTCATCTCGCAAAAACTCTTCTTCGATATCATCGATGATTTCGTGGCTTTGCAGCACCGGTACTTCGGCTGGGACTTCCGCATGCACGCTCGCGAACAGGCGGCCAGGACCATAGTCGTGCACCATCAAATCGTGAATGCCCAACACGCCCTCGTGCTCCATGATCTTCTTTTCGATATGCGCGACCACCTCGGGATCCGCTGGACCACCAAGTAATGGATCGATGGTGTCGCGCACCAAGCCGATGCCGCTCCACAAGATGAAAAGCGCGACAGCAACACCCATCCATGCATCGAGCTCATAACCCATAAAATGCGAGATTAGCGCAGCGATGAGCACGGCGCTTGTAGAGATGGCGTCGTTACGTGAGTCAGCTGCCGTGGCGATAAGCGTTTGAGAATTGATGAGTTTGCCCAGCTTATTGTTGAACGCCATCATCCACAGCTTCACGGCAATGGCAAGCAGAAGCACGATGACCAGCACCCAGCTGAACTCGACAGGTGCAGGCGTGATGATCTTCTCGATGCTGCTCTTCAAGAGCTCGACACCGATGACCAAGATGAGCACCGCAACAATCAGGCCTGAAAGATACTCGAAACGGCCATGCCCGTAGGGATGGTCTCTGTCTGCCGGCTTTCCTGCAAGCTTGAATCCGAACAGGCTGATGATATTGCTTGCCGCATCCGATAGGTTGTTCACGCCATCGGCGATGATGGAAACAGAACCCGCAACCGCACCGATTAAAATCTTCGCAGCACACAGAATCACGTTGCAGACGATACCGACAGCGCCCGCGAATGCACCTATGCGAGTACGAACTTTGGGGTTCTTCGTGTCGGCATTATCCGGAACGAAACGATTCAGCATCCATTGAATCATCGTACGGCCTTCCTCGGTTTTTTATCAGAATCCTTCGATAATGGGGTTACGTATAGGCGCTATTATAGGCAGCTTATTTGCCGTATGGCCAAATATTTTCCCTGCTGGAACTATTTTTCTCTTGACCAATGAAGCGCACAAGGGTACAGTATTACAGCACTTTCATGGGCCCGTAGCTCAGTCGGTTAGAGCGCACGCCTGATAAGCGTGAGGTCGCTGGTTCAAGTCCATTCGGGCCCACCATGGGTAGATAAACGCTCCACCGTGAGCCGAGTTAGCCGGTGGAGCGTTTATTAATTGACTGACGAAGTGCGCATTTGGGGTATTAGCTCAGCTGGGAGAGCGCGGGCTTTGCAAGCCTGAGGTCAGGGGTTCGATCCCCCTATACTCCACCAACTACTTCAGCCGTCCATCGTTGGACGGCTTTTTGTTTTCGTCGAAATTTCAGGGGAAATATTGGGAGATATTCTCCAGCTGGCCCACTACAGATCTTGCTGGTTTTCATGCTGTCGGGGAAAACAGGATACTAGTAGAGCACTGCCCCAAAGAACGTGACCGTACGCGGCCCGTTGCTGTAGCGCACGTTCGATAACATGGCGAGCTCACTCACGATGAAGCCGTAGCCCTCTATCGCAGGATGCATCTTGTCAGGGAAGCGACATGGGGCATCGGGCCATGTGCAGTTTACGCAGCGTGAGCAACCTTCGTTGGATAGAATGAGGCTCTCTGGCACGATGTCGCGCACAGCGCTTCCGAATAGTTCGAATTTATGCTCGAAATCCTTCACACAGCGCGCCATTCCTTCGAAATCGAATTCGTCGTCAAGCATATACGCGCACGATGCCACCTGCATGTGCGTGAACGCGAGACACTGCTCGCGGCACGCGTGCAGGTCGCCCACCGCCGGAGGACATGCCCACGTTTTGTTGTAGGCACCACACGAATTGCTTTCGCAGATGGCCCGCACCGATTCGTGGAACGTGAGCTTGTCAACGTCGACCATGCCGATTTCGAGCAGACCGGCATCAAAGGCCGCTCGAGCGATACGCGCCGCAACATCCCCGTGTTCTTGGGCATATGCTTCGACGCTTCGTTCGGTCAGCGCATCCCAATCGCTCATCGGCAAGCACGCACACATGCCGCACGTTACGCTATCGTTCTTGATTGGACAAAAGTACGTTGCAGCACCATCGCGCACGAATGACCGGATGCCCGTCGACTCCACAGGATGCATCGGCTCACGCAGCACGAACGTAAGCCCCAGGCACGAGGCAATTATGAAGCGATGCGCTTCTGGCTTTTCCGGCAGCTGCTCCTCAAGATAGCTCTCCAGCATCGTGCGCAAAAGCTCGACATCCTCGATGCTCGCCTCGCCGTCCGCTGGCTCGAACTCGTACAAACGCAGCAACACCGAACGGTTGAACTCGTTGACGGGAAACATATGCTCATCGTCTTCGAGCTCGATCCATTCGGCGGGATCGATGCGGGATATGATGCGATCGAGAAGCTCGCTTCTGCTTATCATGCGTATCCTCCAGAATGCCCTGATTGGATATAAAGGATTGTAGCGCAAGGTAGATAACTGATGCGGCTTTCCCTCATTTCTAAAACTGGGGAAATAGAGTTTTCTAAGCCTGAGGTCAGGAGTTCGATCCCCCTATACTCCACCAACTACTTCAGCCGTCCATCGTTGGGCGGCTTTTTTGTTGTTTTGAAATTCAGCTGCATATGGGCTCTTCTAGCAATAATGGACCCCGCATGCGTTACACTTATCCATACGACAGTATGGATGTCCCCGAAATGCGGGAGGAGTCAGCGCGATGAACGCTTATGGTTCCACCTCAGCACGAAAGATCGATCGATCCAGCACGCTTCCCATCATCGTATCGTTTGCTCTGCTTGTCGTGGTGGCAGTCATCTTGAATCTCGCCGGCGTTTCCCGAGGAATAGTGCTGCTCATCTCGGTGTTGCTCGTCGATGCGTTCTTCTTCTCGCATGCCTGCTTGATTATCGGTCGCGCAGCCGCCATCAAAATGTTTCTTATAGGCATCATCGGCGCATTTCTGTTCGAGGATTTATTGGGATTGCGGAGCGGTCTGTACGAATTCACCGACCTCATGGGGCCTAAGCTCGACTATGCACCGCTTTCCATCGGATTGGCTTGGATGGCCGTATTTTACATGGGATGGTTCATGGCCAATCTCGTGTGCGATGGGACACCTTCACCGCGCAACAATTCGATTCCGCGCATCATCGTGAAATCCCTTGTGGCAGCGTTCATCGTTTCCGCAACGGATTTGGCTGCCGACCCGGTAAGCGTCGAAGAGGGCCTATGGGTTTGGTATGACGGCGGACCCTTCTTCGGCGTACCGTATTCCAACTACATCGGCTGGATCGTCGTGGGAACCGTTATTCTGAGCATCATCGGCATTGTCAACAAATCGAATTGCGATGCGAGCATCGATTCCGCACCATCCGGCGCCCGGATCCTCTCGATTGTGCCACTAGCATGTTTTGGCCTGTTGGGCATCGCATTCATCGTCCAGAACTACGCCGGCGTCATGGGAATCATCGAGCTATATGCCATGGGCGCAACGTTCCTTATCGCCTTGGTCAGATGGGTTGACTGGTTGCGACGTGAAGAGAAAGAACCAGCGGAAATCGCATCGCATACTCAAGGCGCAGCATGAAAAACCCTGCCGACAAATTCAAGCAACTAGCCCAACCGATCTTGCGTATCGGGGTCGTGAACAGATTCCTTCATGACCAATCCTTTGCAGATCTGGTCACGCTGTGCTTAGGCGCATTCGGCAACCTCGTGTTCGTGATATTCGATGCCGTGTTGTGGTGGATGAATCCTTCTCCATGGTACGCAGCTATGACGATATATTTCGCTGCGCTCGTGGTCATGGGCTCGCTCGTTGCTGCCAGCACGGGAAGCAACGGCAAACTGTCGTGGCGAACCGCCGCAGCGGCGTGCGGAGTGACGCTTATAGCCTTGGCTATCATTATCGCGGTTGTCATGTACCTAGGTATTGTTAATGGTTATGTCGACCCTCCGCACGAATTCCTCGTGATTGGTATTGCCGCATTCACGTTCTACAACGCAATCGTCGCAGTCATAACTGCCACAAAAACAAGGAAGGGAGACTTGCGCCAGCAAACGCTTTTACGGGTTTCGGTTGCAAGCGCGATAGGCGCAATGCTCATCCTGGAAATGCAGATGTTCGGAACGTATGCCGCTATCGCCGACCCTATGGCCACGGTAATCATCGAATCCATTTCCGGAGGTGTGGGAGCTTTGCTCATACTGCTCATGGGTTGCTCGCTCCTCAGGAAGCTACACATCGAGAGTACTCGTTCAGTGTGATATGCACACGGATAATGAACAACGAGCTTGAACTCGAATACGTCTGCGCGAACATGACTATCGACACAGACGGTATCATACACTTGCAAAGACAACTCGCACGACATGCACAACGCGAGGCAACAAGCTGTTGCTCGACTGCGAATGCGTACTGAACTACACTGCAACTGAAAACAGCTTCCTAAAGAAGAAAGGGTTTTATCATGGCAATCAACGACGTACTTCCCGCACTGCGCCAAGAGAAGAATATGACTCAACAAGAACTCGCTACCAGGCTGTTCGTTACCCGTCAAGCCGTAAGCCGCTGGGAGAACGGCGAGACCACTCCAAGCATTGACATGGCAAAACTCATCGCCAACGTCCTTGATGTGCCCATCATGCGCGTCCTCGATCTACCTCAAGAACCTTCGTGCCAGTGTTGCGGCACGCCGTTCTCAGTCCCGAACATGCCTAAGGGCACGGATGCCGACGGCACAGAGAACCCGAACTACTGCAAATGGTGCTATGACGAGGGTGAGTTCGCAAGCGCAACCATGGATGACGTTATCGAGAAATCAGCTCCCTATCTTATGCAAGCTACTGGCGTGAGCCTAGATGAAGCCGTATCATTCATGGGCGCCTTGCTTCCCTCTCTGGCACGATGGAAAGCCGAACAATAGCAGAACAGGCCAAAGAACAGCAACTAACGAACCTCCTCGTGTCTGATACAATCGAAGCGTTACTGCGAGCGAGTGCGTTCGGAGGTGCCTTGATTGATGAACTGTTCACGATATGTTGTCGAAGCAATCGGAAACGACGGAGAGCATCTGCTCTACAACACTGAAAACGGCGCATTCGTACAACTTAATGAGGCTGCGTATGCCGCATGGAGCAACAAGGACTGCGCGGGCGAACTAGCCGATGCGCTCGCAGCGCGCGGCTACCTAACCGAGCGATCACCGGAAGAGCAACTCGGCATCCAGCAAAGGCTCTTCGCACGTGCACGCGCACAAACCGAGAGCCTCGAGCTCAGCATCGTCCCAACCTACGCATGCAATTATCGTTGCCCCTATTGCTACGAACTCGGTCACAACAAGATCAAGGGGAAGATGGACGAGCGCACTGCAGACGCGATCGTATCGTTCGTGCGGTTCCAACTTGAGCGGATAGGTTTCAATCGCATGAGAGTGCAATGGTACGGGGGCGATCCGTCTCTCGCACTCGATGAGGTCGCGGAGCTCTCCCGTCGGTTGATCGCTTGGTCGGAAGAGCATGGTATAACTTACAGTGCAACGATGCTGACGAATGCAAACGTCATCGGCGAGAAGGAAGCGATAATCGTCGCAGACTGCCGCATCTCGTCCGTGTATTTGACCATCGATGGCCCGGAAGAGCTGCATAACAAACGGCGTATCGCTGCCAACGGATCGAATTCTTACGAGCGGACGATCGAAGCCGCCCGGCATCTGCGCGCGAACGGCATTGCTCTCACGGCAGCCATGAATACCGACAAGGTAAACGCGCTCCGTTACGAAGAGCTCCGCAGCAAGCTGCTCGAGGAAGAGGGCATTTCGCTTTCGATGGTCAAGCTGAACGACTACGGACACTTCTACGGCGAGGCGCCGTTCTGCGCACCGGACTTCGACCTGTACACGCATGAAGAGTTCTTCCACGCGCAGTTCGAAGAGTTCACGAAATACGCGCACACAGCTGTCGAGCTGCGCGACATGCTCCGCCCAATCAGGCGTTTCTGCACCGGACAGCTTGACAACTATTACATCATCGACCTGCTCGGCGACGTATACAAATGCGACGGCAGGGTCGGCGAAACTCCCTATGTGCTGTTCAACTTGTTCGAAGACCAAGCAACGTGGAAGTTCGACAAAATCACGTTCGACGCGACGCACGATGAGAAATGCTCGGCATGTGAGCTCCTCCCCGTCTGCCAAGGCAGCTGCTTCTGGGAACGTTCCTGCTCAGACATGCCCTGCCATCCATTCAAGACGACCATAGCCGATTACCTGCGACTGTACCGCGAGCTAATCGGCGATGCACCAGAGCAGATTGGTGGCATGACCGTCCTCGCGGAACCCTTTACTCCCATTGAGCTTGGCTGGACCGAGCTCGCAGACCCAGACGAAATAGGGAAACTGGCATGAGCGTCAAAAGCGACATCCTTGCGTATTTCGAAGGGCATCGGGGCATAGACGTTTCGGGGCAAGAGCTTGCGGAAGCGCTCGGCGTTTCCCGCAATGCCATATGGAAAGCAGTTGAAGCACTGCGCGCCGATGGATACGCCATCGATTCGGGAACGAATCGCGGCTATCGCTTTGCCGAAGAGAACGACATCCTCTCACGCGAAGGCATCAGATGCGCCCTCGGCACGCAGCTTGCCGATGTCGACATCATCGTATATGACGCAATAGACTCCACGAACAACGAGGCGAAGCGCATGCTGTCTTCCGGCTATGCCGGTGAAGCTCTTTTGGTGGCAAATAGCCAGATTTCCGGACGCGGCCGTCGGGGTCGCAGCTTCGAGTCGCCCGCTGGCGGCCTGTACATGACGCTTATCTTGCAGGAAGGCGCGATTGCAGGCGAACCCGCCAATGTGACCATGGCCGCCGCCGTTGCGGTCTCTCATGCGCTCGCGGAGCTTTGCCACGTTGATTCGGCTATCAAATGGGTGAACGACGTACTCGTCGATGGGCTCAAGGTATGCGGCATTCTTTCGGAAGGCACGTCCGATCTGGAAACGGGAGGCATGCAGAACATCGCTGTCGGTATCGGCGTTAACTTAGGTCCTGCAGTGTTTTCCAAAGAACTGGACGGCATCGCTGGCACAGTTGCGCTTACAGACGGCAACACTCGAAACGGGTTCGCCGCACACGTAGCTTGCGAACTTAAGCGACTCGTTGCAGACGATGCGACGATCGCAAAGATGATTGCAGAATATAAGCGCCTGCTGATTGCTCCCGCACCCGAAGGCGCCTTTTCAGCCTAACGTAAGATGGCTTAACTAATTTTTACGGCTTGCCAGAAAACTATGCGTCAGGCGCGTGCCGCCCGCAGCAAGTCCCATCTTGATCGCATCGGGAACAATAAATGGCATGATGCAGACCTCGAGCACATGCGCCAGCTCGACGCCAGTGAATGCCGCACCTGAGACAACCATGAACCAAGCGGTGCCGAACGCATAGCAAACCAACAGTCCGACAATCATCGATGCGCACAGGGCGGACATGCCCTTCCCAAAGCGCTCGATGAGCTTGCCGGTTATGAGAGCCATGCCCAAAAAGCCGATGACGTAACCGCCCGTAGGTCCTGCAAGATACGGAAGGCCGCCGACATATCCCGCAAACACAGGCGCGCCCGCAAGGCCGATCGCCAGCCATGCGATGATTGCTACGAACCCACGCTTGGTGCCAAGGATGCCAACGGTAAGCCCAACGGCAAACGTTTGCAGTGTCACAGGAATCACGCCAGGTATCTTGACCCATGAGCACACGGTCATGAGTGCGACGAATGCCGCAATGAGCAGCACATTCGCACAAACCCCGTTCCTCGAGAAGATGTTGCTGCGTTCGATGGTCGCTTCCCTACTCTGCATGTTTGCCTCCTGATCGAAACGTGAAATGACAAAACAATTGTCACCTGTTTTCTAAAAAACGGTGACAATGCTAGCACACACGATCTGAGAAGAGGAAAACGAAAATGCATGCGGGCATAAAAAAACGAGTCGGGAGCATATCCCGACCCGTGCAACTTCGTGGCGGAGAGCCGGGGATTCGAACCCCGGATACCCTTTTGGGGTATACTCGCTTAGCAGGCGAGCACCTTCGGCCTCTCGGTCAGCTCTCCACGATTTAAGAAACGCAGGAAGTCATAATACCTGCAATACGTTCAGTTTGCAAGCGACCAGCCTATTTGCTCCACGGCCAATTCCGTATCACATGAGCCTTCGTCGCCTTCGTACGATACGCCGGGTTATGCTTAAGGAAAATGGCGCGGCATAATAGGGTAACGAGCAAACCAACGACAGCAGTTGCAAAGAAGCAAATCATCAATTCGAACACATCTGAATTGCCTTCGAAGAGCGCATATGCAGATGCCAAACCGAACCCAACGCACAAGATGCCGCACAATACCAAGAAGCATTTGATGACGATCTCCTTTGCGCGCGGAGGCGAAGTGAGAACAAGCGCAATGGCATACACGATACCTGCGGCAACAGCCAACACCGCAATCATAGGCAAAACACGATACAGTCTCACGAAGAACATATCTGCCTCCCTATCGACTTGGCACCACAGCAGCGCTCAACGACGAAAACGTCGTCGTACGCGCCCACCAGCCTTGCTGCTTAGCACCTGCTGCAAGCTTTCGCGCTTGTTCGAACGTACCGCACACGACGAAGACCGCCGAGCCGCTTCCCGAAAGCAATGCCTCCATTGCTTGCGGTTGCTTCTCTATCCACGAGAACACCTGCGAAAGCTCGGGTAGCAGCATGCATGCCGGAGCTTGAAGGTTATTATATAGCGTCACCTCAGATGCTGCTTCTGCCTGGCGCGCACGTTCACACACCTGCTCATCGAGCGGATCACCCATGGCATCGAACGAATGGTAAACTTCCGCGGTCGATAGACCTGCATCAGGTCTAATAAGGACCACGCTTTCGTTACGCGGAGCCAAAGCGCGCTCGAAGATATCGCCCGAACCGCTCAGTCGGGCACACCCTCCATACAAGAAGAACGCAACATCGGCTCCTATCGAGCGAGCAGCACGGACGATTGCTGGATGATCGGCCCCTATCCCCCATAGATATGCTGCACCAACGAGGGCGGCAGCAGCATCAGACGAGCCGCCACCGAGGCCAGCTTGACTCGGGATATGTTTTTCGACCTTGATTTCCACAACCTGCTCGACAAGAGACACATTGTCTGCTGCAAGTTCATTAGCAAGAGAGAACACCGCTTTTGCAACCAGATTATCTTCGGGAGCAACGTCAGGCGCTTCGATCTGGGCAGAGCCCGTGCACGACACACGAACGCGAAGCGCTTCCGTACCCGGCATGTCAGATGTTGCCTCCAGCTCTGCATCAACGAGCACGCCGCACGTCGAATCGGAAGGAGCGCAGGAATGCATGTACAGTACATCGTGCAGCATAAGCGCATGCATGATCGTAAAGACATCGTGGTATCCGTCATCGCGTCGATTGCCGATACCCAATAGCAAGTTGACCTTTGCGGGAGCGACAAGTTTTATGGTGCCTTGAGGCAAGCGCTTCATATCTTTGATCGTCGTCTCGCGGGCATAGTTTACTAAGTCGATCGGCTGATCGGCCTGTTGCGCGGCAAGAGGTTGTTGACGACCGGAAAGGTTCATTGCTCGTCCTCCAAGACAGCGTTTTTCGCAGCTTTACGCTGAGCACGTCGTTTTGCAAAGAAGTTCGTCAGAAGATCGGCGCATTCCTCCTCGCACACGCCCGCACTCACATCGAACGTATGGTTGAGACGCTCATCGCAATGAACGCTATAGAGGCTACCCAACGCACCAGCCTTCGGATCTTTTGCGCCATACACGCAGCGATCGATACGCGCTTGGTGCATAAGCCCAGCGCACATCACGCACGGTTCGAGCGTCACGTATACCGTGCACCCCGTAAGACGCCAGCAGCCTAATTCGGCGGCAGCTTGCTTCATAGCTAAGAATTCGGCATGTCCTGCAGGGTCCTGCGTTGTTTCGCGAAGATTGCATTCCTGCGCGATGACACATGGTTCGGCTAAGGGTTTTCGCGTTGCTGGATCAATCGGTGCGTACACGACGACAGCGCCGATGGGAACCTCTCCCAGCGACTCGGCACGACGCGCTTGCTCAAGCGCCAACTGCATGTATTCTTGATCATCCATGGCTTCGATTATATGGTATCCTATGCCCTGCATTACGCGAGTCTACGTTTTTTCTTAAGACTCGCGGATGTCGGTTTCATGACCGATGTGTTTCGCGCGGAGGATTGGCCGAGTGGTTGAAGGCGGCAGTCTTGAAAACTGTTGAGCCGCAAGGTTCCGTGGGTTCGAATCCTACATCCTCCGCCATTCTTTCTCTAATTACCTAAGCAGAAGGCTCGAGTTTATGGTAGGCACGCAAAGTGCGTATCGCTTCGTCTACCTGGTCGGGCTTAAGCACATTCGGCTCGTTACCCGACGCAAGCGCCTGGATGTACAACCGACAGCAGAATTCTATATCGGCAGCCATCGTGTAGGCCTCATACACGGAATCCCCGCACACCACAAGCCCGTGATGGCCTAAAAGCACCGCACGATGACGTTCGTCTAGCGCTTCTGCAGCGGCATGAGCCAGCTCATCGCTTCCGAATGGATAATAGGGAATGCAGGGAACGTTCTCTCCAGCCGAACAAACTAGATAATGAATTGGCGGAAGGGCCTTTTCCATGCATGCAAGCGTTGTCGCATAGGGTGAATGCGTATGGATGACCACCTGCGTTGCCGGTAGCGCGCGATACGCAGCTAAATGCATGCCAAGCTCACTTGATGGCGTATGACCATATCGGCTGGGTGCAACCGAAGCACCTTCGGAATCCACTATAGGGACATCCTCAACAGTCATCAGACGGTATTCGACGGCAGACGGCGAAATCGCGAATTCCTCCGTGCCGGCCACGCGGACACTGATATTGCCGCCCGTCGCATGCGTAAGCCCATCGTCAACCATCTTCTTGCAAAACGCTACAACCTGCTCGGCAGCCTTTAAACGTTGTTGGCCCAATTTCCTATTCATGAGCACACCACTTTCCTCAATGAATCTTCAAACGGCGGATACGCAACGCCATCTTCGGTGATGATGGCACTGATGAGTTTTGCATCCGTCACATCGAACGCTGGATTGTAACATCGGACTTCTTCAGGAGCCATAGGTTGCTCGTACCACATCGTTTTGATCTCGTCGCCCGATCTCTCTTCAATCGGTATGTCTTCGCCCGTTGCGCAGGCAATATCAATCGTGCTTTTCGGCGCTAGTACGTAGAAAGGAACGTCGAAATGGTTAGCAAGCACGGCAACTCCAAATGTGCCGATCTTGTTGGCGGTATCCCCATTGGCCGCAATGCGGTCGGCACCCACCATGACAGCGTCGATTTTCCCTTGCGCCATAACCGCCGCAACCATGTTGTCGCAAATCAACGTTACATCAACACCTGCTTGCGAAAGCTCGAACGTCGTCAAGCGCGCACCTTGCAACAGGGGTCTTGTTTCATCGGCATACACCTTGATGGGCTTGCCTTCTGCCGCCCCGAGAATCGCAGGACCCAACGCAGTTCCTGGCCAGCCGCAGCCAAGCGGACCAGCGTTGCAGTGTGTCAGAATCGTTGCTCCCGGATTTAGAAGACTAAGCCCAAAACGAGCGATAGACCCGTAGATAATCTCTTCGTTATCCTCAATATGGTGCGCATAATCGCAAAGATGCTGCGCGAGCTGCCAAGCATCCTGAGCAGGTTGCCCGCAGATCTCCCTTGCACAATCGAGCTCATATGCCAGATTAACTGCCGTGGGACGGCTGGATTGCAGGTAGTCTGCCTGATCGTATAACCTGTCGCGCGTTTCCTCAAGAGAACAGCCCTCTAGCGCTGCCTGCCGTGCGAAGCACGACATGGCAAACGCTGCTGTCTTGCCAATGCACGGAGCCCCGCGGACAGCGAGCGTAGCTATCGCATCGAAAAACTCTTCCGGTGTCGAGAGAGTGCGATGCACTAGCTCTCTCGGCAAACGGGTTTGGTCAATGATGGTGCAGCTTACACCACCCTCATCGATACGGATGTTTTCCAAGCGCGCCAATTACACACCCTCCGGAAACCTCATTACTTATCAAGCGCACGGCGCACACGCTCGAAATGCAGGAAGATGCCCTTATCGTTGAGCGCAACGATGTCTTCCCAAGTCGCAAGCTTGAAATCAATAGCCTCGGAAGCAAGCAGCGTCACATCGCCTTCGTCAAAATCAAGTACGCAGCGGTACATATCAACGAAGTAATTGTCACCGCCTTCTAAGTCATCGTTGCGGTAGGTGTAAATCAGCTCAGGATCGCAACCATCTGACGCAAGGCCCGTTTCCTCGGTAATCTCTCGCAGCACCGCATGGTACGAATCTTCGCCGGCACGCACACCGCCACCCGTGATCTCCCACCAGCCTGCAGCCCAATGCTTATCGAGGGCGCGCTGCGTTACGAGATACTTCCCTTCGGTGTTCTGGATGATAGCCAACACATACATGAGATACTCGCCCTCATGCATGAATGCTTCAGCTCGCTCAACGCGCTGCCCGGTAGGCACTTTCTGCGCATCGTAGACGTCCATCGGCTCGATCATTGCACAAACATCCTCTGCCGCGTTTTCCAGCAGGTTTTCCATCGATTATTCGTCCTCGTCGTGGCAACCGCAATCACAGTCATCGTCATGGACGTATTTCTCGTCGATCTCTTCGTCGGAATACTCGGAAGCAGCCTTCAGACCAGCCATGAAGTTCGGTGCCTCACCGATATACATCGGCTCGTCTTCGAAAACGAGCGTCCCATCTGCTTTCAGGGTATACAGATAGCCAACCGCATAGCCCACATCCTCACCCGGAAGGCCACCTTCTGCAATCAGCATGTCCTTCTGGCCAGCATCCGTATCCGCATATCCGTCATAGCAGAACGCATACGCATCGGCCCCACGGGCGCCTGCAACGGTACGCTGCGCCTGTGCGAAACACATCTCCGGATTTTCTCCCGGATGCGTCTCGATGAAGATGTTGTCTTTGATGACGAGCACCGAGAACGGAACGACCTCACCCTCCTGCTCGATCTTCTCCTTGGCTTCGTCGAGGGTAAAGAGCAGCACTTGTTCGAGCAACTCGGGGAAATCGGGAATCTCGGTCGAATTGTTTTCAATAAGTCTTTCTGCCATGGCTAGATGGTCCTTTCGGATGGTTGCGTAGCTTGATATCGTTGCGGCGATCTGTGAATCGACAAAGCGACGGCGCAGTCGCGCCGTCGTCGGATACGTCCCGCCAACACGTGGTGCACTATACCACTTCGCGGACTATTCTTGAATCGCCTTCCCTGCTTTGCGGCCACGAGATTCTACTGTGTATTCGAAATCTTCGACGACTCGATAGGCGTTCGCGAGCTGACCGCCATCTTCATCGTAACGGGGAACTACAACAATCGCCTTTGCGCGAAGGAGCTTCTGTATCGAGCGCGTAATCGTCTTTTCGCTGGTTCCAAGCAGCAAAGCTAATTCGTGCTTGGCATATATCGAAAGCCCATCGTTGCCCACGTGTTTTTTGAGAAACACCAGCAAACGACTTGTAGAGGTGCTAAGTTTGATGGTCTCTTGTGCTGTATTTTCGCTTTCTTTTTTCTCGGACGACAATGCCATAAGTAATAGCCCCCCCTTCCGGCCTGTAGAACATATCAATGGGAGAAGCATTTGTGCCTAAAGTGCAGGCAAGATGATGCAGACTTTAAAGTTCACTTCATATAAACCTGCTCATTTAATATACATTTCACATAAACTTACTCACAAGTCAAGAACAATATCAAAAACGCGCAAAAACCCAGATGATGTGCATTTTTTCGCTACGCTTTTCCATTTCATGTGAATCGAATGTGGTCACATTGTGCATGATGCGCGAGCGGCATCAGGCTGTGGCACAATTCATCCGTATGCTTTTGCAGAGCAGATACTTCTATGAAGTCGCGAGAAAGGCAACCATGAAGGCTAAGGGCGTAAGGCGCTTTTTGTGCACCATCGGCGTAACAGCACTGTGCGTGTTGGGATTGACTGCGTGCTCGGGGGGTTTGACGGGCGGCACCGCCGCAACCGTTAATGGAGTTGCAATCCCGGAAGACAAGGTCACCACGTATATCGAGCAATTCCGTGAAGCGTACGGTTTGACCAAGGATTCTGACTGGAAGAACTGGATGAAGTCCTCAGGTTATACCCCCGAATCCTTGCGCAGTGCCGTTATAGACATTTACGTAGAGCAAGAAGCTATCAAACTCGCTGCCACCGAAAGGGGCATCTCCATCGCGCCCGACGTCATCGACGGATACGTAAACGACGTCAAGTCGAAGTACAGCTCCGATGAGGAATGGAAGAAAGCGCTCGACGCGGTCGGCATGTCCGAAGACGAATATCGCGAGAACATCGAACGCTCACTTCTAGCAGAAGACCTGACCAAAGCAATCGAAGCTGAAACGCCTGCTTCGGAGGAAGATCAGCTTCTTAATTACTGCAACATGTATCTGAACCGCTTCGATGGGGCAAAACGCAGCTCGCACATCCTTTTCAGCAGTGAGGATACCGACACGGCGAAAACCGTACTCGAACAGCTCAACGACGGCTCGCTCGATTTCGAGACAGCAGCACAGACCTACTCCATCGATGGTTCGGGAGCAAATGGCGGCGATGTTGGTTGGGATAAGGCAAGTCGCTTCATCACCGAATACACCGATGCACTTGACAAGCTGGAAGTAGGAGAAATCAGCGGTCTGGTAAAGAGCGTATACGGCATCCATATCATCAAATGCACCGACAAGTTCACAAGCCCCGAAAAGATCTCGAGCATCGACGAGATGCCAGAAGGGCTCGTTGATTATGTCCGCTCAACAATGACCGCAAACAGCTCCTCGGATGCGCTCACCAAGTACCTTACCGCCTATGTCGCATCGCTCGATGTCGTGAAAAATAATATCCCTAAGAGCGTTCCGTACTATGTAAGCCTCTAGCACACGACGGTTCGCTACAGCCAGGCCGATGCTTCATCGGAATGTTTTTGACAGGAAAACGAAAACGGCGCCTCTCTTGGGGCGCCGTAGCATATCTGGCGGAGGGATAGGGATTCGAACCCTAGATACCGAGAATATCGGTATAACGATTTTCGAGACCGCCGCATTCGACCACTCTGCCATCCCTCCATATGTGGCACAACCTATGTGCTATTGAGTGGAAAAGTGGCGGAGAGATGGGGATTCGAACCCCAGATACGCTTTCGGCGCATACACGATTTCCAATCGTGCTCCTTCGGCCAGCTCGGACATCTCTCCGCGTAAGTCGTCTGCTGCTTGCACCCGTATGCCGAGCGCGCAGCAATAGTGAAGTATATATCAGCATGCCCTCGGTAACAAGAGCAAACTTGCCTTTCCGCTAGGCCTTGTTCGCTTTGCGACGATCGCTCGCGCTCAGCAAACGCTTCCTCAACCTGATGTTTTTCGGCGTGATTTCGACCAACTCATCATCCTCGATATACTCAAGCGCCTCTTCAAGCGTAAACGTAATCGGCGGAGTCAGCTGAATTGCCTTATCAGCACCGCTTGAACGCTGATTGCCCAACTGTTTGCTACGTGCGACATTAACGACCATATCGCCTTCTTTGGCTGACTCTCCGACGATCATGCCCTCATAGCAGTCTTCACCAGGTCCAATGAAGAGACGTCCGCGTTCCTGTAGCGTATCGAGCGCATATGCGACGCTCTTTTCCGTCGTCATGCTTATCATCGACCCGTTCTTGCGACCCGACATCTCCCCGCGTACAGGGCCATATTCGCTGAAGCGATGGAACATGGTCGCTTCCCCATGCGTTGCGTTCATCAGGCGCGTGTTAAGGCCCATCGTGCCGCGCGTGGGAATCTTGAATACAAGGTGTGTTTGCTCATGCTTTAAGTGCATGTCGAGCATCTCGCCGCCCGCGTTGCCAAACACCTCGATAGCCTTGCCGGCATACTCTCCCGGCACGTCAACAGTCGCTTCTTCGATGGGTTCGAGCTTGTTGCCGTTCTCATCTTCGCGGATGATGACGCGCGGTCTGCCGACCTGGAACTCGAACCCCTCGCGACGCATGGTCTCCATCAAGACCGAAAGATGCAAGACACCGCGCCCTGCAACCTCGATGCCAGTCGAATCTTCGAGCTCGGTAATGCGCATGGAAATGTTGCTCTCCTTCTCGCGCATCAAACGTTCCCGCAGCTGACGCGACCCGACGATGTCTCCCTCGCGGCCGACAAGCGGACTTGTCGATGCCTCGAACACAACGGCCATCGTAGGCTCCTCGACCTTGATCGGCGCAAGCTCGACTGGGTTATCTTTGCTTGTAACCATATCACCGATATCCGCATCGTCAACGCCTACGACAGCAACGATGTCGCCCGCCGTAACGGTCTTCTGCTCCTTTTTGCCAAGTTCCTCGAACGTGAACACCTGTTTAATCGGAGCCCCGTATCGGTTTCCATCGTTTTTAATGACCAAAACCTGCTGGCCTTTGCTGATTGAACCAGAAGATAGGCGGCCAACGCCAATGCGACCAACGAAACTGCTGTGATCAACCGTGCAGATCTGCAAGGCAATAGGACCGTCAGGATCGCACTCGGGTGCTGGAACCTCATTGACGATGGTGTCGAGCAACGGAATCATGTTCATGTTGTCATCTTCCGGCTCGAAACGAGCATATCCATGCATGGCACTTGTGAACACGATGGGGAAATCGAGTTGCTCGTCGGAAGCATCGAGCTCGACCATCAGGTCGAACACCTCATCGACAACTTCTTGAGGACGAGAACCGGGACGATCGATCTTGTTCACCACGACAATGATGCGCAGGCCTTGCTCGAGCGCGTGACGCAGCACGAAACGTGTCTGCGGCATCGGCCCTTCGAACGCATCGACGATAAGCAACGCGCCATCTGCCATATTCAGCACGCGTTCGACCTCCCCGCCGAAATCCGCATGGCCGGGAGTATCGATGACGTTGATTTTCACGTCCTTATACGTGATGGAGATGTTCTTCGAAAGGATTGTGATACCGCGCTCTCGCTCTTGGTCGTTGCTGTCCAGAAACTGAGCAGCAACCTGTTGGTTTTCGCGGAACACGCCTGCAGTGTAAAGCAAACGATCGACGATTGTCGTCTTGCCATGATCAACATGGGCGATAATCGCAACGTTGCGGATATCTTCTCGTTTCACAGATTTCTTCTTTCCGATGCTCATACAAAAACAATGGAGCTTTCAAGCTCCACGATACGCATGAGCAGTATAGCGCGTTTATTGCAAAAAGCATTGATGAGAGGCCTGACTGGCGCTATGCAATATGCGTAATCCCCCAAACAGCAAAGGAGCTGGATAGAATCCAGCTCCTCGCTTGTGTTTTAGACTGCCACAACTATAAGACTATATCTACTAATTGTCAATTATTTTTTTCTCTTGCGCCACCCTGGTTTGACAATCGTTTTACAACCCTTAAGCCTGTTCGATTACCTCATCGGCGGCCTGATCAACGACATCTTCTGCCTCATCGTAGGCAGCAGCAGCATCTTCACCGCCTTCGCTGTCTTCTTGCGCCACATACACTTCGCGCTTTTGCCCGAACTCGGCTTCGGCATCCTGCTCAATCTTAACGAGAGCCCTCTGAAGAGCGATTGCATCGAGATAATTCAGCAAGTTGAACAAGAACATGACGAACGCTATCACTGCAACAACAAAGACCGCAGCGACGAGTAGCAGCGAGGTAAGGCTTTGCGTGAGGTGCGCACTCGTCGAGAACAGATATATTCCGACAGCTACAGCGATGATCGTCACGCCAGCATAGAGCAGCGTTGCCCTGGAATAGTCTCCTGGAACGCCAGCAACCCTGTCACGCGCCTGGCGAGTACGAGCAGAATAGTCCTCCGGAAAGCGGAACCCTGAAGCCTGGCGCGCCATTGCGACCTCTTCCGCCATGTGGTGGTACTGGTTGTACTGATAGATGCACAATGGCACGAGTACGATTCCGACCGCCACGTTTATTCCGAGAAGGAGCATGTTGTTTCCACCAGCGACGAATACCCAGATCGTCGCCCCCACCACAAGAACAACCGCCAACAAGAAGCACACGAAGTAGATGTTGCACGTACGGGCAAGTGCCTTTTCGACGTACTTTTCCCGTTCGAGCACTTGACGATGACGGACAACGCGCTCGTAACGTGTTCTTTCGTTTTTGCGAACCTTTTTCTTAGCGGCATTAACTTTGTTTGCCATAATCGATTCTTTTCCTCTTGCCTTATGTCGCCGTTAATTCATTAACTTGCTTATTCTATATTGACAAACGTGCTTTGCATACAACATTTTAGCTCTTTGCCCCGCGATTCTCTGACTAGCACCAGAACTTGACTTCGGGTTCGAGATTAACTCCAGAGTTCTTTTTCACGGCATCCATCACATCGCTGATGACCCAGCAAACATCTTGGGCGGTTGCACCACCCGTGTTCACGACGAATCCCGCATGCTTCGTTGACACTTGAGCGCCTCCATGAGAATGCCCTTGCATACCCGCATCTTGGATAAGCGCTCCGGCATAGTACCCCTCAGGGCGCTTGAATGTGCTTCCTGCGCTTGGCAATTCAAGCGGCTGTTTTTCGGCACGCCGTTTCGCCAGATCATCCATGCGCGCCTGAATCTCATCGGGATCCCCTGGTGCAAGCTGTAACCGAACACCAAGCACAATATAGCCCTCATCGGCCATCATGCTATGGCGATACGACCACTTTGCCTGCTCAGCCGAAATCTCGACGATGCTCCCATATGGAGCGAGACAAAGCACAGATATAGCGACTTGTGCGAACTCGCCATCGTAGGCACCCGCATTCATGATTGCAGCTCCACCGACAGTTCCGGGGATTCCGCTTGCGAACTCATAGCCCGTCAATCCTGCCCGCTGAGCAGCTGCTGCCACATCTTCGTTGCTCGCACCTGCGAGCGCATGCACTACAGTGCCTTCCACATAAATCTGCTTGAAATGAGCGGCGGTCTGCACCACAACGCCGAGCATGCCCTCATCACATACGAGAACATCGCTACCCAAACCCATAACATGTACGGGAATGCTATACCCGTTGCAGAAGCGCATGATGCTTTGTATCTGGTCGATCGATTGAGGCTCTACGAACCATTCGACAGGACCGCCGATCTTGAACGTAGTGTGCGCGCTCATGGGCTCATTGACTTTAACGCTGTTGACCCCGACGATTTCGGCCAAGCGTTCGGTGATGTCAAAGTCGAGTGTTTCGTATGATTGCTCTGGCATGATAAAGATTCCTATCCTCGCTGGCGATTGACTTCATTATACGTCATGCGCCACACGTGGCACACGCCACGGTGTAAGCTTGCAGGTCGTATTTCGATAGCGTTCAATCTAATACTATGCAGTACTATGTCATACTATTCGGTATTAGTGGTGCATCAGCAGGCTTCTGAACTGGGAAAATACCATTTTCTTGCGCCACATTTATCCCGGTGAACGGCATACTCTTCCAGGCGAACGATACTATTTAGGCTGTGAATGGCAGAACGTCTACGGCGAACGGCCTCTTTCTTGCAATTTTATGCATTTTAGCATTTTAGACAATTATGCCGTTTATCCCCATTTTCTAGCCGTTTATACCTCTGAACTGCGGTTTTTCGTACTTTTGCCGTTTATTTCATGCCACTCGGATTGCTAATACGTCATACATTTATGCATTTTTGCTATACTAATATGCAGTTAAAGCACATCACTCACGGAAGGAGATCCCATGACCGCAGTAATCGCATTTTCAGTTATCGCTTTCTTTTTCGTGCTCGCAATCGTTATGATGCATCACACCTTCGTCAAGAACGCAAATGGCGAAGAAGCCATCATCACCCGCGCCGCACTTGGTACTTGCCTGGCTGTCTGCCTCGGCGTCATCGCCATCGTTCCGATGCTGTAGACACATCTGTTTTTGTGAGTTCGCCCGCATGTTTGCGGGTGACTCACCCGAACGGAGAAAAGAATCGAGCGCCTCTGGCGCTTTCTTTTTTCCCATTTTCCATATTGAAAAGAAAGGGGAGCTCATCACAGCTCCCCTTTGCTTGTATCTTTAGCTGGCTTCTTTAATACGTTTCAAGCACTTCAAGAACTTGTTTGAAAGCGGTTTCCGCTTCCGGAATCGGAAAGAACGGCCAGATGTGATTCATCTCCTGTCCGATGATAAGCCGAACGTTAATGCCTGCCTTTTCAAGCTTGTCACGAAATGCCGTAACGTCAGCATAGAAAATCTCATGGGTTCCCACGAAGAGCGTTGTCGGGGGCATCGATGCCATGTCGCCGAACAACGGACTCACGCGCCAATCCGTTGTTGGCGTCTCCCCTGCCCACGCTTCTCCAATACAACGCAACCCGTCTACGCCGAGCATCGGATCAACCTTTAAAAGCTCATCGTAATCGCCCGACATCGAAACATCGACCCATGGGGAGAAGAGCACTGCGCATGTCGGCTTTGGAAGATGCTCTTGCGCTAAATACATGCAAAACGAAGCGGCAAGACCCCCGCCAGCCGAATCCCCCATAAGAACGACAGGCTTGCCCGACGCGAGCGCCGCGTTATATAAATGACCAAGCTGCAGGAAAGCCTCTTGATACGTATGGTTTGGAGCAAGGGGATACACAGGAGAGAGAACCGTTGCGTTTGCTTCTGCTGCTAGGCGATCGCAGAAGGCAACATGATATGGAGAAACCTGGCTGATGAACGCTCCGCCATGGATTGAGATCACGATGTGCCGTGTCGACTGGGAGCCCTCGAATACGATTGTCTGGCGACCATCATCAACATCAATGCGAACATCGCTTTCATAGTCGCCCTCAGGAATCACGTATGGCTCTTCTTTCGCCGCCGCGCATTCCCGCAAGCGCGCCATTGCTGCAGGCACACTGGTGAAGTGGTCGTTGCCAAGCGCCCTCAAAGCAGCTTCGAATTTACTCGCTTCTTCGGATCTACTCATCGTCTTACCTATTTGATATTTTGTGTCGAAGCCTACATAGCAAACTGTCTCTTATGCTTTCCGCTTGCACCTAATTAAGCGCACGGGCAGCATCGATAGCGGCCAAATACGCGAACGTAGTCGCAAAACCGCAGGCGCATCCTGCATAGTACCAAGGATAACTCATGCCGAAATAGCCACCGGCATCGTTTCCTGCAGCATAGAGCCCTTCGATAGGAACCCCTTCGGTGTTGAGTACTTGGATACGTTCGTTGATGCGCAACCCATCTAGATTGCAGATGGCAGAGCCTCCAACCCATACTGCATAGTAAGGCGGCTTCTCAATCGGCAGCAGACGGCGCGGAAGCTTCCCGAAATCTTCGTCGACGCCCTTATGGGCCAACTCGTTATAGCGCTCAACGGTTTTCTTAAGCGTTGCGGCATCCATACGGTCGTCAACTGAGAGCATAGCTTCGGCAAGTTCCTCGATACTTTGCGCCGTCACCATGAAGCCTTTCTTGAGCACTGGCTCCATGAACCGATGATAGAACTCCTCGGCGCTCTGCGCGACTTTCTCCGAATTAATCGCTCCCGCTTTGGGATACGCTCGCGAGCAGATGGTTGTCTCGAAGCTTCTCATTTGCGCCCAATAATCAGAATCGAAAATCTCCCAGAAACGATGGCTCGGCAGAAGAGAGCCGACATACGCGCCGTAGTCGTAAGGGACATCCTCGTTACAGAAACGATTGCCATAGCAGTCGGTACGCAACCACGGTTGGCTTCCTGGTGTGAAATTCGATCCGTCGGGCAGACCTCGATCGTTGTCCATCCACCAATGCAGTTCGCTCATACCTGCCCCTACCCATGTTGCCATCTTGATGCCATCGCCAACGTGGCGATCGGTAGCACCCCTAAGCGCCGTCGTTGAGGCATCCTGGATCGGATTAAGATCGTGGCGCATCTCGGCATTCGCGATATAGCCTCCCGTGCACAGGATGACGCCCCTGCTTGCGTTGATTCTCAAGTAGTTCCCATCTGCGTCCTGTGCGATGACGCCGCCGATGCGGGCATCCTCATCTTGGAGAAGCTGAACGGCGCGAGTGCTCCACCGGAGGTCGAGTCCAAGCTCGATAGCATGATCGAGAAGAATGTTGCTTGCACGCCATAGCCCCGTTTCATTCGGACCCATGGTAACGAACGGAGCGAGACATGGTACGTGCCCCGTTGCCGGGCTCATATGAAGGCCGCCTGTATCCTTTTGGGCGGTTTCAATGGCAACGACAAGCTCGCCTGTCGATTCGACGAGGTCGGTATACCAATCCATCATCTCGCCACTGCGATCGAACCATAGCTGGATGAGACGCTGGTCGGCACAATAATTCGCATGCCACATGAGATCGTTGACCACCGTAGCCCTATCGTGGATGATACCGGCCTCGCGCATCTTGCGCGAATTGAATGCACCGATCCAGTGAGGACCACGCGACATGATGCTGCGGGAGTCGATTGCCACCGTTTTAAGACCGAGCTCTGTGGCTTTGGTTGCCGCAATGGCACCCGCCACACCAACGCCGACCACCACGAAATCGGCTTCTATGGTTTCTGCTATGAGGTCTTGCGCGATAGGTTGCGGCGTATCTTTCCAACTCATCAGAACCCTCCTCGTATTCGGCTTTAAAGCTCCCTGAATGGCAAATCAGACACCATGTACTACGCATTATGATAGCTAATAATCCGTGAGCATAAAAACAGAAACGGCGCGTAAAGCGCCGTTTCTCACTATATTGTCGAATATGTAGCGGAGTTTTAATCCTCGATGATATCCGTGATCGCGCCCATGGGGCATTCTTCCATGCAGTTGCCGCATGCGATGCACAAATCGTCGTTCACGACATCGGCAACGCCGCCAACGATCTCCAGAACGCCTTCTTCGCAGCTGTCAACGCAAATGCTGCAACCAATGCACTCGTCGGTATCGATAATCGGATGGGACATGATACGCTCCTATCGCTCGGTAATGATTCTCCCTAGTTCATTCTGCGCGCAAGATACCATATATCGACGTGTTTGCAAGACCATTTATCAACTTATGTGAAATTACCGTTTAATCAACCGACCAACGGCAAGAACCACGCGATTTCGCGCTTAGCAGATACGCGGAAGCTGCTCTCCAACAAGCATGTCGAGGATGCTCTTGCCGCCAAACGCATTACGCAGAAACACTTTCGGACCGCGCTCGGGTTGGGCTTCAGACACCGTTCCGATAATGGCCGCATCAATGCCATAAGGATCGCTCTTCATGGCCTCGAGCGCCGCCTTTGCCTCGTCTGAGGAAACGATGCACACCATCTTTCCTTCGTTGGCAACTTGCATGACGTTGTATCCGAGCATCTCGCATGCTCCGCGTACGGCATCCTTCACAGGTACCGATTCCTCTTCTATCGTCATGTCGACATGAGCTTGCCCGGCAAGCTCGTTGAGCGTACTCGCCAATCCTCCCCTCGTAGGATCGCGGAAGACGCGTGTATGGGGCGCTGCTTCAAGTACGCGCGCAATAAGATGATTCAAAGGAGCGGCATCGCTTTGTATATCGGCGCTGAATCCGAGGTTTTCTCGACAACTCATGATCGTAATACCATGATCGCCGAGTGTACCGCTGACCAGAATCGAATCTCCAGGCTGAATGCAGGCGCCACCGAGCTCGATTCCTTCATCAATCAGCCCGACACCGCTCGTGTTGATGAACACGCCGTCACCATGGCCTTTGTTAACCACTTTGGTATCACCCGTCACGATGGCCACACCCGCCTCGCGTGCGGCCTTTGCCATGCTTTCGCAAATGCGACGCAGATCCTCAATAGGATAACCTTCTTCTAAAATGAACCCGCAGCTAAGATATAGCGGCTTCGCACCGCTTGTTGCCACATCGTTTACGGTTCCGCATACGGCCAAACGCCCAATATCGCCACCTGGGAAGAAATGGGGCGTGACAACGAAGCTGTCGGTCGAGAATGCCAAGCGCTGTCCAGGGGCAGGAACGGGCAGGACAGCGGCATCGTCACCTTTAAGCAGATAATCATCTCCATAGGCAGCGAAGAACACTTCGTCGATAATGCGCTTCATCATGATTCCGCCACTGCCATGGCCAAGCATGACCGTCGTATCCATGATCAGGCTCCCTTAGATGTGTCCACCGGTAGTTGTAACAACCAGCTTTCCGTTTTTGACGCCCTTGGTGCCCAAGATCAGGTTCGCGATATCTTGGACCAGGCCCGTTTCGCCACGCAACACGATGACCTCGAGGCAATTGTGCGCATCGAGATGCACGTGCATGGACGAGATGATGTATTCGAAATAATCATGCTGAATAGCATGCAATTTTTCTTGAAGGTCGCTTGAGTGATGGTTGAAGGTTATCGTCAACGTACCGAGAACCTCGGTTCCCGGAATCGCGCAATCCTCCTCGACGAGGGCATCGCGAACAAGGTCGCGTACGACCTCGCTACGATTTTTAGCCAACCCACGTCGAGCGACCAAGCTGTCGAAGCGAATCAATAGGTCCTCGGGCATAGCCACCGAAAACCGCATCAGCTCATTACTCATGCTACACCAAATTCACCGTCACGCCGGCTACTGCTTCGGCGTCGTCTTCCAAGGCGTCCTTCGCGTCATCAAGCAAAGCACGCACGTCATCGAGCAGGGCTTGTGCTTCATGCAGCTTGTCGGACACATTTTGGAAGCTTGCGTCTTCGGCTTGATGGGCCAGCGTATGCGTCCAACGGCGCTCTAATTTGATATGGTCGCTGATCTGATCGATCATCTGCTCGAATTGTCCCGTGTTCACTCCATTGGTGCACATGGCAACTACTCCCTTCTAGAAGCCGTTTGTTGTTTGCTATTATGATAGGAAACCGACCGCATGAACAGACGCATTAAGGAGCGGTGTGAATAATTCCGCAAACAGTAACATGTATTATCATGCCATTGATAGAGCATGGACCCTATACGCGCGTCATTTGGACGGTAATCGCGATGGTTTCATATGCGTCGTTGGCAATAATGATCTTTCCGGAGTGGCACGAAACGCCCTTGAAGCGTCCATGGAAAAACTTGGCTACGGCTCTCGCGCATGCACGTTCATCGCTCTTGTCGACGCATCAGCGGAGGCAGGCGCGCCCCTTTCGGCGCAACAACTGCTCGAGCTTATAGAGCTTCTCGATCCGGCGATTCTTATCGCAGCCGATGAAGAATCCGCACGCGCTCTCAGCGAGGCGTTTCGCACGAAAATACCCTTGTTCGACCTTTCGCGCATAGCAGGACGAGCCACTGTGGCATTTTCCTCGTTTCAGGGGATGCTAGACTCAATGCCGGACAAGCAGAAGGCGTGGGCAACCCTCAAGCGCTTAGCGCGCTAGTCTTGGATGAGCTTAGAGAAATCCTCGATATAGTTATGGTGCACACATGCAAGCACGGTGTCTCCATGGTATAGGACCGAATCCATACCAGGAATGGAGTTCGCCGAACCATCCGAACGCTCGAACGCGATGATGCGAACGTCATGGTCATGTTCGATATCGGCTACGCGGATGCTGTGCCTGTCCGTCCAGCTCAAATCGAGAGAGAATCGGAGAACTTCGTAATCACCGAATGTGTCCAGATGCGATCCGCGACCCGAGATGATTTTCGAGAAAACCTCTTCTGCAACAAGCGAGGTGCCGCACACATAATCCATACCGAGTTGCATGTAGGCACGCTCATGATCGGGGTTGTAAAGGCGCACGATGACGTGCTCCACGCCGAACAGGCGCTCGGCGACTTCGGCAATCATCAGATTCGTATTGTCGGATTGAGTGACTGCAGCTACAACATCGCAGTCCAGCACGCCCGCCTTGCGAAGGGTAGCCTCGTCAAAGCCCGTGCCCGTGATTATCGAGCCATTGAAATTACGGCCAAGATTCGTGAAAGATTCGGGATCCCTGTCGACGACGCTGACGTTATCGCCATTATCGGAAAGCATGCTTGCGAGCTGCGAACCGACCCGTCCACATCCGACAACGATTACATTGCTCAAGATAGCCCCCTATACGCTCCGCGAACGCAAGATTAGATGCGGGACATTTCAGATAAGGTATTGGAGAACCAGTTGGAATAATTCGGCGGGCAATACTTCTGTGCGGCCCACACGGAAATGGTATATCCATAGCCGGATGCCAAGCCGGCAACGTGAGCATTGATGGCATCCTCCCAACAAGAGAAGCTCGAAGAGCCCCAGCCCCACGCGTTATATGGCAAGAAGCAATTCGAGCCCTTGGAACTCTCGGTATTGGAGATGGCGGGCGACCAGCGGGGATCAACACCGTTCTCCCATGCGGCAGCCGCGAAGGTCACACCCTGACCTGCAAGAGGCGAGCCGGAAAGGTACGCATCGATGCGCTCTGCCCACTCTTCGATGAACGCAGTCTTGCCGATGCTCCAATCAACGTCGGAAAGTGCGCTTAAGCCTTCAGCAGCAGATTGCGCCTTCGCCGCTTCGGCTGCGGCAATGCGCTCCTGCTCGGCTATGCGAGCGGCCTCCTCGGCAGCGCGACGCTCGGCTTCCTTCTTCTCGATAATGGATTGCACGCCATGCGAGATGCTACGTGTAGTACCATACGTCAAAGAGATCGATTCCGAAATGCTCGCTTCCTCGCACTTCTGCTGTACGGGACGAGCAAGTACTGCAACTGAAGATGTCGTTGAGACCTGCGCATCACCGATGCCGAACGTGGTGCTTTCGGAACCTGCATGCGCGGAAACGGAATTGAACAACAAAAGGCAACCCAGCACTGCTGCCAGGCACACCGCGCATGCGATAGCGACTACCACGCTGACATGCGATTTTGTATGTTCACGCTCTGCCAAGCTCCCCCGCTTCCTAAAAAAGGAATGGAAACACATTTAAGCCGCGCATTGCTGCGGCTGACAGCGTGGGAAGTTTAGAGTAGAGATGCTGCCAAAATGGCTGAAATGTTGGTTCCGCTATTGTAGCGTAGTTGGCGCGCTAAAGGCAAAAAATCCAAAATCTTTTTTACGTTTTTGCAACCTTCCACGAATGATCATCGTCAAGCGTGACCGTTTACGGACGCATCAGGCACGCCTAGCCGCCCAAAAACCCGGGAAACGGGTTTTCTCCGCCTCTTTTTTTGGTTATCAGGATGCTTTTAGCCTCCCCGCAGTGCCCAGCCGTCCATGTTAGTGCGCATAGAAACGCCGCTTCATGGAGATTCCGATGGCAAACCGTAGGTTTTACGTGGGAATTGCATAGAGTGAGAGCTCCAAAACGCACAAGTATGGCAAGATAAGTTTTTGAAGTGTTGTATCGTTCAGAGGAATGGGTATGGGACTTTTCTCAAAATTCGAAGATAAAATGGAAGACGCGTTCGACAACGCAGCAGAAAAAATGTTCGACGTACCAATATCTCCTGTTCAAATCGCCAAAAAAGCCGAAAAGCAAATGAAGCGCGAGCGGATGGTCGGTGCGGGGAAGCAATATGCTCCCACCTTGTACACGGTCTTGGTCAATCCCGACGACGATGAGCGCTTCTTCGGCTATTACCCGACGCTTGCCGGCGAAACCGAAACCTATCTTGCCACCAAAGCGGCAGATGCAGGATTGATCACCGATGGAGCGCCTCTTGTCCGCTTCATCGTCGATAACGATTTGCGTCGCGGAAAATTCGAGGTCATAGCAGAAATCGTCGCCGCGCCCATCGTCGAGCAGCTTCGCAAGGAAGAATACGAGCGCTACGGAATTCCCCTTCCCCAAGCAAAAGCCAGTGCAGCGGGACAAGCTCCTGCTCAGCAAAAGCAGCCGTTATGGCAAGGTGAGCCTGCTCCAGCGGCCCCAGTTGGCAAGGCTCCCATAGATACATCGCAAGCGCGCTTGATCGACATGGCGACAAACCAAACGTTCCTGCTTTTGGACGACAAGCCTTCCATTACCGTCGGCCGCGACACCACGAACGACATCATCGTGAACGACATCAACGCCAGCCGTCAACATGCCGAGCTGCGCCTCGAGCCACAGGGTTTCTGGTCGATTACCGACCTTAAGTCAACCAACGGAACCTTCGTGAACGGTTGCGAGATAAGCGCCTGCGCTCTAAGCGACGGCGACAGCATCACCATTGGACTGAGCAACTACGTTTTCCGCTTTGCATAACGAGCACAGAACGGCAAGATAATGATTGATATCGCTCTGCTAATCGGCCGCCTTTTACTCGTCGCCCTTCTCTATCTTTTCCTGTTTGCCATCATGAAAACGGGAATTGGCCTCGTTAAAGGCCAGCGTGCGAAAGAGAAGGCGTGGACGATCTCCGTTGAGCAAGGTCCCAAGGAACTGCGCGGCGTCTCCATCGGCGTCAACGGTCCGGTCATCGTCGGTCGCAGTCCCGGTGCCGACATCGTCATCGCAGCGAGCTATGTTTCCGGCCGTCACGCACGTTTCACGCTCATGGGCCAGGATTTGTTTGTGGAAGACCTTAACTCCACGAACGGCACGGCAGTCAACGGTCGCCGCATCACCAGTCCTGTCGCTCTTCGCGACCGCGATGTCGTCAACGTCGGCGACGTCTCGATTCGAGTCAGGTTCGCCTAGTGACCCAGCATATCGAAAGAACACACTCCTCCAGCAGGATCAGATTCGGAAGCTGCACGCATGTCGGTTGCGTTCGAGACCACAATGAGGACAGCTTGCTTGCTTCTGCTCCCCTGTTTGCCGTCGCAGACGGCATGGGAGGACACGAAGGCGGCGAAATCGCTTCCGAAATCGCCATCCAAATGCTTCGCCAGCACGCACCTCGCACACCCGATGCCCAAGCACTCGGTGCAGTCATCGAGGATGCGAACATGGAGATCATCAAAGCGGCGCAAGACGGGCGCGGGCGAGAAGGCATGGGCACCACCATGACCGCAGCCATTCTCAAAGACACCCGGCTCGTCATCGCCCAAGTAGGGGACTCGCGTGCATACCTTTTCAGCCAAGGAACGCTCCATAAACTCACACGCGATCACAGTCTGATGGCCGACATGATCGATTCGGGACAAATCACGCCGGAGGAGGCGCGCATCCACCCCAACCGATCGGTCATCACGCGAGCACTTGGCAGCAGCCTGTATACGCAGCCGGACCTATACGAGCTGAACGTGCAAGACAACGATCGTTTGCTATTATGCTCCGATGGCTTATCGAGCGTTGTAGAACGATCTGCTATAGAACAGGCGCTCGCCCGCTACGATGACCCGCAGATATGTGCCGAGCAGCTTATCCAAGAGGCGCTCGATGCAGGAGGTCCCGACAATATCACTGCCATCGTCATAGACATCGGTTCGGACTCCTCACACCATGATCGTGCCCGAAAAAAGTCCCGGCGTACGGCAATCATCGTATTCCTCGCCTTTATTCTCGTGCTTGCAGGAGCAGGATTCGGCGTATTCGCATGGATCGATAACTCCGCGTACCTCGCAGATAACGAGGGTAAGGTTGCCATTTACAAGGGCGTGAACGGAGAGTTGTTCGGACATAGATTCGACCATCTCGAACGCGTCACGGCCATTAATACGCACGATCTCGCCCCCGGCGTTGCCGCGCGTCTCTCTGGCGAAGGCATCAAGGTCAACGGCCTCGATGCAGCTGAGGACCTGGTAGCGACATACGAGAAGGAGATAGAGAGCAAGAAGAACAACGTGGTCAGTTCGGGAACGCAGACCTCTTCGGAGAATTCTAGCGTTGCATCTTCTGTTGCCGAGGATGCCTCATGACACGCCGCACCCAGGAACTGCTGCTGCTTTGCGCAGCGGCCCCTATTGTCATCCTCATGTTCGTTATGCTCGCCATAACGCAAGGCGGCGAACTTGGCATTCGTACGTTCGCTGTCCCTGTGGGGATCTTCGCAGCCTTCGTTTTGGCTCATATATCAATCCGCTATCTCGCTCCCGGAGCCGATCCCGCAATCCTTCCAATCGCCTTCGCGCTTTCGGGGATAGGCATTGCCTTCATCACGCGTCTCGCACCCGAGCTAGCAGCACGTCAGGTGCTCTGGTTCTTTGTCAGCGTCATCTGCATGATCATCGTCCTTGCTGTCGTACGCAACCTGGATAGGCTCGCATCGTACAAATACACCCTCATGCTCGTCGGTCTCGTGCTTTTGCTCGCACCGATGATTCCGTTCCTCGGTCAGGAGATTTACGGAAGCCGCATTTGGATCTCTATCGGTCCTGCCTCATTCCAGCCAGGCGAGGTGGCGAAGATAGCCATTGTGCTTTTCTTAGCCTCGTATTTATCGCAAAACCGTGAGATGCTTTCAGTGTTCACTTGGAAGGTCGGTCCTCTCCACCTTCCCGACATCCGAACACTGCTCCCCTTGCTCGTCATGTGGGGCATTTCCATGGTCATCGTCGTCTTCGAGAAAGACCTTGGAAGCGCACTAGTCTTCTTCCTCGTGTTCTTGTCCATGCTCTACATCGCTTCGGGAAAGAACTCGTATCTGCTCATCGCATTTGTTCTGGCAACCATCGCGGCCGTCGTTCTGTATTCCTCGTTCTCGCATGTGCAGGTGCGCGTGCAGACATGGCTCGACCCCTTCGAAGATCCCACGGGAACTGGCTATCAACTCGTCCAAGCGCTCTACAGCATGGCAGATGGGGGCCTTATCGGCGTCGGCATCGGAAAAGGGCTCTCGACGCTCATCCCCGTCGTTGAAAGCGACTTCATCTTCGCAGCCATCGCCGAGGAGATGGGTTTGCTGGGTGGCGGTGCCGTTCTGCTTCTGTACCTATGCTTCGCTATCAGGGGCTATGTCACTGCTTCTCGTGCTCGCACCGATGTTAGCTCGCTTGCCGCAGCCGGCTTGACAACGACGATCGTCCTGCAGGCATTCATCATCGTAGGCGGCGTCACGAAACTCATTCCCCTCACGGGCCTGACGCTTCCCTTCGTAAGCCAGGGCGGTTCATCGCTTCTTGCCGGTTTCATCTCGCTTGCACTGCTCTTGCGCATCGGCGACCAAGCAACAGGCATTGAAACCGAGATGCGCGTTGTCGATGCCTCCTCGCACCCGAATAGCGTGCTCGGACGCATTTCGCTCGGAAAGCGCCTGACCCGCACCATGATCGTGTTCTCACTTTTGTTCGCTGCCTTGGTCGCCAACTTGACCTACATCATGATCATCCGCGCAGACTACTATCAGAACCTTCCCGGCAACAATCACACGCTGATTCATGAGCAAGAAAACGAACGCGGCACTATCTCGACTTATGACGGAGTAGTGCTCGCACGCAGCGTGATGACCGATTCGGGCATCTATGTTAGGGAGTACCCCTCAGGTGACCTGGCGAGCCACGTAGTTGGATATGCATCCATGCAGTACGGCACGAGCGGCATTGAAAACGCCTACAACGACGTGCTGAAAGGCAAGGCAAGCTTCGCTAGCTGGGATGACGCAATCGATTCCCTGAGTGGTTCAGGCACTCCCGGAAACGACGTGACGCTCACCATCAACTCCACCATCCAACAAGCAGCCCAGGATGCCTTAGAAGGCCGCACGGGCGCGTGCATCGTGCTCGATCCGAACACGGGTGCCACGCTTGCCTTAGCAAGCGGTCCAACATATAACGCAGCAGACGCAACGGATATCCTCGAGAAAAGCACCCACGAGACCGGCTCCGCCGATTCCTCCTTATTCAACCGTGCAACACAGGCTCTGTACGCCCCTGGTTCGACCTTTAAGATCGTCACGCTTGCGATTGCCTTGGAAAACGACATCGCAGCCGAAGACACGTTGTTCGACTCCCCTGGTTCTATGGATATCGGCGGAGCAGAGGTTTCCAACTTCGATTACGTCGGTTACGGCGCGATAACCCTCGCTGAGGCTACCGAGGTCTCATCTAACACCGTGTACGGACAGCTGGGTGTTGAAATCGGCCGCGAACTGCTTGTGAAAGGCGCTGAGAAATTCCTATTCGGCACCGACGTCGAATACAATCTGCCCCTCGTGACCTCGCTTATGCCCAGGGCAAGCGAGATGACGCAATGGGAGACAGCATGGGCGGCGGCAGGCATGCCCGTTGGATCGCATCCGAGCCCAGCAGGTCCTCAGGTAACGGTTCTCGAGATGGCGCTCGTCGGATGTGCTGTTTCCAATAACGGCACTATCATGACACCCTATCTTGTCGACAGCGTCAGCAACAGTAACGGCGAACCAAGTTACACAGCACAAAGCACCGTGCTCACGCAAGCGATGAGCAGCCAGACAGCGAACCGCGTGAAAGATGTTCTCCGCGGTGTCGTTGAGCATGGAACGGGCTATGCCGCGCAAATCGACGGTGCTGACGTATTCGGCAAGACCGGTACTGCGGAGAAGGACGATGGCAACGAAAACGTCTGGTTCGTGGGAACCGCAAGCGTTGACGGCCATAGCATCACGATTGCCATCGTCATTGAAGATGGAGAAAGCGGAGAGGCTGCCGAAAAGGCAGAAAAAGTATTAAGAACGGCACTTGAGGTGCAAGGATTGCTCTAAAAGGAGTATCCTGTAAAATGTATGCGCGCCATGCGCGTAGTACAGCATGGTGTATAAGGAGAGAGCGTGAACGATTCAATGATCGGCAAGTTGATTGCCAGTCGCTATCAGATAACCGAAAGGCTCGGCATCGGCGGAATGGCCGAGGTCTTCAAAGCTCAGGATATCGTTTTGGGTCGCACCGTCGCTCTCAAGATCATGCTTCCCCAATACGCCGCCGATCCCGAATTCACGCAGCGCTTCCGTCAAGAGGCTGCATCCGCTGCCAACTTGCAGAATCCCTACATCGTCAACATCTACGACTGGGGCCAAGATGACGGTACGTATTTCATCGTCATGGAATATGTCCGCGGCAGCGACCTGAAGGAATGCATCAAGCAGCGTGGAGCTGTCAACCAACGCAAGGTCGCAGAAATCGGCATGCAGGTTTGCCAGGCTCTCACCGCAGCGCATCATCTTGATATCGTGCATCGGGACATCAAACCGCAAAACATCATGATCCAGCCAGATGGCAATGTGAAGGTCATGGATTTCGGTATCGCGCGCGCCAAGAACTCCGTCAAGACGCAAACGTCTTCTGTTTTGGGAACGGCTCACTACATCTCGCCTGAGCAGGCGCAGGGCAAAGAGCTCACCTTCGCAAGCGATATCTATTCGCTCGGCATCGTCATGTACGAGGCCGCGACCGGAACGCTGCCCTTCGATGGTCCTGATGCCGTAAGCGTTGCGCTCAAGCAAGTCAACGAACAACCGCAGCCTTTGAGGCAACGCAAGGCCGATATCGACCCCACCTTCGAGGCAATCGTCTTAAAGGCCATAAGCAAAGATCCTCGCAACCGCTTCGAGACCGCAAGCGACATGCGCACAGCGCTCAACGACTATCTGATGGGACGCCAGGTTCGCGGATTGGGCTCGTTCAGCACTGCAGCAACATCCGTCATCTCGACTGTCAGCCCTGACGGAGGAGCCGTCAGCACTCTTGATAAAACGGCGGTTATGACGAATGGATTCATCAACGGAAACGGAACCGTCAGGCAAACCACCGGCTCGCAAGAGCGAATCTTCAAGGGTACTCAGCAAACCGAAGAGCCCAAGAAAAACCGCAAGAAGGTGTTCGCCATAGCCGCGATAGTCATCGCCGCCATCGCGATCGCATTCGCCTTAATCTTCGTGATAGGCAACTCTCGCGAGGAGACCTTCCCCGTTCCCAACGTTACCGGCAAAACATATGAGGAAGCCGTCGTCATCTTGCAAGACGCCGGTTTCTCCGTCGGCAAGACCACCAAAGACAACAGCGAGACCATCGCAGAAGGATATGTCATCAGCCAAGATCCTTCCGGAAACAGCAGTGCTCCGAAGAGCAAGAAGATCAATCTCGTTGTCTCGATGGGTCCTGGAAAGGTCGAGGTGCCCGATTTGACCAACATGACCGCAACGGAAGCGCAGGCCGCTCTCGAGAAGGTTGGTTTGAAGGCGAAAGCCGGCGAAGCGAAGTATTCTTCCGATGTGAAGGTGAATCACATCATAAGCCAGAGCCCCGAAGCGAAGGCCACCGTGGAGAAGGGTTCTGAAGTCACATACGTGCTGTCCCTTGGCGAGGAGAACATCGAGATTCCCTACGTGGTCGGCATGGGCGAGGATGCGGCATGGAACTCTCTGCAGGGCGCCGGCTTCTCGGTGCATTCGACGACCGAATACAGCTCAAGCGTTGAGAAGGGTAACGATCGGTGTAGATATATGTATATGCAGTTGCTGTAAGCAATTCAGACTTGTAATATTCATTTTCGATTGATATCAACTCAAGATCACCGGCATCATTCCCCTCTATCCTTACGATGGTTTCTCC